>PLKU01000545.1 GCA_003140705.1 Acidobacteriaceae bacterium
ATCATCATGCTCGGCTCCTTTCCTCCCGAGCTCTTGGTCGTTTCACAGCAACCAGTCTACTCATGTCGGAGGATCCGACGCTGTCATGCAATCAGTTATCGCCAAGTGACCTCTGGGGTCTCCAATTTGCGGCAATCCGCCCGCAACTCGGAACGCTTAGATTTCTCTGCCTGAATTACTCGATTAGTAGTTCTCGATTTTGCTTGAATTGAGGATGATCAGCTCCCCATTGGATCGACTTCAGGCGAATTATGTGTGCTAATTAATACTTGAGGGACACATGAAACTGACCTTTGGATGTGTGCATATCCGCTCAGCCTTGCGAGACGGCGCAATTTCGTTTGTCGCGGTTCTGCTTGGAACAGTTTCGATTTGGGCGCATCCTGAAAAAGGCACGCCCGCTCCGCCTTTGGCTTTTACTCAGTTGCTGCAAGCTCCTTTGGGGGCGCGGGCAGACTGGGCAAGCCTGAAGGGCAAGGTCGTGGTACTGGACTTCTGGGCCACATGGTGTTCCCCGTGCGTGGCGAGCATTCCCCACCTCAATCATCTTGTGGAGTCGCTCGACCCGGCGAAATTCCAGTTCATCTCCATCGACAATGAAGATCCGAAGGCAATACAGGCATTTCTGGCCAAGAAGAAGATGGCCGGATGGGTCGGAATCGACACGTCAGGCGGGGTCCTTGCATGGTATGGAGTCAAGTCATGGCCGACGACCATCATCGTGGATGGAGGCGGAAAGATTGTCGCGGTGACGGAGATCGATTCGGTGAGCGCCGTCGATCTACAGGCAGTGGCGGAAGGAAAGAGCGTGACGTTCAAGCCGACGATGGAAACCATCGCGGCGGGCGGCGCCGCCGCCACGGATGCCGCAACCCATCCTTTGTTCGCTGTGTCCCTCAGCAAGGCCGCACCCGATGCAAAGCTGACAAGGGTAAATCATCCGCCGACCGGCACAGATCTTCTTGGAGTGGATGCAGATTCCCTTGTCGCCGAAGCATTCGACGTATTCGCGGATCGGTATGTCCTGGTGGGTACGCTGCCGGACGGGCTCTACGACCTCCGCATGAATTTCGCTGATGTGCCCAATTCCGTGATCACTTCGGTCGTCCAGGAAGCCGTCCTCTCCGGATTGCATTTGCAGGTACAGCCGAAGACCGTGACCAAGAGCGCGTACATTCTCAGGGCAACCGACGCGAGCAAGAAGCTGCTCAGCCCATCGGCTTCGACACGTAAGGGCAAGCGAGGCTACTGGCACGGAACCTTCATCCTGATGAACGGGACAATGGACGACCTCGCCTATGTGCTGACAACAGGATTGGAGAACCCCGTAGTCAACGAGACTGGCATTGATGGAAGATTCGACGCACGGTTCAAAGTTGCCGGAGGAGACGTTGAGAGCCTGAACATTGTCCTCAAAAACACTCTGGGGTTGGAACTTGTCGAGGGAAATCACGAGATGTCAATCACCGTGCACGAAGTGAGCAGGCAGGATGAGAGCAAGCCGTCCCCCGCAACACAAACGGAAGCACCGAAGCCTTAAGCCTGTGTGTTACTGCCAATTCGGAAGACGGTCTCAACTGGCCTCAACAGCCCAAAGCGCGTTTCGAGGGCAGGCTCTCATCGGACCGCTCCGCCAAGAGCGAAGCCTTTTGGTCTCAACTAGTGCAAAGCCCAGTTATCAACATTTGACTGCTCTTGCTGGGGTCGCTCGGGCGCCGGCCAGAATGCCGCGTTGAGAAGCAGCGCAATCACCATAGGCTTGATCTGACCGCGCTTGACTTGAGCAGTTGGTGGAATTGCCTACGGTCGTGTTCCCAGGAGGCTTGACCCGTCTGAGGTCGGATTCTGTGGCAAGCCCGCTGAGATGGGGGTAATGACTGGTACGGCCACTCCGATCAACTCAATCACGAACGAGTCATAAGGACCGTCGTAGTTAGCGCTAAATCCTGGTGTGATCCACACATCTCCTGATCCGTCGATCGCCAAGTCAGACGGATAATTGACCACACCCCCAGCGTTATACCCATTCGCTCCGGTGATGGGGAGGCCGCTGCTGGTAAACTCCGAGACGCTGGCAGAGCCCTCTGCCGCGTAATGGGGGGCGTTCCCGACCCAGATATTGCCAGCCCCATCGATCGCCAGCTTATAGGGGTAACTGAATCCACCCCCCTGGAATGTGCCCAGAATCGCTCCTGTGTTCGAAACTTTCATGAGTTTTGTATTGCTCTGATCCGCAAGCCACAGATTTCCCGATCTGTCGATTGCCAGCCCACCGGCGAAAACCGTATCCAACACATAACCACCTGTCCCCGAAAGCACGGAGCCCGAAGGGGAAAGTTTTGTGAGCGTCGCACTAAAATTTGTGGCCTCATTCAACACCCACGCGTTGCCCGATCCATCAATCGCAATTTCGTACGGCAACCACATGTTCGTGCTTGTGAAACCCTGCTCACCAGAAAGCACAGTTCCCGAATTTGCGTACTCCGACACTGAGGAACAAGTATCTCCGATTAGAGTATTCCACATGTTTCCCTGAGCATCGGCGGCGATTCCCCAGTTTTCGCAGTCATCGGCAATGAGGCTCGTGAAGTCTCCGAGGTAGACTCCCGCGCTTGAAACCTTTGTTACGTAGAGATCGCCGTCGGAAACCCAGGCATTGCCTGAGTTGTCCACAGCAATCGCATTTGACAACATGAGTTCGCTTGAGGAGAACCCGGAAAGATCGGCCAGGATCACCCCGGTGCTGGATAGCTTGGCCACGCTTTGGTTCTGTTTGCCAACCCACGCATTTCCATCACCGTCAATTGCAATCGACCAAGGCTCGATGCTTGAGTCCCACAGTTCTGACGGAGTTCCCACCGGAAATGTTAATGCCAGGGAGAGGTCGTTCGGGGCGGAAGCGAGATCGGGCAAGAATGGGGCGTTTGTGGCTTGGATTGCGAAGATGGTGGTTACGTTTGCGCCGGGGTTATGGGCGATGTTGATCGCAGTTGTAGCCGTATCTTGCGGGGCAGTTCCGGTCATTCCGGACGACAACGCGTTTGAGAAAAGGGTAATACATTGCGTGGAGTTTGCACTGCCGGAGCCCACGCATGCATTCAGGATGTTAGCCAAAGTGTTGATAGTGGGCTGGGGTACAGTGCCATTGCTAACGGGCGTCGTCGCAAGAGCTGTTCCCGACGAGAGCGAAGCCAGATTCGCCGCGTTTGCAAAGGCATTTGCGACGCCAACGGTGGCTAGATTTGAGCCTGAACTGGAGATGTGAGTAGCGTCTGTTGCGAAGCCGGAGATGGCGAATGCTGCAGCTATCGTTGTTACTTCGTTGATCACCACGGACGTGGCCGAGTCCAGACTACTGCACGGCCCAAATGCAGCCAGCATCCCAGCAGCCGGATTGGGGGGAGACGAAGCCAGTAACGACCCACCGAGGCTGTAGAGATAGAGCTGCGAGCCAACCGGGCATCCGAAGCCAGAGGGCACTGTAAACTTTCCCTCGTTGTCGCTCAGCATATACGGGCCAACGGAATCGAAAAGGCCGGTCTGCGATGGACCGAGCAGGGAAAGCGAGGAATTTCCATAGCCGGTGCTGCCGGCAGCGAATAGGTACACATGCGCGCCGATCAAAGGCTGGGTACCACTCATCACCGTCCCACTAATCGATGAACCTGACGTCGATTCCACGTACACAGGTGTGTTGGCGGATGCGCTCAATCCTGACGTGTTGGTGACTTTGAGGGAGACTGTGTAGTTGTCGGCTATCGCGTACGTGTGCGATGGCTGCGCTCCGCCGCCCGTTGAATTGTCGCCGAAGTTCCAGGCGTAGGTCAGGCTTTCGCTCTGAGGATCGGTGGAGGCGCTCCCATTGAATTGAATTGCAGCTCCTGGCGTGCCGGCGTACGGTCCGCCAGCGTTGGCCGACGGAGGTTGGGCCGAGACGGTCGCAGCGGCGGTGGCGGTTCCCGAAAGGTTGGAGGTGTCCGTCACCGTAAGGGATACCTGGTAGTTACCGTTTGTCGCGTACGTGTGCGACGGTTGCACTCCGGTGGCAGTCGAGTTGTCGCCGAAGTTCCAGGCGTAGGTCAGGTTTTCGCCCTGAGGATCAGTGGAGGCGTTTCCAGTGAATTGAATTGCCGCCCCCGGCATGCCGGTGTATGGTCCTCCGGCGTTGGCCGTTGGGGGTTTGACAGTAACAGTCGCAGTGACAGTAGCGGCTCCCGAAAGGTCGGAGGTGTCCGTCACCGTAAGGGTTACCTGGTAGGTGCTGGCGACCGCGTAGCTGTGGGATGGCTTGGCTCCGCTGCCCGTTGAGTTGTCGCCGAAGTTCCAGGNNTTTCGCCCTGAGGATCAGTGGATGCGCTCCCATTAAATTGAATTGCAACCCCTGGTTCGCCGGTATATGGGGCGCCGGGGTTGGCCGTCGGGCGCTGCTGCTGTTGCGATCCACCGCCGGAGGAACCTCCGGAAGAGCAACCGATAAGAGCGATGCCTGCTATGAGGGCGAGCGCTTGGGGCCTAAACATCAAGGTATCTCCAGCTCCGACCTCGCGTATCTCAAGGGAAGAGGTCAATATATCATGTCGACCTTCAATTTGGAATGGAAGTTGCATTCCCTGGGGCGCATTCGGGAGGTGGAAGGACTATAGAGGAAATCAGGCGGTGGGGCTCAATGAATCGCCTCATCGTTGCATTCTTGCGCGGTCCTAGCGGGTCGCGGTCATCTCGGCAGTTGAGCAATATTGCCAGGTCGGAAGGGTTCCGTTGCCTCCTGGAATTGGCCTCAACAAGTG
>PLKU01000342.1:0-4336 GCA_003140705.1 Acidobacteriaceae bacterium
TGAAGAAGTAATGAAACTCGAAGTTCAGTGAAGGCGTTATGTATGGATTCGGCGCCTGCTCAAAGGGCAGCCGTATGTTCAATCCAATCGTCTTCCCTCCGGCCTCCCAGGCGCCACGGTTGGCCGCCTCCATAATTCCAGGGCCCCCACCCGAAGTCACCACAAACCGGTGCCGCTTCGATGGAATCTTCTGTGCCCAGGTCGTCAGCATTCCAGAAAGCCGCCGCGCGTCCTCGTAGTAGCGGGCCATCTCCACGGCCGCTACCGCGCGCTTTCGCTGCAAGTCCGTAGCTTGTCCCGCGGCTATCTCTGGCGCACTCGCCGGCTGCTCATGGCTCGGCGCTGCCTGGCTTGAACCGGTGTTGTCTAGAAGTTCCAGCGCATGATCGGCTTCCTCGCGCCCACGAAACCGGGCCGACCCGAAAAATACTACTGTGTCCTGAATCTGCTCGTGCCGAAATCGTGCCAGAGGCTCCAGGTACTCAGCCACAATCCGCATCAACCTGCCGTCCGGCCCGTTCAGAAAAGTCGGATTCTCGTACGCCAGCGGAGCCTTCTGCAAGGGTGCCGGAACCGTCCGCTGTTTGCTGTCCGCTGCCCCATCGTTTCCAGTTTCTGTGTCGCTCATTCTTTATCCGCCCCGTGCCGGATCGCGTCTCGAAACGCCATCCACAGATTCAAGAGCCCAAGCCCTGACACGATGCCCCGTACTGCGCCGTTCGCGGCATAAATCGAAAGCGTGGGGAATTGCAGGAAAAGTGGATTCTGGTCCCAGAACAAGTGCGACCACGGCGCGTAGCATACGGCGAGCCCAATATACATCCGAAGCAGGACCCGCAAGAGCAGCTCTGCCTTTTCCAGCCACCTTGGAAGCCGATGCGGCCCACGCTTCCCAGTCGCGGCAACCGATCCGGTCTCAGGCGATTGAAGAGCCGGGGCGGCTACAAGCCCCTGCCCAGACTTGGGAGCCGGGCTCGCGGGCATCGAAGGCGATATCATTTCCGGCTGCTGGGACATTCTGTGGGTACACGCGCCGCCCCCGATTCTGCTCAAGTCGCAGCCATCTGCCGAGGGCCGAAAGCCCAGGCCCGGCTCAGGGACGCCGTATTGAAACGGTATCACAGCAAGCGGAGTCCTCTGCGAGACAGCGTAGCCTTGCCGCGCTCGCTGCTGCACCGTTCAATGCTTGTCCTGCAAGCCCTCCCAACCGCGCTCGCCAGCGCCAATCCCGCCCCCAATCCTGAGGCGCTTCATGTTACTCTTTGTTGAATTCCCTATCGATGAACCTGGCGCGATCATGCGTATTGCCCTCTTCACTGAAACCTTCATCCCAAAAGTGGACGGCATCGTCACCACCCTCTGCCAGACCATTAACCAGTTGGAGAGGCTTGGGCACCAGGTCCTCATCTTTGCCCCGGAAGGCGGCTTCGATCACTTTCAGGAATCCAGGATCGTCGGCATCAAAGGGCACTCCCTTTTCCTTTATCCCGAGCTCCGCCTGGCCCTGCCTCGCGCCTCAATGCGGCGCGTAATTGATGAGTTTAAACCCGATATTCTTCACGTCGCCGATCCAGCCTTCCTCGGCATCGCCGGCCTTTACTACGGTGGAGGAAAAAATGGCGGAGCGATGCACCTGCCTCTAGTCGTCTCCTACCACACTGATCTTCCCAAGTACCTCCACTACTATCGGCTCGGGTTTATGGAACCCTGGGTCTGGCCCATTCTCCGCAAACGACACAATCGGGCAACGCTCAACCTTTGTACCTCAGTTGCCATGGTCGATTTGCTCAATCAGCACGGAATTGAACGCCTCGGGCTCTGGCCCGGCGGCGTCGACACCCATCGATTCCAGCCCGCGCGGCCTTCCCCAGAAATGCGGAACCGCCTATCCGAAGGTCATCCGGAAAGCCCGCTTTTCCTTTTTGTCGGGCGTCTTTCCGCTGAAAAAGGGATCGAACGCCTCAAGCCAATCCTTCAGGCTAACCCCAGCGCTCGACTTGCCCTTGTCGGTGATGGTCCCCACCGCAATCACCTTCAGCACCATTTCGCAGGTCTACCAGTCCACATGGCAGGCTTCCTCCACGGGGAAGAACTTGCACAGGCCTACGCCTCCAGCGACATATTCGTCATGCCTTCCCGGACCGAGACCCTGGGACTTGTCATCCTGGAAGCCATGTCCTCCGGCCTCCCCGTAGTAGCTGCTCGAGCTGGCGGCATCCCTGAGCTCATTCAGGACGGAGTCAGCGGCTTTCTCTTCGACGATGAACCAGAAGCCATCGCTCGGATTGAGCAGATCCTTCTCTCTCCCTCACTGCGAGAATCCATTGGGCTCGCCGCACGAACCCATGCTGAACAACACGGTTGGAAGTCTGCAACCCTCCAACTCCTCGAGCATTACAAGACCGCATGTGAACGGCAGCCGATCGTAATCAACCCTGTACCGGGCGCCAAGCGACCCAATTTACGATCCCGCGCGAAACGCGGCCTCCGCAGGGCCACCCTCTACTCAATTCGCAAACTCCTGCCGTAGCAGGTTTCCGATGAGTTGACCCTGATGGGTGATTTTTCACAGCTGAGCCCACCGAGTATCCCAATCCCAAGGTATATATAGGGCAGACGAGAGGCCTGTGCAATCTGCACAGGCCTCTCGTCAATCTTGAAGATCACATCCCGGGGCGCCAAAACCGCCAATTGCACTGCGGCGAATAATAAAACCGCAGACTCGAGCGGTACGCGATAAATTACTTAGGCTCGACCGGAGCCGAAGGCGGAGGCGGAGGCGCAGCCGCTTGCTGTTGTACAGCTGGCGGTGGGGGCGCCGGATCAGACACGCCCTTGATGCCTTCCTTAAAGCCTTTCAAACCTTCACCCAACCCCTTGCCCAACTCCGGCAGCCGCTTGGCACCGAATAGCAAGAATGCAACCACGCCAAGCACCACCAGGTGCCACGGCTGAAGTAGATCGCCCATTGTTTCATCCTCCGCGCGCCGCGCTGTGCTGGCGCACTCGATTCGTAGATATTGTCGCACAAAGCGGTATCCCCGCGCTGAGGCAGCATTTTGACTACGGGCCAAAGGTCATCATTGGATCTCGCAGGAACGGTCAATTCACCTTGGCTGGCTTCCCCAGCCGCTCTGTCACCATGGTGAAGAAAGCTCCCAGGTCCTCTTCTTCGCCCACAGTCAAGCGGCGATAGACCTTGAGCAGCGGAAACAGCCGCGAGCCCCGCACCTCCACTGCCGGAACAGCCACCGCGCCGCCGGGATAAGGAGTCATCTCCCATCCGCCGGCATAGCGCCGCCGCAGCACTTCGCCCAGGTAGCTGCCCCAGAGCCGGACCTCGAAGTCCAGGTCGAGCTCAGGGCTTTCGCCCACACGCACCAGAATCTCATCCAGCCCGTCGATCGACTCGGAGGTAAAGTCCAGTTTTTGCTTGAACTCGCCCTTCGCCAGATCTGCCGCTGCACGTGCATAGCCCTCCATCATCGCCCCCAGGTCAGGGTAGGCCGCCGATTCCAGTCGTTTGCGCAGGTCGCTTGCCACCTTGTTAGAGTACATCCACCTGCCCCGTGGATGGAGCATGAAAATGGCGCCGCATGGACCCTTTATGGCAGACTCAAAGCAGTGAACTGTTGTGGAGGGTTCCTCTCGTGAAGACACTCAAGGTTCTTGCGTTTGCCACATTGCTGACCTTTGCCGCCGGCACTGCCCGGTCAGCTGGGCGCGACATATATCCCGATCCATCCCAGGCCAAGGCAGACCTGGCCGCGGCTCTCAAACTCGCGGCTCAGACCCACAAGCGCGTCCTGCTGGACTTCGGCGGAAACTGGTGCGGCGACTGCCAGGTGCTCGACCTCTACTTCCACGATGCCAGGAACAAGCCACTTCTTGAAGCGAACTTCATCCTCGTCGACGTCAACATCGGCCACATGGACGCCAACCAGGACATCGCCGAAAAGTACGAGATTCCTCTCAAGCGCGGCGTACCCGCTCTGGCCGTTTTGAGCGATAAAGGCACGCTGCTTTATAGCCAGAAGGGTGGGGAGTTCGAAGATATGCGCCATTTGGAGTCCGCCGCGCTGACCAGCTTCCTTGTGCAATGGAAACCCGCGAAAGAAGGCTGCTCGGCCGTAGCGGTGAACTGCTAAAGCACCGGGGACGCGTCAGCCTATAGGCGCAAGGTGCTTTGTCTTTGAGTAGGTATATGTAATTCGATGGACCACAGTGATGGTTGAAAGCGCAGCCAGCACCCAAAGCACAGGCGCCATCACGCCCCAGTGGTTGAACAGGGCGCCCAGCAGAATGAGCACGACGCGCTCTGGCCGCTCCATGAACC
>PLKU01000342.1:4371-4573 GCA_003140705.1 Acidobacteriaceae bacterium
AGTAGCGGTCGATCACCGAATCAAAAAAGGAGCCGAAGACTGTGACCTGGTTGTTGCGTCGTGCCACCCGGCCATCCACCATGTCGAAGATCCCGGCGCCGAAGATCACAAGCCCTGCATAGAAAAACATGCTGCCTGAGTTGCTCGCGTTGGCATGACCAAACAAAACGGCGGCAACAATGTTGATCACCAGGCCGATGAA
>PLKU01000456.1 GCA_003140705.1 Acidobacteriaceae bacterium
CCGCTCCGACGAGTGGCAACTTGAGCAGGTCAGCGTTGGCGGCGATTTCCGAATTCAAAACGTTCGCGGACGCATCCTGACTATGGACGGCCTGTTTGCCACAACCACTCCGCGCAATGACTCCAGTTATAACCGCGGTCAGTGGCAATTGCAGAATGCCTATCGCTATTTCTCTGAGGCATGGGGCGGCTATCACTGGGATGNNCCTACATTGGCCTGTTCAGCTATTACAACTTTGATAACTGGGCCTACCAGCCATCGTATGTTTCGTCGAACACGCCCTGGTTTTTCAACGGCCTCCGTATCCAGTGGTGGCCCACAAAGAACCTGAAGATTGAGCCGTGGATTATCAACGGTTGGCAATCGTATGCCAGGTACAATGGCAAGCCTGGATTGGGCGGCCAAATTCTGTGGCGTCCCAAGCCTTACCTTGACTTTGTGTGGAATGATTACGGTCTTGGTGAAGACGACGCAGGCGAGCAACAGGCTGGCGCGCCTACACGCTCTCGTATCCATGCCGATTACAGCGCGCAGGTGAAGTTCTATGACAAACCCAAAAACATGCTGGACAAGATGGCCGTCACACTCACCGGCGATGCCGGTTGCGAATACGGTGGCGGTGCTTCCAGTGGACCGTTCAGCAAGATCGGTGCCACGCCAGAGATGGGGTCGAGCTCACTCTACACTGGCGGCGTCAATTGTCACAACAGCGCCAATGGCAAACCCAAGCAGATGTTTCTAGGCACCATGAGCTACCTGCGCATGTGGTTTGACAAGGACATCTACGCAGTTACACTCGGCGGCGGTCTGATGAACAACCCCGGCCGTTACCTCACCTTGCTGCCGCCAATCAACGGAGCGACGGCTACCACGGGCACCCCTTACTTCACCGAGAATGGCGGCGATCAGGCCCAGATGCACGATGGCACGATCACCTTCGACTATATGCCAAAGCAGTTCATCACCTTCCGGCTGGAAGAAGCGTACCGCTACTCGAACGTGCCTTACTGGACCGGTCATGGCGGCATCACACCTGCAGGCGGTAACAACCTCAATCCGTCCGATTATGTTTGCGCCGGCACCAATGTCGATTCAGGCTTTGGTTACGGCAATCTCGGATCAGCGGAAACAAGTTGCTTCAACCAGGGCTTCGGCACGATCAGCAAATCGGGTCCCTCTACGGCTAATATCTGGTGGCCCGATCTGCGGACCAACCAGACAACTACCCTAGTATCGATCATGGTTCGGTTCTAGTCGCCCAGGCAGAAAAATAGAAAAATGTAAAGTCCACTCAACGAGNNCCGGAGTTGTTAACAACTCCGGCGCCGCCTCAGTATCTGGCCTTGGGTCAGAATAGGAAAAGCATCGCCCTTATTTAGTCAGCCTTTGCCCTTACCTGTCCCCTTAAACTGAGATATCCACTCCATAATTCTGAAGACGGTTGCCTTGTGACGAGTAGCGATGCTCATGGAGGGAGTTATAGCGTGCGCCAAAATACGCATTCTCACCATGCATTCTTATCGGTCCCCTCATGCATTCTTTACGGATGCCAATCAATACTTATGTAATCAAGCATCAATTGCATAAATCATTTGGTTGCTGCGAGGTAACTGATAGACGATGCCAGTGGCGAAAGTCGTCACTAAGCCTGACATCACGTGTTGCTTTATAACTTGCTACAAGTTTCTTTACGATTCTTTTACGAAACAGTGCATTTGAGATGGGCAAGACGAGTGGATACGCGAGCGGAGTAGCAGACTCGTTCGGGTCCTGCTTCATAACTCGACCGCAGAATGCAGTACGGAGAGCATGTATCAATGAAGAACCACATCAGGATGGCGATCGTGGCTGGAGCTGCAATCAGCGGCCTCTCAATTCAGCTTGGCTGCCACGCCCAAATCCCATCATTGAATTCCAACAAGATCGAATCATCCTCCGTAATGGATCCGGCGACGGGTGTCGCATCCCGTCCAGAACTGGTGGGATCAAGCCAGCAACCCTCGTCCAACAAGGACAATCCGCCCAATTCGAATGTGGCCGCAGTTCAAGCGAGTGGGCAGGCTCCCGCGGGACTTTCAACCCCAGTTCCGCCCCAGCCCTCCGCTCCGGCCGTTGCACCCACGACCCCCCTCAAGCCCCCACCCGGCTTCTTTACTCGAATGGGTTGGGCGTATCTTGCCGATTGGACCGGGATAACACCAACTGACCCGAACGCACCCAAGCGCAGGGGTACTGATCCGCCAATTCCATCGCCACCCTATCCTGCGTCGGACTGGCCGATCGGTGGTACGCAGGAGATCGGCGCACCCGACTACCAGACTTACATGTTGCAGACGGCGATAGATGGCGACCCTCTGAAGCTGAGCAAGATTAAATGGTATGGATGGGCGTCAATCGGCGCCAACGGCTCAACCAATAATCGAGGCAATGCGAGCAAGGGCATCGCGGCAAACGCCCCCTCTGCTTACGATGTTTTCCCGAATACCGTGGTGCTGGATCAGTTGGCGCTCTACACGGAGAAGCTGGCGGATACCACGCAGACCGACCATTTCGACTGGGGCTTTCGCTTGACTAATCTTTACGGCCAGGACTACCGGTATACCACCTCGCACGGGATCCTGAGTCAGCAGTTGCTCGTGAAGAACGCGCAGTATGGCTACGACCCTGTGATGTGGTATGTGGACCTTTACTTTCCGAAGCTTGCCCAGGGGGCGGATCTCCGAATCGGACGCTACATTTCGCTCCCCGATATTGAAGCGCAGCTTGCGCCGAATAATTACACCTACTCGCACTCGATTCTCTACACCTACGATTGCTACACAATGGTTGGCGCAAACCTGACGGTGAAGGTTGACGACCATTGGACAATACAGGGCGGTATATCAGGCAGTTGCGACACGGCACCTTGGACTACCGATGCGAAGCTTACAGGTAACGTGTGCATTGTTTATACTTGGAGCAAGGGTGGCGACGTGCTTAGCACCTGCGACAATACCATCAACGACGGCAAGTATGCGTACAATAACCTTACTGCCTTCTATGAGACCTGGTATCACAGCATCAGCCCGCACTGGCACACAGATACCGAGGCATGGTACCAGTACATGCGGCAAACGCCGAATATGTGGTGGATCAATACGGGCGTTCCCTATAACAGTCTGAATTCGCCGTGGCCCGAGAACGTAAGCAACAATCGGTTTCTCTTTCCCGGTGGTCCGGGCAGCGCGCCCACAACGCCTTCGACGCTGAATTTTGGCGCGGTTTGTGAAAACCCTAACACGTTCTTTACTGGCAAACGCGCAACTTATTGCTATGCGCCGGAGTGGGCTATCACGAACTACGTCGAGCATAACTTCTGGAATAACACGGCCTCGCTCAATATTCGAAGCGAGATTGTAGACGACATCAAGGGACAACGCACAGGCACTCCCGGAATCTACGAAGAACATATGGTGGGCTTTGATTTTTGGGCGGGATCAACTGTGACCTTCCGTCCGGAGTTAAGTTATACGCACGCATTCAGTCCTTACGGATTGCGAGCGCTTGACATTCAACCGGGGTCGTCGGTTTCAGCATTGCAGAATGCCCCAATCGGTCAGGCTTCGGCGCTGACTATGAAGAGCATCGGGGCAAAGACTCAATCGCTGACTATCGCGGCAGATTTGATCTGGCATTTTTAATAATCAGCTGGGAACTGGCTGGCGGATGCTACCGTATAATGAAGGAAATCGAACATGGAGCTGACGCTCAATCTGATCTGGATGTTGCTGGCCACGCTGATGTTCTGGCTGTGGCTGCGCCATGCTCGACGCGATGGAGTAAGCCGCAAGACGCAATTACTTGCCCTTGCGGTGGTATTGCTCATCATCTTTCCTGTGATCTCGGTGACCGACGACTTGTTGGAAGCCCAGAATTTCGCTGAGACAGCGTCTTGCCAGCGGAAGGATCACGTCTGTTCGAATGCCCACTTGATGCCGCACTCGGGTGCGGAGTTTACACTGCCTGTTTTTGCGGATCCTGGCACCGGCCTGGTGCGCCCAGCACTGCCGGGTCACTTCTTCGCGCAGCGGGTGAATATCCCTGCGATGGAGTCGATCCAAAACCGGCCCCCTCCAGCTGCCTGACCAGCCGTTCTCCTTACCTCAATTGACTGAAGTAATTTCTGTATCCGCCGTGCAGATCACGGCGCAAGGGGGCACATGAAGCGAGTATTCCCGTCTGAGTCTACCCCTGCTGGTGCGATAGGCGATATCTACCGTGACAAAGGCTTCGAGGTGATCCAATGAAACTCAAATACCTCTTGATAACTATCGGCTGCTTTGCTGCCCTCTCTTGCATGACGGCATGCAAGAAAGAGACATCTGGTGCGGAGGGCGCACCGCCTCCGGCTCCGGTTGTTCAAACCGGCAACATGAGTTTGTTGTCAGTTGATAAGCCTGAACAATTTCCAGTCGTGGCCGCAGAGCGACGGGAGGTGTCATCCGAGTTGAATGTCACAGGCGCGGTCTTCCCAGACGTTGCGCGCGAAATCCCAGTCATTTCACTGGCCAATGGGCGCGTGGTCGACATCAAGGCGCGGCTTGACGATTTCGTCAAGAAGGGTGATCTGTTGCTGAAAGTCCAGAGTCCTGATGTTGCAGGCGCATTCAATGTCTATCTGAAGGCAAACAACGACGAGAAGCTTGCGAACAAGGCATACTTGCGCGCGCAAAGTCTTTACGAACATGGCGCTATTGCTCAATCCATGCTTGAGCAAGCCGAAGACATTGAGAATGATGCGCAAGCGGATTTAACTGCTGCTGAAGAAGGCTTGAAGACGCTTGGCGTGGACAAGGACCATCCAAGCGGCGTGGTGAATGTCTTCGCGCCGATTTCGGGCGTCATTATTGCACAAAACGTCACACTGGCGGCTGCTGCCGGCGTGAACCTCTCCGGCTCGGCGACTGCGTTTACGATTGCTGACCTTTCCAATGTTTGGATTCTTTGCGATGTCTATGAAAATGACATTCCCAAGCTCAAATTGGGGCAGGCAGCCAAGATCAAGCTGAATGCCTATCCCGACCGAACACTGAATGGCCGCATCAGCAACATTGGTCCAGTTCTTGACCCCAACCTTCGTACTGCAAAGGTACGCATCGAGGTTGCCAATCCCGGGTTCATGAAGCTGGGCATGTTCGGCACCACCACATTTACAAGCAGCACGAGAGAAACCATTGCCGCTGTTCCGGCCGATGCGATTCTCCACCTGCACGACAGGGACTGGGTCTTTGTTCCGGCGGGTGGTAATCAATTCAGACGTGTCGAGGTCCGTGCAGGCAACATGCTGCCAGGTAACAAACAAGAACTCTTCTCTGGAATCGCACCGGGCCAGGAAGTGGTTTCCAATGCCCTCTTACTTGAAACCGCGGGGAACCAATAGATGATTCGGGCACTCATTGACTTCGCGCTTAAGAGCCGGTGGCTGGTGCTCAGCGGGGCGGTTGTGCTCACCGTGTGGGGAGTCATCAGCTTCCGCGCCCTTCCGATTGAAGCCTACCCTGACGTAGCCAACAACTATGTACAGGTAATCACACAGTGGCCCGGCCGCAGCGCCGAGGAGATCGAGCGCCAGGTTACGGTGCCGGTCGAGATTCAAATGGCCGGTATTCCTCATCTCACTCATCTGCGCTCTACGACGCTGGCTGGTTTGTCCAGTTTGATGTTGGTTTTTGACGACGACTCGACCAGTGACGTCAATCGCGAACATGTTCTGGAGAGGCTGAGCATGGTCAGCCTTCCGGCCAATCTTGTTCCGCAGATGGGCACTGACTGGAGCCCGGTTGGGCAGATCTACTGGTACACCATTGAAAGCTCCAACCCCTCTTACGATGTGATGGAGGATAAGTCGCTTGAAGATTGGTTGCTCGAAAAGTCCTTCAAAGGAGTCAAAGGGGTCGTAGATGTTTCCAGCTTCGGTGGACCAACCAAGGAATATCAAATCAAGCTCGATCCCGAAAAACTCGTCTCCTACGGACTTTCCATTAGCCAGGTTGAGCAGCAGATTGCGAACAATAACACCAATGCGGGTGGTAGCTTCATCGAGCAAGGTGCGCAGCAGATCAATGTGCAGTCATCTGGCCTATACACCAGCATCCAGGATATCGAGGACACAGCCGTCAAGGCTCAGAACGGCGCCTCCGTTTCGATCAGGGACATCGCCACAGTTACCCAGGGGGCCAAGATTCGGCTTGGTCAGATTGGGAAAGCTACGCATCGCGCTGATGGATCAATCGTCGACAATCCCGACACGGTAGAGGGGATCGTGCTTCTGCAGAAGGGTGCAGACTCAGATCCTGTTCTGGAAGGCATCCACCAGGAGGTGAACAAGCTGAATGACGGTATTCTCCCAAAGGGCGTCAAAATCGTGCCATTTCTTGACCGCTCAAAGCTCGTCAAATACACCGTTGAAACTGTGGAGCACAACCTCTCAGAAGGCATGATCCTGGTGGCGATCATCTTGTTTCTCTTTCTGGGGAATGTGCGCGGCGCCATCATCGTGACGCTTACAATCCCTTTCGCCCTGATGTTTGCCTCGATTTGTCTGGACCTCAGCCATATTCCAGCGAATCTGCTTTCCCTTGGAGCGCTCGACTTCGGCATGCTGGTCGACGGGTCTGTTGTCATGATCGAAAACATGGTTCGCCATCTGGGCAACAAGAACGAGACCCACGCTCCTTGGGAAAAGATTCGAGACGCCGCTCTCGAGGTACAGCGCCCTGTCTTTTTTGCGCGCGGTATTATTGTGACGTCGTACCTGCCGATCTTTACGCTCCAGGCAGTCGAGGGCCGTCTCTTCAAGCCAATGGCGTGGACTGTCTCTTTTGCCCTCATTGGCGCGCTCGTCTTTGCAATTATTATCGCTCCGGTGATGGCCAGCATTCTTTTTCGCAAGGGCGCCACGGAGTGGCACAACCCCATCTTGGTGTGGCTGACTCGCCACTATCGCACCGCAGTCGGCGCGGCCATAAAGCACCGGCGTACAACATTAACTATTGCCACGGCGTTGTTCGCCGTCGCCATCTATCTTGCATTCGGCGGACCGATCGGCTCGGAGTTCCTTCCCCATCTGGACGAAGGCTCCATCTGGGTGCGTGGAACGCTGCCGCCTAGTGAAGGCCCTACAGCCAGCATCGAATTCACCAATAAGGCGCGCCTCGTGATGGCATCGTTTCCCGAGGTTACGCAGGTCGTAAGCCAGACTGGCCGGCCGGACGACGGTACTGATACCGCCGGCTTCTTCAATACCGAATACTTTGTTGACCTGAAGCGGAAAGAAGAATGGCGTCCATTCTTCCACCAGAACAAGGACGCATTGGTTACTGCCATCGACAATGAACTGGAGAAGTTTCCAGGCGTCATTTGGAATTACTCCCAGCCCATCTCCGACAACATGGNNTGGCCTCGGTAAAAGGAGTTGAAGATCTGGGCATATTCCGCATCGTTGGCCAGCCCAACCTTGACTTGAAGGTTGACCGCAAAGCCGCCAGGCGTTGGGGCATCAATGTGGCCGATATTCAGGA
>PLKU01000103.1 GCA_003140705.1 Acidobacteriaceae bacterium
GACGGAACCTTTACCGATGTAACTCACAAGTCCGGGCTTTATCGGGAGCAAGGCCGCTGGGGTTCCGGCTGCACCTTTCTAGATTATGACCGGGACGGCCACCTGGATCTTTTTGTGTGTAACTACATCCAGCTGGATCCGGACAAGATTCCCTCCGCCAGCGATATGAGCTATTGCCAGTGGAAGGGCGTTCCCATCATGTGCGGCCCGCGCGGCCTTCCCGGCGACACAAACATTCTTTATCACAACAACGGNNCCACAACAATCATGACGGCACGTTCACCGATGTGGCCGTCATGGCGGGCTGCGCTTACAACGACGACGGACATGAGCAGGCCGGCATGGGGCTGGCCGTGGCCGACTACGACTGCGACGGCTGGTTCGATATCTTCAAGACCAACTTCGTGGACGACACGGTCAACCTCTACCACAACAACGGCGACGGAACCTACAGCGATGTCTCCTTTGCCTCGGGCGTCGGCATCAACAACCGCTACGTCGCCTGGGGCTGCGGCTTCATTGACTACGACAATGACGGCTGGCCGGACATCATTCAGGTCAATGGGCACGTCTATCCGGAAGTTGACGCCTACAACTTCGGCGAGTCCTTCAAGAATCCGAGAATTGTTTACAAGAACCTCGGCAATGGGCGTTTCAAGGACGTTTCTCCGGATCTGGGCCCCGGCATCAATGAGCGCTTTTCCAGCCGCGGCGCCGCATTCGGAGACTATAACAACAACGGCAACATGGATATTGTGGTCTTGAATCTGAACGATCTGCCTTCGCTTCTCCGCAATGATGGGGGCAACAGGCAGAACTGGATCAAGATCAAACTGTTGGGGACCAAGTGCAATCGCACCGCCATTGGAGCGCGGGTGCGGGTTACCACGAGCAAGCATACCCAGATGGATGAGGTGCACAGCGGCACCAGCGTCATGTCACAAAGCGACTTGCGCCTTCATTTCGGGCTGGGTAAGGCGGAGACGGTGGATTTGATCGAGGTAAAGTGGCCGACCACGCAGAAGATCGAACTATTCAAGCAGGTCAAGGCAAACCAAATCCTGACCATTCGCGAGGGGGATGGCATCGTTGCAACGCTCAAACCGGGGCCGGCATAGCGTACCTTCAGCAGATGCCTGAATCAATCGCCCATTCAACTTGCCGCATCACCAGCCGGTGCTCCGGGGCTGGATGAATCTGCCCGCATACATCTTCAATGGGTGAGCGGGTAAGTCGGCTGCCCTGGGACAACAACCAGGAACTGCTTTACCTCGCGCCTCTCCTGCTCGATGGCAGCAGCCTGTTGCTTCTTAATTTCGTCGTGGAGCTGGAATTCCTTCTGGGCCTTGTCAGGCTCGCCAAGTCGATCGTAAGCAACTCCCAGCCGATAGTGAGCATCGGCTAACTGGGGACTAACTTCGATTGCTTTTCCATAGAAGCTAATCGCCTTCTGGTAGTTAGTTTGCGAGGCATAGAGAATTCCCAGTTGCAGGTAAGCATCGCCGCACTTGGCGTCGATGGCGACCGCTTGAGACAGCAGCGATTCCACCCGTTGCACAACCCGCTCGTCGGCCAACTGCTCCTGTCCTTTCCAGAGAGCAATCGCGTAAAGATAGTTGGCCAGAGCGTTTCCCGGCTGCTCGTCGACAAACCGCGCCAGCTTCTGCTCGACGCAGGTCAGCGGGTTGGGCGCGGCCATCTCAATCTTGCCCATGAAGATGTAGGGCTCGGGGTCTGCCGGATTCAAATCGGAGGCATCGCAGAAACGCTGGGCTGCCTCATCGTAGCGAGCGCCGGCAAACAGAGCCGCGCCCAGCGCAGACAGCATTCTGGCTGATTTTGGATACGCCTTAGCCCCCTGCTGAAAAACCTCCTGTGCTTGCCATACGGCGCGGTGGACCAGCAGCTCGGAGCCCCACTCGAAGTAGTTCTGCTCGCTGGGGTCCATGCGCACTGCCAGCTCGTATTCGTGGACGGCGGCCAGAGGATCGCCCAGCGCCTCGTCAAGCTCTCCCGCGAGCCTGTCGAATTCCGCGGTCTTTCCCTGCGCCAGCAGCTGGCGAACGTGCTGGCGGGCTTGCGCGAGATCGCCGGCTCCTTTGAAAGCCAGCGCCAGGTCGAACTCATCCTCTTGATTCCCGGGATCCAGAGTGCAGGCGGTCTTGAGCAGCGGGATAGCCTCCGCATATCTGCCGGCCAGCAGATAGAGTTTGCCGAGCCGGTGGTTTGCCTCTGCGTCCCCTGGGGCGCCGGCAAGCCTTTCGCGCAGCTTGCCTTCAGAATCATTGGATTCGCTGCCGGAGCTGCTTGAACTTGCCGCGCGTTCAACACCGTCTTGCGGCTTGAGCGTGACCGTTTCCCGCACCAGGGCTTCGCTGGTGCGCAAACTGGAATCCGATCCATGGCCACCCGCCGCAGTCCAGTCCGTCACTCCCGCGATGGTGAAATTCGGCTTGTCTTCAAATTCCATTGCCTGGGTTGCGGAGGATCGGGATGCGCCGGGATCGGAAGGGCCGCCTCCCGCATCCCCGAGGACCAGACGAACCTGCGTCGGGTCTCCCTGGGGCGAAGCAACGACGTCTGCGACACGGCTGCGCAGTCCGGACTTCTCTGCGCTGAGTGCGTAACTGCCGGCTTTCAGGGCCGAAAACGCAAAGGCCCCGGCAGCATTCGTCCTCGTCTCCACGGCGCCAGCAACACCCTTTTGCTCGAGCCGTACCAAAGCATCTGCGGCCGTCTTGCCGGCCGCGTCAAGGACGGTTCCCTGGATCGTCAACCCGTCCGATGGTTGCCCGGAAGGGTGCTGTGCAACCGCCGGCGGAATCGACAAGCACAGGAGCGCCGCGACGAATGCGTGCGTAATCCGAATACGCCGGCGGGCGCTGGCTTGAGGTGAAGGCCGCACGTTGTGTGGACCGGTTGCGATGAAGCTCAAATCTCCAACCTCGAAAATCCGGCCTGGTTGTTCTCTCCTGGTCTGATGCGCAACGGCTCGTTCAGCGATGAAGCCGAATGCTCCGACAGCAGGGACAGTCCGATTCTACAACCAAGGTCGCGTGGCGCCCTCGCGGAGGCCGATGAATCCCCATTCTGCCCGCAGGCCGGGTCAACCGAGGGGTTCACCCCAGCCCAGTGCGGGAAATCTGCACGCTGGGTGCGATGTGGCGGGGGCTGGAAACGGACTCATGGTTTGGCTATTGAGGCACTCCCAGAGGAAACGGGGAGCAACAGCTAGGCTCGACCTTCGGAATACCGCGCCAGTCCTCGACCCGACCGGCTTTCCGACTGCTTTCCGCGATTTCTGGACCCCGAGCGGTTGACCGGCATTCCGTCCCGAACCCTGTTTTCGGGCTTCCCAAGGTCCCAGGCAGGCACCGGCCACGGTTGGTGAAGAGTCGGCGACAAGCCTTTCGGAACCCTGAAGAAAACAACGACAGACTTCTTCTCTGATTTAATCCGATGGGCTCATTTACTGGACAGTGCTCAGTTCTTGCCACCCATTACGCAGCCACTTGTCCTGACTCCCGTTGAATATCAGTGCGTCTGTAGAGGTTCAGGATTTTCCTGAGGGTTGGGTCGATATCCGAAGACATGAAAAATTCGGGGATGGCGGAACGCAGTGCGTTTGCAGCAACCAGTTTGGAAGGCGGCAGTGCCGGTTCATGGTGCGGAGCCAGCTTCGGAACAAGCGCCAGACTGCAGCAGTGTGGTTGATGGCTAGGTGTTGCAGCAGGCCCTGAGCGATACATCCCAACTGTACATGGACGTGGAAGGCAGCTGACGATCTGGCGACTGTCGATTTGGCGACAATCCAACCGGAACCCGCAGAGGAGGACCGACAGGACTATCACCGAGCGCCTCTCGCTGTTTACGCCAGCGGGCGCCAACTGATAGGAAGTCCGAGCGCGAGATTGAGCACACGGCGAGATTACTCGTGCGAGGCGTGCATTTTCATGGACGAAAGGGCATCTTCAAGCTGGGCAGCAGCAATTGGCCGGGAGAAATAGTAGCCCTGGACGGTATCGCATTCCGCTGCCTTGGCAAAGTCGTATTGCGCCTCGGTTTCGACGCCTTGGGCAACCACGGGAATATTCAGTCCGTGCGCCATGGCAATAATGACGCGGGTTACGGTCTCGCTATTCTTGTCGGTTACGGAGTTTTGAACGAATAACCGATCGATCTTGATGCGATCGACACGGAACCTGGTGATATAGGCAAGACTCGAAAATCCGCTCCCGAAGCCGTCGATCGCGATCCCCACTCCGAGAGCGCGGATTTGATTGAGTATCTCCCGGGTCTGTGACGCGTTGCCGATGAGCGCATTCTCCGTGATCTCCAGTTCAAGGTAGCGCGGGTCCCGGTTGGAAGCGGCAAGAGCCATCCGAATCGTGTGGGGTAGACCGTCTTGTTGAATTTGACGTGGCGAGACATTGATGGCGAGAAGAAAGCTCCGGGTGAGACGCTTCTCCACCAAACTCACCTGCCGACAGGCCTCCTGTAGGACCCACTCACCAATAGGGACGATCAAACCCGTCTCCTCTGCGAGCGGGAGGAAATCGCTGGGTATCAGCAAGCCTGATCTTTCATTTCGCCAGCGTAACAACACTTCCAGTCCGCTCACCTCACCTGACTTGACGTTGACGATGGGCTGGTACAGAAGTTCCAACTCTCGGTTGTCGAGGGCGCGCCTCAAGGCCATCTTAAGTTCAAGTTTGTTTGCGCCTGCCATAGCCATGTCCGGCGAAAAGATCTGGTAGCGATTCCGGCCCTGTACTTTTGCACGGTACATGGCGATATCTGCATTGTGGAGAAGCGAGGAGGCATCCTCGCCGCCGTCCGGATAAGCGGTGACACCTACGCTCACCGAGACCGGCACCTCGCGTCCGCGAATAATGATTGGAGTGGACACATTCGCCACCACCTGCGCGGCTATCTTCCGAGCCTCTTCCATCCCGCGTACACCTGGGAGCAGTACCGTGAATTCGTCGCCGCCCATGCGCGCTACCGTATCCGAATCGCGTACTGAAGCCAGGATGCGTTTGCTGGTGATGCAGAGGATTTCATCCCCCGTCGCGTGGCCCAGCGTGTCATTGACCAGTTTGAAGTTATCAACGTCCATCATCAGCAGCGCAAATGGCGTCTGTTTGTGACTGAACCCTTCGAGCGCGAATTCCAATTGCTCCAGCAGCACCGTGCGTACTACCAGGCCGGTGAGCGCATCATGCTGGGCAAGATGACGGAAGTTTTCTTCACTGCGGCGGATGAGTAGGGTCTGTTGTTCGACCCGGCGGCGAAGGACTACGACCCAGAACAGGACAGCCAGGGTCAGAATGACGACCAGACCCAGAACCATCAGCGTATGCTGGCTGGTCCACCAGGAAGGAGTTTCGACGATTGCGACATCCTTGGGTGACCCCAACAGAATCTGGAACGACTCAAGACGGGAGATGCCTTCCTTCCGTGTAATTTGCCGAGCGTCAACTTTTCCTGAAAAGACTCCGGTGACGAGCACTGTGCTTCCATCTACCCATTCGGGCCCGTGGACTTTTCCCGGATTGAGGAACGCCGCGGGCAGAATCGCGGGGAAGAGAATCCCTCCCGATGACAGTAGAAGCGCCGAATCGCCCATCACCTGACTTCTGCCAATCAACCGTCCTTCCATCTGGACAAGCTCTCCGGTGTGATCGCCTTTGAACGCATCTTCCGCCGTGATCTTCTTGGGTGTAGCAACAATAGTGTTGCCGGCCGGCCGCGGCGTCGCTTCGGACACAGTGGGCTCGTAGTTGTCCAGCGCCGGAAAACCAGTCACGTCGACCAGTTCTCCTTCCTGGAGTGCTGTTTGATCCAGCGATTGGACGCAGAGTCCATCGTCCCCATCCTGGATACAGAGCGTCCGTCCCGGCCAGTGAAGAGTGACTCGTCCTCGAATATGGACGCGGTGTTGAAAGGGCGTGGCCGGTGAATACTGCAACAGGCTGTTGAGCCGGCGAAGGGGCAAGGCAAAGGAATCGACGGGCGCGGGTTCCTCGACCTTGATGGCCTTGAAGTCGGGAAATAAAAGGCGCACACCCACCATCTGCCTCTTGTTATCCACCAGGGGCGCGGCCACGGCAGGGATCAGGATTTTGCAATCGACCAGGCTTGTGTAGTTCGCTCCATCCTGCTTCACCGTGGTTGCCGTGATCAGGCCGTCGTCGGTAGCCAGCGTAAGGACCACATGCATCCCATCCGTTTCAACGGAGTGAACCAGGCCCTCGATTGCTATCCACTGCCCATCCAGGGTGCCTGTAAAAAGATTGGGCAGGGTTACCCGGAGGGGGTTGGGCAGGGGCTGGGTTCCTCCTGCGATACGGATTTCTGGCTTAACGATGATTGGCGCAAAACCACCGGGATCGGTGACACCCGAAACTTCCACAACGGAACCCGCGTGCAACGGCAGGATTGGGCCGTGTGGCAGCCCAACGAAAATGCTGCCCGTCGCGTCTGCGATGAAGAGAGCGGGGTTTCCTTCCTGGTAGGAATCGTAGAAGGTAACAACTCCGCGAAGATGGACCGGATAGGCTCGCGACGCCTGCTCATACGTAAGGGTATGGGCCTGCCGCGTGGTCGTCAGCAGGGGCAGCCGCGCCGAGGGCCGGCTCGGCGCCTGGCAGTCAGCCGAAACGCCCGCCAGTACGGGCAAGAGCACCACGGAGACGCACGCGAATAGAACGGGCGTCTTCCATCTCGAACGCCATCTGCTCATTCCAAAAGCCCTCACCGAGTCGAACACTCTTAAGAACGTTTACGGCCGCTTGTGACTAGTACTCTCCCTGTGCTTAATGCGCGTTGGTGCCAAGGCGAATCCACTCCGCTACAAGAAGATGCACCAATCTTATTCTTAATCCGCAATTTGAGGCGGCACCAATGAGGTGGCTGTATTCTCCGCTGAAGAAAGTATCCTTCATTTCAAAAACGGCGCTATTCGACAAGACCCAGAGCTAGATACACCTTGGCCGTGATTTCGGTCTACGCTAACTCGAAAACCGCTGTATCCCGTGGAAGCCTCGCAGCAGCCGTACCGGGTTTTTCGGTAAGGTCGGCAGCGAGCAGAGACAGTCACAGGCCAAAATTGGCTTGTGGGAGGCGTCATGGAGGTTCTGAGCAATCCAAGTACCTCAGTTGCACGCTCCGGCGAGGCTCAGTTCATGCTAAGGCAGAGATAACCGGC
>PLKU01000095.1 GCA_003140705.1 Acidobacteriaceae bacterium
AAGAAAATCAAGGGGCGCAAGCGGCACATCGCAGTAGACACGCAAGGCAACTTGCTGGCGGTGATCGTGCATTCAGCAGGAATCCAGGACCGTGTGGCGCCCCGTGCCGTGCTGATGCGCCTGTTCTGCCGCTTCGACTCGATCACCACTGTCTTGGCTGATGGCGGCTACACAGGCAAGCTGATCGACTGGGCCAAAGATATGTTCGGCTACTCCGTCGAAATCGTAAAACGCAACGAACAACACCTGTTTCGAGTGCTGCCCAAGCGCTGGATCGTCGAACGCACCTTCGCATGGCTCAACTGGTCACGCCGTCTCAGCAAAGACTACGAACTTCGTCATACCTCGACAGAATCCATGATCCATATCGCATTCGCCCACATGCTCCTGCGCCGATCCCCTTAGTTTCTGGACAGGTTCTTTGAGGCGCGCACCGTTAGTAAACTTGCTGAAGTTGTTCGTAAGTCAAAGCTGCCGGCAACCTCGGAACCGAAAGCGTGGTCCACCCTTGTACCCATTCAACCGAACGGTTCCCGCACGCCTCTCTTCTGCGTCCATGCAGTAGGGGGAGACGTCATCTGCTATGAGCAGTTAGCCAGGGCTCTCGGATCCAACCAACCTTTCTACGCGTTCCAATCTCCACTTATCTCTCAGACGGATATTCGCCAAACCAGCATCGAGGAACTTGCATCCACGTACGTCAAAGAAATGCAGTCCTTCTTTCCTCAAGGCCCTTATCTCATCGGAGGAGCATCCTTTGGTGGACTCGTTGCATTTGAGATGGCGAGGCAGCTTTATGCGCGAGGCGCGGAGCCAAGATTGCTTGTATTATTTGACACCGCAATTCCTGGCAACGAACAGCGCGTAGATGCCATAGAGCGGGCTGCGGGCTTCCTCGCCGGCCTGCGAAGACAAGGAATTGCCTTTCTCAAGAAAAAGACCGCGGTCAAGAGAGTGTACTGGGGCGACAATCTGCTTCGCCAATTNNCAACTCCCTGTTCACCTTCATTATTTCCAAATGGAGGAGGCTCACAAGCAAGCCTTGACCCGCTACACCTTCCATCCTTACGGAGGCAAGATCACGCTCATGCGGGCAGTGGATCGCGGTCCTGAGGTGCTTGGCAAGCGCGAGGACCCGACCCTTGGATGGAGTCAACTTGCGGGAGGCGGCCTGGAGATTCATGACATCGATACAGGTCACATGTCAATGCTCTTTGACCCCTACGTCGAGACCTTTGTGAGGCAGCTCAAACCTCTTCTGCCGTCGTAACATTTTCGCCGCGGCCGCCTTCGCATCCATGATCCCCTGTTCAGCAGTAGGGATACCATCGCACCACGCCATCAGAGAGCTTCGTGGACTCTGCCAGCAGAGGTCGCATTTCCAGCACCTCCAACTCCGGCCCTGCCGTCCTCTCCACCATCATCGCAATGCGGTGCCCCGCGTGATCAAGCTGACAGAATTGCCAACGTTCCGACTCATCGTTCAAACACGGATCCAGTTCCAGGTGAATTCCTTCCGCTCCACCAAAGACAAAGGAAATCTTCTTCAACGGCAGTGAAACTCCCATGCCCCGCGCCTTGATGTAGGCCTCCTTCAATGTCCACAACGACACGCCGCGATCCCCTTTTTCCGGCCCGGAAAGTGTCTCGAGTTGTTCCAGCTCGAGTGGCGAAAACACTGTATGGGCAACCTCGGCAATCTCTTTCGCTCGCGCCCATGGCTCCGCGTCCACGCCCACTTCCGCTCCATGGCTAATCAGACAAACCACAAGTTCCGGGCAATTCGACAAGTTGAACTGCATGGCGCAATCAGCGTCAGCAGTTGGCTTGCCGTATGCGTTCAAAGTGAAACGCCAGGCCTCGGGAGAAATCGGATGATAGTGCGACAGCGCGGTACGCACCAGGGCGCGAGTCGTCAGATACTCGTGTCGGAGCCTTTCAAATCTGAAGGCCTGCAAACGAGCACGCTCGTCCTCTGTCAGCAGCCGGTCGCACTCTTCCGCGACTCCTTCCGCCAAAACATCGTTCGGATTAGCCAACCAGAGGTGAAGGGTTCGTTTATCCATCGAAATTTGAACAGAAATTGCTTAGCCCTTCTAGCAATCGTGAGTTTTGACGCGATCACCTGAATTTGACGAGAGACCGACCGGGCGCCGGCTCCCAATCAAACAGCAAGCCCCTCGATTTATCAAATAACTATCTGTGCCCTGGTAGCTATTGTATTCAATCTCATTGAATGAGATGGCCAGGCCCGCGCAACGACGGAATTGATCTGCGGTCAGTGGACGCCTTCCAAATGCCAGAGGGTTGGTCCCAAAGCATTTGCCGATTCCCTGTTTGAAATTGGACCGTCCCAACTCGGGGCTCGGCAACTCCGTGACAACGGCGTCCCTGGTTGAACACTACAGAGCTATAATTCCCGGTATGGCTGCGAGCGCACCCACGAATCTACCGGAACTCGATCAGGCCCCGAATGTCGCGGAAAGCGCACTTGCCGGCCCGGAAGACGCTACCTCCAAGCTGCTCGCCCTGGAAGCGCGACTCCGGCGATTGGGTAGCGTCATGGTCGCCTATTCAGGCGGCGTCGACTCCGCATTCCTGGCAGCCACTGCGTACCGTGTCCTGGGCGCCGCCATGCTAGCTGTTCTGGCCGACTCGCCGAGCCTGGCACGACGTGACCTCGAGCAGGCATGCAGCTTTGCCAACGTGCAGGGAATGCCGCTCAAGGTCATTGAAACCAAGGAGTTGGAGCGCCCTGAGTACCAGCGCAATGATGCCAACCGGTGCTTTCACTGCAAGGATGAACTCTTTGCCACAATGGAAGCTCTGGGCCCGAAGCTCGGCTTTGCCCGTATCGCCTACGGCATGAATGCTGACGACACTCGGGACTTCCGCCCCGGCCAGCGCGCTGCCGAGCAGCATTCCGTGCTCGCTCCCCTCGCTGAGGTTGGGCTCAACAAAGCGGAAATCCGCGCTCTCTCCAAGGCTGCCGGTTACCCGCTCTGGGATCGTCCCGCCTCCCCATGCCTGTCATCGCGTGTCGAGTACGGTCGCACCGTAACCCGCGAAGTCCTCGAGCAGGTAGAAAGAGCCGAGGACAGCCTGCGCCAATTGGGCTTCCGCGAACTGCGCGTTCGCCATCACGGTGACCTGGCTCGCGTTGAGATTGCGCGCGCCGAACTGCCCCGCGCCCTTGCCATTGACATGCTTGACACCATCTCCTCAGCCCTCAAACAGGCCGGGTACCAATACGTCACGCTCGACTGCGCAGGCTTTCGATCCGGCTCACTGAATGCACTTTTGTCCGCTGATGTCTTGGCCCGTCGAGGCGCATAAGCACCACCGGCAGCCAACGGTTTAGAATCACAAAGCCATGCGCATTGGATATTTAGAGTGCTTTTCCGGCATCAGCGGCGACATGCTGCTCGGCGCGCTTGTTGATGCGGGCGTTGCCTTCGACTGCCTTCAGCAAGCAGCTGGCGCGCTCAATATCGATGCCCGCCTTGAGATGCGCAAGGTTAGCCGAGGCGGATTGGCCGCCATCAAGGTCGATGTCCTCGCTCCGGACCAACCCCTAACCGATGGGGGGCGCTCCCACCATGGTCACGCATTGCATTCCCATGATGCGCATGCCCATCCCACTCACCGTTCATTGTCCGCAATTCTGAACATCATTCGCTCCGCCTCAGTATCAGAGGCCGTCAAAGACCGGTCCAGCCGCGCCTTTCAACTTCTCGGCGAGGCTGAAGCCGCCATTCACTCCATCCCGATTGAAAACGTGCATTTCCACGAAGTCGGCGCACTCGACACGATTATTGACATTGTCTGCGCTGCCGCCGGGGCGGAGTCGCTTGGCGTTGATCAATGGCTTGCCTCACCACTCAACGTCGGCAGCGGAACTGTTGTCTGTCAGCACGGAACACTTCCCGTTCCCGCTCCCGCCACCCTGGCTCTTCTCGGCGATGCGCCCGTCTACGCTGCGGGCGAGCCCATGGAGCGCGTCACTCCCACTGGTGCGGCCGTCTTGCGCATGCTCGATGCGCGCTATGCGCCGCTTCCCTCCATGCGCATCAAAGCTTCCGGCTACGGGGCGGGCGGTCGCGAAACCATGGGCGAGCCCAACCTGCTCCGTCTCCTCGTTGGCGAGCAAGACCCTGCCCAACCCGATGATGCAGAATCCATCGCCGTCATTGAAACCGTCATCGACGATTGCAACCCGCAGGTCCTCGCCTATGTGAGTGAGTTGCTGCTCGACGCTGGCGCCTGGGATGTCTACCGCGCCTCAGTGCAAATGAAGAAAGGCCGCACCGGCGTGCAGATCATCGTGCTCTGTAACCCCAGTTTGATGCCCCGCATGCGCGACATTCTCTTTCGCGAGACCACCACCATTGGACTCCGCTGGAGACTCGAAAACAAGCTGGCCCTTGCCCGCGAATTCCTCACCGTGCAAACCTCTCGCGGTGAAGTCCGCATCAAGATTGCCCGCTGGCCCAACGGCAACGTCACAAACGCTGCACCGGAGTATGAGGATTGCCGTTTGCTCGCCACGCTGCACTCTGTTCCGCTCAAGCAAGTTATTGCGGAGGCAATGCAGGCATACCTTGCATTAGCCAAAGGAGAACGCCCATGAAAATTGCCGCTTTTGCAACAGCGGCATTGGCGCTTACGTGTCTCACTGCACCGTCAAGCGCAGCACCCGCTCAGCAACCTAAAAGCATTCATGCACAAGGCTGCGTTGACGCAGGCGTCGAGAATCGCTGCCTCATCGTCAAAGACAGAAAGACGGGCACACTGTACAACGTGCTCATCAAGGACCCAAGGCCCAACATCGGGGAGGGAATTGAATTCACGGGCACGCCGCATGACGGTCCCAGCACCTGCATGCAAGGCGTCGCTGTGGATGTGACAAGTTGGACACGCGACGATTCTTTCAAATGCAGCCATCACCAGGAGCCCGCGAAATGATCCCGTCCAGGATGCCAATCACCGCACAAACCCATTCTGCCCGCATCTTGATCGACGTCATCAAGGCAGGCTACTGATGGATCGCCTCAGCATCGAATTGCTCCTCAATGACGTCCGCGAGGGCCGGACACCTGTCAGCCAAGCCCTCGAGCGTCTCCGCGACCTCCCCTTTGAGGACCTTGGCTTTGCCAAAGTCGATCATCACCGCTCCCTCCGCACCGGCATGCCTGAAGTGATCTTTGCCGCCGGCAAGACCGCAGCGCAGGTAGCAACCATCTTCGGCCGAATGGCTCAAGCCGGAGGCAATGTCCTAGCTACCCGTGCTTCACGCGAGATGTTTGACGCTGTGATTGCCGCCGAGCCGCGCGCCGAGTTTCATGAAGCCGCCCGCGCCGTCACCCTCACCCAGACACCCGCCGTTCCAGGCAAGGGAACGATCGCCGTCGTCTGTGCAGGCACCAGCGATCTGGCTGTGGCCGAAGAAGCTACGGTAACCGCACGCCTCATGGGAAACACCGTCGAACTCATCGCGGACGTAGGCGTCGCCGGTATTCACCGCCTTCTCGCCCAGAAGCAAGGCCTTCAGTCCGCCCGAGTGCTTATTGTCTGCGCCGGCATGGAAGGCGCTCTGCCCACCGTCGTTGGCGGTCTCGTCAACGCCCCGGTGCTCGCCGTACCCACCAGTGTGGGCTATGGCGCATCGTTTGGCGGCGTGGCCGCGCTCCTCGGAATGTTGAACACCTGTTCGCCCAACGTCTCCGTGGTCAACATCGACAACGGTTTCGGCGNNCCTGCATCGCCTCGCTCATCAATCACCTCTGACGCGCTGCCGACTGAGCTTCAGCCGAAAGGATCCCAGTGCATTTATGCTGTTCTGTGCACGCCCGGAGGTGGTCTGCAATGACCCAATCTCGCAGAAGTTTCCTCAAATCAGGCGCTGCCGTTGCCGCTGCTTGCCTGGTTCGTCCGCGTTATGCCTTCGCAGCCCCGGTCACCTCGCCTGTCCTCACCCAGTTTGGCTATGGCGATGTCGAACTCCTCGATGGCCCCCTTCGCCAACAATTTCAGACCAATCACGTGTTTTACTCTTCCATCGATGAAGACAGCCTGCTCAAGCCCTTCCGCGAACGTGCCGGCCTCCGCGCCCCCGGTGAAGATATGGGCGGATGGTACGACTGGTCTTCCGATTTCACCCTTCAAAACATGCACGGCTTTTGTCCCGGCCACAGCTTCGGCCAGTATCTCTCCGGGCTTTCCCGCGACTACGCGGCCACCGGATCCAAGCCTACTCAAGAGAAGATTCACCGGCTGGTGCACGGATACGCGGCAGCCATCGCACCCAGGTTCTATGAGGGCAACCGCTTTCCC
>PLKU01000477.1 GCA_003140705.1 Acidobacteriaceae bacterium
ATCTCAATGAAGTAGAGCTGCCTGTCTTCATCCATCAAGAACTCTACCGTCCCGGCATTCTGATAGCCGATGTCGGTCAGGCAGCGGCACAGCGTTTTGCCAAGTTCCTCGCGAAGCTGCGGGGTCACCTGCAACGAAGGAGCTTCTTCAATCAACTTCTGATGGCGCCGCTGAATCGAACACTCGCGCTCAAAGAGAGTCGCCACGTTCCCATATTCATCGGCCAGCACCTGGAATTCGATGTGCCNNTCAATGAACTTCTCCATGTACATCTCGCCGTTGCCAAACGCATTTGCTGCTTCAGTCGACGCAGCGTGATAGAGATTGGGCAACTCCTCGGCGGAGCGAACGATCCTCATTCCGCGCCCGCCGCCACCGGCCTTGGCCTTCAGGATGACCGGGTAGCCCACCCTCTTGGCCCATTCCAGCGCTTCTTCAGTCGACTCAATCACGCCATCGGAACCAGGCAGAATGGGCACCTTGGCTTTCTTCATTGCCTGGCGCGCCTTTTCCTTCTCACCCATGAGCCGCGTAACTTCAGGCGGAGGCCCGATGAACTTGATGTTGGATGCCCGACAGACCTCGGCGAAGTTTGCGTTCTCGCTCAGCAAGCCATACCCAGGATGGATTGCGTCAACATCCGCAATCTCTGCGGCCGAAATCACGGCTNNGGACATGGAGCGAGTTGCGGTCGGCCTCGCTGTAGACGGCGACTGTGCGGATGCCGAGTTCTCGGCAAGCATTTAAAATCCGCAGCGCGATCTCGCCACGATTTGCAACCAGTACCTTACGAAACATTCAGAACCCTTAAGTGCAAGTTTTGCTTTGTTAGCGGAGTTTGCATGGATAGTGAGGCTAGCTCGGTCAGTAGATCGTTGCGGTCCGCGGGGCAAGTCTTCCTAACCGAGCTCGTCTCTGCTAACTCCCCAGGTTTCCCTTACCCCACACGCACGGAAAAGAGCGGCTGCCCAAATTCAATAGGCTGGCCGTTGGAACAGAAGCATTTCACAATCTCCCCTGCCGCGTCGGACTCGATCTCATTCATCAGCTTCATGGCTTCCACAATGCAGATCACTTGTCCCTTTTCAACGCGTTCACCCGCAGAGATGAAAGGCGAAGCGCCAGGAGAAGGGGAACCATAGTAGGTGCCGACAATCGGCGATTTCACCAGGTGTAATCCCGCATCGGGTTCAATCGGCGAAACCTCAGCTACGGGAGCCGCATTCAGGGGCTGGGTTGATGATGGAGCCGTGGTCGCTCGTGCGTTGGCCAGCAACCCTGCCAGATCCGACAGTCCCGCCTGCGAACTCTGCGGCTGTTGAAACTTGAGCCGGACCCGTGTCTCGCCCCGGTCCCACTCGAATTCGGCGACCTGGTTTTCTTTCAGGAAGTCGATCAGTTGTTGCAGTTCCTGAATATCTTCTGGATTCAGTGAATTCATTCGTTCCTTAGCTCTCCCACCCGTTTCTGGGACAAGCGGTTTCAAAGTTCGATCAGGGCTTTGGGAGCAGGTGTCAAAACCTGCCCTCCCGTTCTGGTTACAGCCACCATATCCTCGATACGAATCCCATATTGACCCGCAAGATAGATACCCGGCTCGATGGTCACAACCATTCCAGCCGCCAGCCTGGTCTTCTGGCCCGCCCCAATGCGTGGCGACTCGTGGATCTCGAGGCCAACCCCGTGGCCGGTTGAATGTGAAAATGCCTCAGCCAATCCTGCCCTGCGCAAAACGCTGCGAGCCGCTTCATCCACTTCGCCGCAGCTTGCGCCCGGAGCCACCGCGGCTACCCCGGCCTCCTGGGCCTCCAGTACCGCCTGGTACGCATTCCGCTCGCTGGCCCTGGGCTTTCCCAAGTACACGGTGCGGGTCATATCCGAGCAGTAACCTTTGAGGATAACACCGAAGTCGAGGGTCAGGAATCCCTTCCTGGGCAGCGTGGCATTGGTGGCCCGGCCATGAGGTAGAGCCGACCGCACGCCCGAAGCGACGATGGTTTCAAACGACATACCCTCGGCGCCCATCAGCCGCGCCCGATGTTCCAGCTCGGCAGCAACTTCAATCTCCGCCATGCCCGGCCGGATGAACTCAAGGATATGCTCAAACAGGTTGCAGCCCACCAGCGCCGCTTCTCCCATCAGCGCCAATTCGTCGTCGTCCTTGATGAGTCGCAACGTCTCGACCAGCGGCGCCGCCAGACCCATCAAGAGCGATTTCTTCAGCCGTGACGGCAGGGCCGATCTCCACCTTGTCAGCTCCGCCACAGAGGTCCAGACAGGATCGAAGCCCGCAAAATTTACCCCTGGCTGAGCGGCAAGCCACTCCACCGCCGCCACTGCCGGAGAACCGGAAACAATCCGGACCTTGGCGCCCGCCACCTCTTCCGCGGCCTGCGCCTTATAGCGGCCATCCGTAAACACGCTCGCAGCACGGCGGGTTACTGCCAGCGCTGCACTGGAACCTGTAAATCCAGTGAGATAACGAAGATCGGGGAGATGTGTGACAAGCAGCCCCTGAAGGCCGGCTTTGATCAAACGGCGGCGCAGTTGGCCAATGCGATAAATGTGATCCACTAGTTGAGGATAAATCACTAAACGCAGCATCAAGGGAGAACTGGTCTCTGTTCCCCCTCGTCCCAGGTCCCAAGCTCTAAAGCGCCGGTCGCACCGGCTTCTTCTGGTGCGGGTCGATCTCCACTTCAGCAGCGTGAAGATCGGATTGCCGATCCATCCACTCGTCTAGCCGTGACCGCTTGAAACGCCAGCGATTGCCCAGCTTGAAAGCCGGCACAAACCCCTCCGACGCATACTTGTAAAGCGTGTCAGGCGAGATGGCAAGGTAGTCGGAGGCCTGGCGGATATCCATCACCTCGCGCACCTCCGGAACCAGCAAGTTGGAACGGGCAGCGGCGTTGCGCATGATTGCCTCCTCGAACAAGGTTGGTCGCAAGGCGAACTACGGTTGCCCTGCCGGTAATCATGTATTTAACGCGGTTTAGCCCGCCATTTCAAGGGTTTTCAGGGATTTGCGGGATTTTCATGTCTTTCCGCCTGCTGATCTGAAGGCGTTCCTGGATGTTTTCAGCAAGTCAGCCCAGCCGGTTGGGCCCGGCAGCACCCCGCCCCCAATCCATTGGGCCATTACGACAGATGGTGCGGTGTCCACGGAATCGACACCCCGCGCAACCCGCCTTCACACCTACATGGCCTTGCGCCACCACGCGCTCTTCCCGTAGCTGAGCAACTTGGTTTTTTCGCCGCGGGACAAGTAGAAATCCAGAACGTCGTCCTTCTGAAACACAGAGCATTCCGGCCAGGAAGCGTCTTTATCCAGATGCGTTGCCTTTTGATGATTGTCGACGAATGTGATCTCTTCCGGCGAACACTGCACCACCTTTTGCGCCTTCAATGAGAAGGCAGTCCCTGAAGGCCGTTCCGGCGGCAGCTGGTTTGCAATTTTTGTCAGCGGCAGAATGAGAAGGAATGCCGCCGCAACGATGGCGATTTGCTTCATTCTGAATAGGTTCCCTGGAGCGGAACCGCCCACGCGCTGCCCCTGCATGTTGGCGCGCCTCACTCGCCGGCTCGTCCGCCTGGCAACGTGGCTCCCGGAATCAATTTAGAACGCCGCGCTCTCCAACACAAGCACGAACCAGCGGCGGTCCATCACCGCCCACTTACCGCTTCGCCATCGAGCTTCAGTTCTGCTGCGCAATCAAGTTCTGGTCCTCACGCCGGTGCAGCGTCGGTGGGCCGTCGTCTGAGGTGCTCGATGTGCTGTTGCCATTCCCAGATCCCGATGAGCTGTTCGGGTCGTTTGAGCCTGTGCTGGCTCGCCGCAACGACGGCTTCTTCGTGTCCTTGGAGTCGGTCAGCCGCCGCTTGTTCTCAATCCGCGCCAACCGCGCCTTGATGTCGTCAAACTCTGAGGTCGTCACGGTGTACTCATCCCGAGCAGGGAGGATGCGCGCAATCTCTTCCTGCGAGTGCAGAATGCGATCCGGTGTCTGCGGATGGTCGGCAAACGCCTTTTCCACCATGCCGGGCTTCCGCTTCTCCAGCGCCTGTACCTTCTCAAAGAAGCTGATGAACGCCTGCGGATCGTAGCCGGCCCGGTACATGTATTGCACTCCCAGGTAGTCGGCCTGCGCTTCAAAGTCCCTTGAGAAGTGGAGGAAAGTCAGCGGAATCGCCAACGAAGCCGCTTCGTAGATTCCATATCCTGTCCAGCCGCCGATAAAGATCAACGGAATCGTGCTCAACTGCGCATAGTTCATGCGCGTCTGTTCGCGGACCGCATGGTGAGCGCACACGTGAGCCGTTTCATGAGCCATCACGCCCGCCAGCTCCGCCTCTTCGTCTGCGTTCAAAATCAAACCCGAGTTGACATAGAAGAAGCCGCCCGGCAATGCCATTGCGTTGATCACGTCTGAATCGATGATCTTGATCGTGAACGGAACCTTGCAATCGGAATTCTTCACGATATTCTGGCCCACGCGATTCACATACTCAACCACCACCGGATCGGTAATGAACTTGGTGCTCTTCTCAATTTCCGAGGCGTACATCTTGCCCATCTTGATCTCGCTGTCGACCGAATACCAGTTGCCTATTCCCCGGGCCCCGATATCCCGGTTGCCCACGGCGTTCACATCGTCAATGCTGCCCGGCTTCACGTTAATCTTCTGGCTGCCCGGCTCAACCACCTTCTCAGGATTCACGGCCGCCGCTGCAGTATCCCCTCCCACAGGAGTCGTTCCCGGAGCAGGCTTTGCCGAAGGTGTGGCTGGAGTGTCGCCCCCAACCGGAGTCGTTCCCGGAACAGGTTTTTCAGCAGGCGTCGCCTGCGTGTCGCCGCCAACCGGTGTCGTCCCCGGTGCAGGCAGGGCCGTCGGTGTACTTGCTGGAGGTGTATTGGCCTGTGTCGAACTGGCTGGAGTCTGACTTGCCGGCGTCGAGCCGGCCTGTGTCTTGTCGGCCGGTGTCGTTTGCGGCGAGGACTGCGCCACCAGAGTGGCCCCACCTGCCAACATGAATCCCGCCAGCACCAATGCTCTTGAGCTTTTGAAACCTGCCGTCATGACCTCACCTCCAGCGCAAAGACAAAAACCGCCTGTTCACCAGCCAACTCTTCAGATCTGTCGTTGGGGGGCTCCGGACCGCCCGCTTCGCTCCACCATTTAGACGTTAGTATCTGCCTCTTCGACAGCAAAAGGAAGAATAATTCCCTTGCGGGGTCCATTCCCACGCTCCTCCCCCAATTTCGCCCTTCCCAGTCAACAACTCCTTCGCGTCCTTCTTTCAACTGCCATCCGTCTGAATTAAAGTGGAATGCACGCGGAACTGGGGAGAACTCTTGCACCGAACGATTCTTGCGCTAGCCGTTACGGTCATTTGCGGGGCGACCCAACTTGTCGCCCAACAGCCGCCGCGTTCCCACTCCAATCCAGTTGTAGAGCTGCTGGCTCCCCGTGGTCATGCCAAGCCCGTCGCCGCTGACGCACCGCACTCTCCTGAAGCATCTTTCGACGCCACCAACCTCGGCTCTCCAACCGTGCTGGATAAAGGCTGGCGCGTCGGAATTACTGCAAATCCGTCAGCGGCAGCGCCTGATTTCGACGACTCCACATGGTCCATCCGCGATGCCCAGGACTTTTTTGCCGATGTTTCAGATGAGGATCACCAAGCGCCTCCCCCCGGCACAGATGCACCACCTCCCCCTAATTCGCACCAAGGCCCTCCGAATGGCCATCAGCGCCCATTTGTTTGGTTTCGACTCCACATCAAGCTGGCGCCCAACCACGGCCCGGTCTCCTTGCTCGTCGAATTACCCGTCTCGCTGAACCCTGAGATGGGCACTTCGTTTGTCTGGACCGTCTTTGCCAATGGCAAGCAAATTCAGCCGGAAGGACCGCACGGCGATGCTCCTGAGCGCTTNNCCAGGCTATCTCCCGCATCTACAACCTGGGCGTCGCGCCATCTGACACCTCACTCACCCTGGCCATTCGCAGCATCTACGTTCCCTTTGGCTATGGCGCTTATACCAGCTTCTTTTCCAACCACCGGTTTCGCCTGGGCCACCCGGAAGACCTCGATCACTCCCTGGAATTGTGGTCTGTCCATAGCCTTTTTGAGCACCTCCCGCGCCTGATCAACAACATTCTGTTGACCATCCTTTCCCTGTTTCTCCTAGTCTTGTACCTCACGCAGAAAGGCCATATCGAGTACCTGTGGCTGGCCCTGTATGAATTGCTCCAGGCGCCCATCGGCTTCGTCGAGTTGGCCGGAAGCTCCGCGCGCATTGACCAGTTTTGGTACATCGCCATCTTCACGCAATTGGTGGCCATCTCGGCCTACCTTTATTTCGAGTTCCTCATCGCCTTTCTTTCTCTACGCAAACGCTGGTACATCTCTCTGCTCCGTTTCACCGCCCCCGTCCTTGCCGGCCTCGGCCTCACGGTCGCCATGATCGGCCACGGCACCGCCTCCGTAATCGCCCTTGTCGTCGTCTTTGGCATCAGCGTGCTTTGGATGATTGGCTGGTTCCTTTTTATCTTCCTCACCCTCATCGCCGCCACGCTCCGGCGCAACTATGAGGCAGGCCTGCTCCTCATTCCTTTGCTTCTCACCTTGGTAGGCATCATCGAACCTATCTTGACGGTGAACATGACCGAATGGGCAGGTCGGCCCTTCCATTCCTTCCTCACTCTTCAGGCCGGCCCTATTCCCATCCACTTTGCCTCCATCGCCGACTTCGNNTCTTCGGCCGCTTTCTGCGCATCCACCATGATCAAGAGCGCGCTTCCAGCGAGCTGGCTGCCGCCCGCAGTGTCCAGGAGTTGATGATTCCCCACGAAAAAATCAAGACTCCAGGCTTTGAAGTGGACTCCATCTACGAACCGGCAAACGAAGTCGGCGGGGACTTCTTTCACGTCCAGCCCACCGCGGATGGCGGCCTGCTCATCGTCGTCGGCGATGTCGCAGGCAAGGGCCTCAAAGCCGCAATGAATGTCTCCATGCTGATGGGAGCGCTGCGCAGCATCCACGATCCGAGCCCCGCGAGGATTCTGGAGTCTCTCAACCGCGTGCTCACCGGGAGCGAAAGTTTCACCACCTGCCAGGCCGCACTGTTTGGTGCCAATGGTGAACTGGTTGTTGCCAACGCCGGCCACCTGCCGCCCTACCTCAATGGCGTTGAGATCGAAATCCCCGGCTCCCTCCCGCTGGGCATCTTGCCTCGCGCCGACTATGAATCCACGATNNGGCGAACTCTTCGGCTTCGATCGCGTGCACAACCTCAGCAACCAATCCGCCTTCTACATCGCTGACGCCGCCAAAGCTTTCGGCCAGGAAGACGACATCACGGTCCTGACCGTCCGCCGCCTGGCCCAGGCCATCGCCGCATAACCAGCCTTCGCCATTTGCGGGCTGAATCCTTCCTACCAGAACTGAAGGACTGGTGCCCATGATTGCGGACATGGTACTTCCGGGCGCTCCCCCAATGATTGACCGTTGAAAGCTGCTTGGGACACGGAGTATCCTGCCCGGGACAACTCATCCTACAAATTGGCGGCATCAAAGATCACGGATGTTGGGAATCTATGGCCAAACCGTACGCCTGCGAGTTGAGACGGCTAGAGGATGCCATGAAGCAATGACGCGGGTTTCGACGGGCGGTGCAATGGGCAACTGTATGCCCGAATTCCATGCGCGGCGACGAATGCAGCCTCAACGGTGGCTCGGAAATTTGACGATGCACCGAGCTGTTTGTTGCCTTGGACTTTTCTTGAGTCTCGGCGCTTCGGCACCCACAATCAACGCATCTGAACGCGAGCTGACAGTCGTTGTCGTCAACGCCCATGCCGACCCGTCCCAACCAGTTCAGGGCGCGCGTATCTCGTTGAGTTTTGTTGCCGCATCGGAGAAAGTTGTGGATGCGCGCGATGCCACCAATCGCGCGGGCAAAGCTTTGCTCCTGGTTTCTCCCGATGCTTTAGGGCGCGACAATCTGCGCATCGAAGTGAGCGGCTCAGGTGACTTGGTGATCTACGAACCGCCGGGTGGACAACTGGCGGGACTGCCAACGAACCAGACCGTCAAGCTGCTGCCCAAAGGCTCACCCGCCCTTATGAATTCGCCGCAGCTCTCCGCCTTATGGCTTCGCCTTTCGCTGCAAAACAAACGCCTGGAACAGCTAAACCGCGATTTGAAGGGACAACTGGCCGTTTCGCAGGAGCAGAAGGCCGGCCTTGCCGCGGCCGTTGAGCAGTGGGCCAACGCGAATGGCCTCAAACTCGGCGACGTGGAGAATCAGGTTCGCAGCTGGGCTGAAGAGATCGAGCAGCGAAAGGAACAGGTCGACGACGAACAGAGGGGCCTGGCTGAACTGGCGCTGAAGCAGTATGGAGCAGCCGCGCAGACCTTTCAACAGAGCTTCAACGCCCGGGTTCAAGCGATGAAGGAAAAGGATGAGAAGCAACTGGAGGAGAAGCGCAAGGATCTGCGTGACTCCATGTTTGCTGCCGCTCAGGCGGCGAACAGCTACCAACTGGACTCCCAGTACCACAACGCCACAGAGGTTCTGGAAGAGGCCAGCCAAGAGGCATCGGATGAGCGACACCCCTATGAGCACGATCCGGCGTTGCGCGGTATCCGGCTGGATGCGTTGCAGAGGCTGGCGGACGCGCGAGCGGAGGAAGGCGCTGCCGGCGAGGCCCTTGACAGCTCTTCGCTGTTGAGCCAGTCCTTCGCCGACTATCGGCAATTGCTGCAGGCATACCAACTGCCGCGAGAGCAAGAGGCATGGGCCAGGACTCAGAGCAATCTTGCCTACTCTCTAAGCTATGCGGGCGAGCGCAGCACCGGCACGCAATCAGTGGAATTCCTGACGCAGGCGATCGAAGCCTCCCGGGCGGCCCTGACAGTGCAAACCAAGGAGTCTTTGCCCCAGGACTGGGCCAGGACACAAAACATNNTCATTGACCAAGGGGAGCGCGACACTGGAGCCCATACAACGAAGCTGCTGGCAGACGCTGTTCAAGCCCTGCGGGCAGCGTTAGAGGTCAGAACCAAGGCGGATCTGGCTCAGGACTGGGCAAAGACAGAAACCATTCTGGGTCTCGCGCTATGGAGACAAAGTGAACGGGCCGACACTGCTGAGGCGATGAAATTATTGACTGAGTCGATCTCGGCCTATCGTGCTGCGCTGGAAGTTGAGACTAGGACAAGCATGCCTTCGGACTGGGCGATCACAGAGAACTACATGGGTCTGTCTCTGACTGATCTT
>PLKU01000339.1 GCA_003140705.1 Acidobacteriaceae bacterium
TCGCTACTTCCTTTCCTGTAGGGCTCTTGCATCCCCTACAACATGCCGGTTTATCCCGGCGCTCTCCCGATAGCCGGTGATCCAACCGGAACCTGGAAAGATGGAGATTTGCCCGCTGCCAGCACTCAATGAGTGCCTCGGCGATTTAGCGTCAACTGAGAAGAATAACGGTCAACTTCCGGCTAAAAGATGCACAGAAATTATCCGAAGCGATGCGGGTTACGCTTCCAATGAACCCGTCAACTCATGCGTGGCTTGAGCCGAGCCCTCTTCATAGGACAGGAGATCGCCAGGCTGACAGTCAAGCACTTCGCACAGCCGCTCCAACGTGCTAAAGCGAACGGCCCTGGCCCTGCCAGCCTTGAGGACGGAGAGATTCTGCGGAGTGATCCCCACCAGTTCGGCCAGCGTGTTCAACCGCATCTTCCGCCGGGCGAGCATCACGTCCACATTGACGATAATCGGCATGGTTGCTCCCTTCCTCCCGTTCAGATGGTGAGTTCGTTCTCTTCGCGCAAGTCCACGGCCATATCCATAAACCACGCGATCACGATAATGACGATCCCGATGACGAGCGAGTCGGCGTGGCCGTGGAACGTCTTCGCGGGCCGCGCCGATAGGGCGAGCGACGAGATCCAAAGGAAGTTCACGACGCCCCACAGCAGACATGCAATGCCAAACTGACGAAGCTGCCCGACCGAATCCCTGGTGAAAATCTCCCCGCGGGAGTAGTTCCCGAAGAGCAGATGCAGGTGATAAATGCATTTGAACAGGACGCCAAACGCAAGAGCGGTCACCGCGCCCAATATAAGGCGACGACCGAGCGGCAATCCGACAGTCTGGAATATGACGTTGTCGTAGTTAATCCCTCCCACTCCAAAGGCTACGCATACAACACAGCAAAGGCCTAAGAGCGTAACCAGCGCCAACAGCACTTTGCAGATCACCCGAAGGTTGATGCTGACTTTCTTGATCTTTTGAAGCTTTGCCCGAGTGTCAGTTTGCATAAAGCCTCCTTCAAACCATTTGCTATGTCAGTTATTTAGGTGCGATGCTACTCCTCTTGCGATTGAGGCAATTTTGTTTAATCATCGGAAAGTAAGCCTTAAGATCCGGCAGCTTAGGTACGACAAGAACAGGGTTTTCTGCACCAGCCACAATCGACTGATCGAATTCCTTCAGCGTCCCTGCTCCAGGCATTCCCATCAACGCCATTCGCCGCATCGATTCCGCCATGTAATCACCATCCAATGCGATGTCAGCGGGCATTGGCTCCGTTAGTCTCAAATCCTGAGGACCGAGGTAAAGGAAGGCATCGACCAAATCTGCCATGGGCTTTTGTTCATTCTTGGGGAGTTCGTCGTGCACATTGCAGTCGTTGTCCGTCCAGACCGTTGGCGGATAAAACTGACCTAGCCCTAAGGCGCCAAGCCAGGTTCCTTTGGCCCGAGCAAGCGATGGGACCGGCCAGCTTGCGAATGAGCTCCTGGCCAGGGTGGGCAAGCCCGTGTCGAAGTTGCCGAGGTCGGTGATGATGAAGGTTCGGTTTGGATAGTCCTTCTCAAAGATCGTCACGGCGTTTCCGGCGTCGACCCCAGCTCCATGCATGAGATGAAAATTGCCGAACAGCATGAGAGCCTTGCGATGTTTCGAGAGAACCTCTTTCTCCATCACAGAGGCGATGCTTGCATCACGGTCGGAGAATTTCGCTGTGTCCTGGGAGCTTTTGACTTGGTCCCAGTCAATTGGAGGATCGCCAGCCAGCACCCGAAGGCGCTTCCCTGGCGGGAGCTTCTGATTGATTGCGCGCACGAGAGGGAAAAGCTGCTCAAAGAATCCCGACATGCCGCACATCGGCTGCGTCGTGTTCCGCCATACTTTCCTAGCTTCCGTGAACGGCACATCCTCACCGGCTATATAACGGTCCAGAATGGGTTGGTACAGCGAGTTGCCGCACTCGACTGCAATGTCGTTTACTTTTCCCGAAAACGCTGGATCGCGGATCAGCGAAAGAATGAAATCATCTAAATCTTTCATCCCATGGCCTTCTGGGATACCCACTACTTCGTACTTGTCGAAGGCGGCGACGATGGCAGGTACAGCAGGTTCCGGAGTTGGTTCCGAGCCCATCGGCTTTGTCTGCGGCTGTATTTGAGCTTGGCTTACTGCCGGGATCACAGCCACGAGGAACAGCAACACGCCTAAGCATAAGCGCTGGAGGGAGTTGTTGATCTTTTGAAGATTTGCCTGAATTTCGGGTCGCATACAAGTTCCTCTCGAAAGCCTTAGATCTGATGATATCGGAAATATCGCGATTGTCAATATATAATTATTGTTAAACGATATTTACTTATCGCAGTGCGGTTGTGCAGACCACTTTGGCCTGGGAAGTACGAGCGACACGCTCCAAAGCCTGAATATATTTCGGCAAACTGTTTCTAACAGGCCAACTCGCGTTTCCAGCATCGATTTCCTTCGAATCACGGACTGGCGATTTGTGCGAAGCGAGGACTTCTAAGGCGATCGCTGAAGTGAAGCCTGTTCCGGAGATTGATAAAGTGATTGGTAAAGAATGTGTTTGGCGTTTCGAACTTCTTAGCTTCGCGAGCCGTATATCCGATCGGGAGAAGGTCGAGTTGAAAACACGAATCTTCACTGCTGCTCTTGGGTTATGTATGTGCTTTGGCTCAGTGTTCGCGGTTTCACAAACATCTTCATTCCGATTCCTGCAAACACCTGGCCCGTATCCGGTGGGATTGAAGGTCGTCTATCAGTACGATCGCTCACGCGCATATCCTGCTTCGCGTAAGGACCCGTTAAAGTCCTCTTTGGGAGAGAACGGCCGTCCCTTACAGACACTAGTCTGGTATCCGTCGTTGAAAGCCGCGGGCGAACCGATGACGGTTGGCAATTATGCCCAACTGGCAGACACGGAGATTCACTTCAACGCGGCAGATGGCAAAGAGAATCGGTGGCGTTCGCTGCTGACGACGTCCTGGGATGTCCCGCTGCGGGCGATGCGGGAGGCGAAACCGGCAGACGGGCATTATCCGGTTCTTATTTATGCTCCCAGCGATTCTTCCGTTGCGTGGGAGAACGCCGATCTGTGCGAATATCTTGCCAGTCATGGCTACGTCGTTGTTGCGAGTCCATCTGTTGGGATCGCGACGCGCGATATGACGGACAATCTGGACGGAACCAATGCACAGGCTCGCGACATCTCTTTTCTCATCACCTATGCCAAGTCACTCCCCGACACGGATCTGTCTGCGGTTGCCGTGGTGAGCTGGAGCTGGGGAGGAATCTCGGGCCTGTTTGCCTCAGCACGAGACACTCGCATCGATGCCTTGGTGGAGATGGACGGCAGCATGCGCTATCATCCCGGCCTTGTGAAAAGAGCCGGGGACGTCCATCCAGAACGAATGAACATACCGCTTCTTTGCTTTACTAGAAACGTCAGTTTTGAAGATCTGGAAAATGACGACGTTCCTCCCGCAGACAAAGTTGGTCCAAACGTTCTCAACGCCTGGATTCATGGTGATCTCCTCACTGTGAATATGCTGGGTATGGCACACCCAGAGTTCAGCTCCATGTTTCAACGCAGGGAGAGTGCACAACGCTTTGCGGAGAACCAGGTAGCCGACTACGGACGGGAGGACGCCAATACGAGTTATGCCTGGGTTGCGCTCTATACTCTGAACTTTCTGGATGCCTACTTGAAACACGAGGCTTGGGCGAAGGCGTTTCTAAAAAAGACTCCCGCTGAAAATGGCGTTCCGAAGCATTTCATGGACTTCAGGTCTCGTCCTGCGCAGAAACCATCTGGTGCGAACAGTAGGTAATCTTAGCTACGAACTATAGATGTGTAGGCGCTTCTCTAAGCGCATATCGGTAGACCCCTTCTGGCGAGTATTGGATACATGGAGTTCTCGATCTGATGCAGCCCCGGTTCGGGGTCTGTTAGAGAAGCCTGAATCGGCAACGCTCGAGCCAAGTGAACGCTTCTTGAGCTCGACTGGCGACTTCAGCCCGAAGCACTCATTGAGCCTTGATTGACCTGTTCTTGGAGTTCCGGGTGGATTGTCGGCAAACCGGAAATTTTCCCAAAACGGGGTTCTGTCCGGTTTGCCGGTTGGGGCTGATTCAGCTCACTTGGCAAGTGAGCCAACGGCCAGATCGATAACGTGGAGATCAGTGTCGCGGTCGCGGGCAATGAAGAGGATTCGACCTTCGCCATCGACAACCAGGCTCGAGCCACCGTAAGTCCAGCCCGACCACGGGCCGTGCGTCATTTCTCCCACAAGATCAACGCCCGCCATTGGGCATCGCATTTGGGCCGCTCGGCGCTTGACAAGTTCCTCGAGTTCCCTTGAGTGCTCGGGCCATTTGTCATTAGCCGCAGCCCATCCGTACGGAACCAGCATCAGATCCGGCTTGAGAGCCTTCAGTCGCTCGACGAAAGCATCGGTGAAGGTGTCGGCGCAAATGAGCACGGCGATCCTTCCAAACTCGGTTTCGACCACGCCGATATCGTCCGGTCGACCCTGTGAATATGGCGGTGTCATGAGCTCTGGCAGCACATTGATCTTCCGGTGCTTCCAGAGCATTTTGCCAGATTTGTCCATGAGAATTGCTGTGTCGTAGAGTCGGTCGCCATCTTTTTCATCGAGGCCAATGGCGACCATTAAGCCATACTTATGCGCCAAAGTACCGATACGACTGCTGTCTTACCTGGAATTGGTTCCGCAAGACGATGTGCATCGGGATTTTCCCAACCAAGGATTGACGACTCGGGGAACACTGCGATTTGCGCATGTTCCGCCGCGGCCTGCTCATGCGCATACTCGATGCGGCGAAAGTTGCCTTCACGATCGCTATCGATAACGAGAATCTGGCAAATGGCGAGGCGGACGGAGCCCTTGGGAACTGCTTCGGCCATCCCTTGAACCGATGAGAACAGTACTCCAACTGAAATGAAAAGGCTGAGAGAATCATTCAACATGTGCCATCTCCTTTGTGCGCATCTTGACCTGCAACGAGATCTGTATCAGAAAGAATACCGGGAATAAGGTCTTCGATCGGAAACATGCGTGATTTGGCTCAGGGTTACTTCCTGTTTGCCGGTAAACCGACCGGAACCCGAGCATCAGTGCATTCCAACCTCGGCGTAGAGATCGCCTAGAGCGTTCATGTGACTGCGGGTAAGGGTTATCAGACAGGTCTCATACAGATAGGAACGGCTGGTACCCGCATTCTTCTGTGGACCCGCAAAGGCATTGCAAGCCTGCTCGCGATAGTTATGCCAAGTCGCTTCGGCATCATCCAAGGGAGTGGCCGCAACAGAGCCACGAGTTAGGTCTCTCGGACCACCTACCAACGCGTTGAGGGCCACAATTTCGACTTGATAATTGCGCTCGGTTGAGTTGAATTCCTGAACGGAGCATTGATTCATATCGACGGTAGAAAGAGCTTTGGGGCAAAGTGGTTGTTTGGAACGTTCCTGCTCGGCACGTAAAGCTGCATAGGCGCGGTCGTGCAATTCACGTAGCTGCTGAATAGGAGTGTGATCAGACGGCGTCGAAGTTGCCGGTGACGAATCGGCGGTCACAGATGCCTTATTCTGGCCGACAAGAGCTGTCGGCAAGAGAGAGATGGAAGCTAAAAGCAGGCGAACCATTCTTCCCATGAATCCTCCTCTATGCGATTTTCGCATCGAAGGGCATTACACCGATACATGGGCTTCACTGATCACACATCGCTGTTTGGAATGCAGTAGTTCCTGAATCGTCGGCTATCCGGACATTACCCCATTTTCGAGTTCTGTCCGGATAGCCGGTCAACCGACCCGAACCCGGGAATTTGCCTTCCAGGCGCTCATTTTGATACTCGGCGATGTAGCGCGAAGCCGAGGCTGTCGAAGCGCAATTCGAGTTTCCCGGTGCTGAACTGATACCGATGAACTCATCGGACCAGCGAGTAGTCCGTCTTGTTCTTCCGCTCCCACCGCCTCACCAGCACCACGATGATTACGCAGAGGACGAACGCACGCAGAGGATAGAGCATGGCTAGGTAGTCGCGGCTACCCGTGACGTCGATGACCACTCCGATGAGCGCAGCCACAGCGGTGATGCTCCACGTTTCGACGGGTTCGGGCGACCGACCCAGCTTCCACCGCCATACGCTTTCAATCGTGGGAAAGTATGCTACAACCATAACCACTTGGAATCCCGCAAAGCCGATCCATGCAGTCTTGGTGATCGTCCAGGCCGCCAACGTGATGCATGAGATCAGCAGACACACCTGCTCATTTCTGGTGAATTGGATTTTAGCACCTCGCTGTTCAATAAAAAGCGAAGCAAGAATAGCCGTGACCACGATGCCGTCTGTCACGTTAAGCGCGGCCTTTACGATGCTGTGATAGTGCGAGGCGAAGTACGCGGCCAGACTCATGACGACGCCGATCTCAAAGATCAGCCAGGTCGCGATCCGCGGAAAAGTTTCCTTGCGAAGTAGTCTCGCACAATAGCGGGCGCCCACGCAGACGTCCAGCAAGGCCACCACACTTGCTGCGCAGATTGACGCCGTCGCCTGAATGAACGCTTCCTTTCGAGGCTCAAAAGCCGGCAAGTGTCCGCCCACTTGAACGGGGATGGTTCTCGATTGACGATAACAGCCCAAAGCGCGTTTCCTGTTCCCACGAGGGCCGGACCTTCAGATTCCGGTCGGATGGTCGGCCATCCGTGCATTGAGCCGAAATCGGGATCATATGCCGTTGGCCGGTGATCCAACCGGAACCCAGGAATCCTTACACTTTCCCTTGGCACTGATCTCGATATGCTCTTCGGCGATTTACTGTGCTCCCAGAAACCCTCGGCTCAGTCGGCTTGCGCCGTCAACGACGCCGGGAAGCCGATGGGCGCAGTTAAGGGGGTGAGCGGTACGGTGGGGTCGATGCGGAACCAGAGCCAGGTCCCCAGCATCAGCAGGGCCGCCATGGGGAGGAACCCGACGTTGTAGCTGCCTGTACGGGCCACGAGGTATCCGAAGACCACCGAGCCCAGGAACCCACCGAGCTGCGCGGCCATGTTCATGACTCCGACCATAGCGCCGGCATAGGGGCCGCCGATGTCGAGGCAGACGGCGAACATAATGGGTTGCTGCAGCGTGATGCCACCGTAGGTAATGGAGAGCAGGGCAAGCGCTACAGTCGGGCTGTGGGTGAACATGACGGCAATGGTGCAGACGGCGGCCACAGCCAGGCCCAGCACGCCGAGCGCGCACCGGCCCCATTTGAGCCCGATGCGCGGAACAAGGAGATGACTCGCCAATCCGCCGGCAAGATTGGCGCAGGCGGCCAGGACGAACGGCAGGGACGAGAGCAGCAGTTCCTTCTCGCTGAATCCGCGCGCCTTGACGAGGTAGGTGTGGAACCAGGTCTGGAAGAAATTGTAGGTGTAGATGAAAGAGAAGGCAGTTACTATAACGGCCCAGAAGTTCCCGGAACTGAGCGCACGGGCCCAAGGCAGGCC
>PLKU01000055.1 GCA_003140705.1 Acidobacteriaceae bacterium
ATCGCCAAGGCGCGAATCGAGCACCTGGTTCGCGGCTTCTGAGACTTCAGGCGAGTCACTGGCTCTTCGGCTATTGACCGGTCAAATGTTGAAAACTGGGCTTCGCACCACTTGAGACCGAAACAGCCTCTCTCTTAGCCAAGCATGCACACTGTAACCGCGATCATTTCCAGACCCAAGTCATGCTGGTCAGATCAACCTCAATGGGCGCATTGGCCATCCATGCGGAGGCCGGCCAACGCCAAGGCATCTATGTGGTTATGCAGATTCATTTTGAGCTTTGGAGTTTGGGAAGATTTTAGTGACGAACAATAGTGCTTCAAACGGACTAGAACTCCAATTTTGACAGAAGGTGGATTCTGAGGTATTAAGACGCGATTGTGCCGGCATTGGTGGTGCCCACCCTTGGCGCAGAGAACGCGTCAAGGATGGGCACCCGGCCGCTTCAGCTTCAACTCATTGCTTTTGGTAGACGTCAGTTGCGGGCTCCGATACACCAGCCGGACTGCCGACCTGCGTCAGCGTCTTGCCATCCTCCGAAACGGTTTCGGTCCCTTTCCATACGACCTTTCCGTTCATCTTCTCCTCTATTGCAAACTTTCTCGGGCTGATCCTTGTGGCCGACAATGTCAAACCAACCGGAACAGTAGGACCGGCAGGAGCTACATCCTTTCCATCGAATTTGAGTGCCAGCGAAGCCTTTATTTCCGGGATGTTCCAGACGATCCCGTCGTCGCCGTTGGCCTCCATCACTCTGGAATCCGGTGCATTGCTCGAAACCTTCGTGCTCTTCCACTTGGCGAAGAAACCTGATCCTGTCGTAACCCGGATAAACGTCTCGGATTCGGAGAAAGAATCCCCGTTGGGTTTGGTTCCGGTGGAGGAAACTTCCACGCTCTTCCCGTCGGCGGCCAACTTCCAGATGTCTGTGTCCAGCACAGTTGAGTCCTTCGTGTAGACGGATTTCCAGGTGCTGTCGTCGATCTTCGTCCACGCGACGGTGTCTCCGAACGGAGTCTTTGATGCGCTGCCGTCGTGCTTGAACGAGTACGACTGGCCTCCCTGAGTAACTTGAATCGTTCCCGCAGATTCGGCGGTAAAGGTTACAGTGTGGCCAGTGATCTTGCTCTTGGAAGCGTCAAATTTCCAAGTTCCGGCAAAGGGATTTTCGGCCACCGCAGTTGTCGCAAGCAATGTAAGTGTCGCGGCAAGGACTAACTTCACGCAGGTTCTCACTAGACTCTCCTTCGGTTGGTAACTTGAGATGACAGGTCATGGGAAGCGACTGGAGTATACGCCTGCATGGAATGCAATGGCCACTAGGTTCTGTTAATTGGTATCTCATTTTTCGGTGACGACTCGTTCGAGGTTCTACTCCTCGAGCAACTCTAGCCGGACAACGAGCGGAACCATCCTGGAGTGCCGTGAAAGTCGACATCGCGGCGTTTTCCGGGGTCTTCGCGCTGTTCCGGGAAGTTGACCGGCTCACTTGTCGAAAACATGGGCATTGCACAATCTGCGGCCGAATTGCCTGAGACAACACTACGCTGCCGGTTTGCCGATGTTTATCAATCTGCAAATTCCGGGTAGGCGACAAGACCGGAGCCGGCTGAACCGGCGACAAGAACCTCAATGCCATTCGCATTTAGTCCGAAGGTGCCACGTTGGCCGTTCGACTCTGCGGAGCTTCCGGCGCGGAACGGAGCCTTCCTGGAAGGAGCGCCGACAGCTGGAAACAAGCCTGCCGCTCGACCTCGGAATCACTTGGAAGTCAGACGCGAACGATCATCACTTCGGTGGCCTTGATCAGGGCGCCTGCAGTCTGGCCTTTTCGCAACTGCATCTCGCGGGCGGCGTCGGAGGTAATGATGGACGTGATCTTCTGGTCTCCGATCTGAAGAACGACCTTGGCCAGCAGACCGGAAAGTCTGACCTCGGTGATGCGCCCGATGAGCTGGTTGCGGCCGCTCACCGCGCGGAAGCGTTCACGCGATCCCTTGGTGGCGGCCAAAGGTCTTGATTTGAGCATTGGGGTGAGAGCGCTCTCGGGAATGCGGTGGTGGCCGCCGGGAGTCTTGATGGTCTTGATGGTTCCGGCAAGGATCCACTGCTTGAGCGTCGGGTAGCTCACGCCTAGGGCCGAGGCGGCTTCGCGGGGCTTCAGCAGTAAATTAACGTCGGTCATGGCCTGTCCTCACTTGGTCCCAAGAATTGTAACGCCATGACCTGCAGCGGACACAACTCGTTATATCTATTCGTATAGAATCGATACATTACAACAACGAGACTCGATCAATGAAACTAGTGCCCTTCCCCTCCACGGCTTCCTCATTTCGGCGGTACGCCGCGCAAGCCCAACCTTTCGTGCTGCTTTTGTGGGTTGCGATGAGGGCGTTCCCGGCGTGGGCCCAAACGGGAGCGAGCCTTTCCGGCACGGCGACGGATCAAAACGGCGGAATCCTTGCCGATGTCGCAGTTACAATCAAGAACATCGATACAGGTGAAACGCGTACGATCGCAACCGACGTCGGAGGGCGTTATCAGGCGTCCGGCCTGCCTCTGGGGCGCTTCGAGATCCGCGCGGCAAAACAAGGGTTCGCCAATGAAACGCGCGCGGGAGTCAGCTTGGCGGTTGGCCAGGA
>PLKU01000186.1 GCA_003140705.1 Acidobacteriaceae bacterium
GCTGGGATCGACTGCGACGCGGCTGGAGCCAAGGAATCGGAATCACTGCTTCGTCTTCTGCTGTCTCACAGAAAGGGCAGACCACCTGGAACCGGTCACATCTCAATATGGCAGGCGCGGCCGCAGCCATCCGTAGGCCCAGGTGCCTGCAAGGGCGCTCACCACTGCCACAATCATGACCGTAACGCCATTGCCGATGAGCGCGAACAGCGGCCCAGGACATGCACCGGTGAAGGCCCATCCTAACCCAAAGATCGTGCCGCCGATTGCGTACTGTATGCCACGGCCCAACGGCCGCGCCGGGATCGCAATGGGCTCGCCCGTTGCGGACTTCAGTCCCGTCCTCTTGATCAATACCAGGGAGACAGCTGCTGTAACCACTGCGGAGCCGATGATGCCATACATGCGAAACGACTGGAAACGGAACATCTCCTGGATACGGAANNGGTATGGACCTTCGGCTGGTCCCCGCTCACGACGCCGCAGCCCACTAGTTCTGGAAGGGAGGTCTGGGTCATAGGCTTCCAATCACAAACGGCAGGATAAAGTACGTTGCGGCAAGACCCCCGGCGAAGAAGCCTAGGACCGCAATGAGCGACGGCAGTTCAAGGTTGGCTAGGCCGCTGATGGCGTGGCCCGAGGTGCAGCCGGCTGCGTAGGCCGTTCCAAAGCCAACCAGAAACCCGCCGACTACTACCGATATGAATCCGCGCAGCGTAAGGAGAGCGTGCCAGGTGAAGAGCTCACGAGGCGCAACGCTGGAGAAATCGTGGATTCCCAGCCCGCTCAATGAGGCCCTGGTTTCAGCTGAGATAGCAATAGCATGCGGGGTCCCGATATGGGACGCCAGAAATCCGCCGATCAACACTCCCACCAAAAACACCAGGTTCCAAAGGCCCGCACCCTTCCAGTCATAGCGGAAGAATTCAACCTTGCCGGGAATGATGGCCGAACAGAGATGGCGTAGATTGCCAGAGATGCCGAATACCTTATTTCCGGCTAGCAGTAGCGCCGGAACGAAAAGGCCAATCAATGGACCCGCCAGGTACCAAGGCCACTCCGTATTGAACAAGGCTGTCATTTCGGCTTACATCCTCTTTGTAAGGCACGCTACGCAAACTGCCTTCAACTTGTGATCAAACGAGTCCGGGGCTGCGCCCCTGGCGCAGATCCCACAACGCCGCAACGAGCGCATCAACTTCTTCGCAGGTGTTGTAGAGAGCGAGCGAAGCGCGGAGTGTGCTTTCCACCCCAAAGCGCCGCAGGATCGGCTGCGCGCAGTGATGGCCCCCGCGTACCGCGATCCCCTTGAGGTTCAGGTAGTCTCCTATTTCCTCGGTGCGGAAGCCATCCATTACGAAGGAAAGAACTCCAGCCTTCTCTTTCGCAGCGCCGATGATGTGCAACCCTGGAATGCGTTCGAGAGCCGCTGTGGCATACGTGAGCAGCATGTGCTCGTGGCGTGAGACATTCGCGATGCCTATGCGGTCAAGATAATCGATCGCTGCACCGAGACCAACCGCGTCGGCGATGTTTCCAGTCCCGGCTTCAAAGCGCTGAGGAGGGGGTTGGTAAAGCGTCTTCTCAAAGGTGACGTCCTGGATCATGTTTCCACCGCCTTGCCATGGCGGCATGTTGTCCAGTTCCTCGGACTTCCCATACACCACACCGATACCGGTTATCGCAAACACCTTGTGACCAGAGAAGACGTAAAAGTCGCAATCGATGGATTGCACGTCGACGCGCATGTGCGAAACCGCCTGCGCGCCATCCACCAGCACGCGTGCTCCATGACGATGTGCGGCCTCGACCATCTGGTTGACCGGCACCACCGTGCCGAGAGCATTCGAGACGTGCGCGATGGACACCAGGCGGGTCTTTGGTCCCAGCAGCTTCTCGTACTCATCGAGCAGTACCTGGCCGGAATCGTCTACCGGGCAACGCGGAGCAGCGCGCCCTTTTCCGCGCACAGCATCTGCCACGGAACAATGTTGGCATGGTGCTCGAGCCATGTGATGACGATCTCGTCGTCTTTTTGAATGTTGCGTCGCCCCCAGCTTTGCGCGACAAGATTGATCGCCTCTGTCGCACCACGGACAAAGATGATTTCACGCGTTGCTCCTGCATTAAGGAAGCGGCGCGTCTTCTCTCTGGCGGACTCATATGCATCGGTGGCGCGGGCGGCAAGCTCATGAGCGGCGCGGTGCACGTTTGAGTTCTCGTGTTCGTAGAAATAGCTGATCCGATCGATGACCGACTGTGGCTTCTGGGTGGTCGCGCCGTTATCAAGCCAGATGAGCGGGTGGCCATTGACGACCTCCCGGAGAATGGGGAAATCGCGCCGAATTGCCTCTACGTCGAAGGAGACAGAAGAGAGCTCAAGATTGGGCAGAATCGGGGACTGTCCGGCACCCGGCGCAATGACCGGCGCAGCATTCGCCGGATAAAGGGGGCGAGGCTGGTCTTGCGGGTCATGTGAGACGGGCGCGCGAAAATCGGGTGCATGGACAACAGCGCCGGGGAACTGCGGCGCGTTCGGATTAAGCGGCGTTGCGAAGGGATTGCCGTTCGTCGCGGCTTTCTCATGGGGAGGGGCCAGATTGTCCTTCGCATCCGCCGGCACGGGACCGGGAAGCGCGGGCGGGCTTGAACAAAGTGGCCGCGCATCCTCAAGGAATGAGAAGGCCGGGATCGCCTCATAGTCCTCATCGCTGGGAACCGCACTCCCAAATGCCAACGAAGGCGCATTTGCCGGGGACAGCTGTGTGGCTGGCTCGACAAAAAGCGGCCGGGCGTCGGCGAGAAATGCAAAGGCCGGAAGCGATGCCGGATCGATTCCCCCGCTGGGCACATCAAGTGGTATAGGCACTGGAGCGGCCGGGCGCGCGCTTGGTGCAGCTCCTGTATCTTGAACTCTACCCAACGCCCCGGGGTGTGCCTCGCTCAGGCCAGACAGGAAACCTGGAACTGCAGGTGCAGTTGGACTGGGCAGCGCCGCATAGGGATTCCCGGTGAATACAGAGTTCGGCGGCAGCGCTGCTGCGGCTGCTGTGGCAAGTGGAGCCTGGAGCTCCTGGGGCAATGCATTAAAAACCTCGTTGGCCATGCGCGCCAGCAGCGCCGGGGCAGGAATCCCGCCGGGCACGCCTTCCAGCGCGTGCAATCCGGCAGCCCAGTTACCTGTCTCAGGCGGGGTCCCCTGCTGCTCCTGCGTCCGATCACTTGTACTCATGATATTGGCCTACATCCGCGTCCTCTAGCAGGGCAATCGCGTCGTCTGTGAGCACGGCCGCAGAGCAATAGAGAGACACAAGGTAAGAGGCGAGCGCTCTCTGGTCGATTCCCATGAACCGCACTGAGAGCCCTGGGCTCTGTTCGCCTGGAAGTCCCGGCTGGAAGAGACCAATCACGCCCTGTTTCTTCTCACCAACGCGTAGCAGCACAATCTTCGACTTCTGATCCTTGCTGCGCACCGCGATCTTGTCAGAAGGCACCAGCGGAACTCCGCGCCAGGTCAAGAATGGGGCGCCGAATAGAGTCGCAGTTGGCGGGGGCACGCCGCGACGCGTGCATTCACGGCCAAAGGCCGCAATGGTGCGAGGATGAGCCAGAAACAATGACGGCTCCTTCCAGACCTTTGTCAGCAGTTCGTCCAAATCGTCCGGTGTCGGCGGGCCTTTCCGCGTCTTGATCTTCTGCCCTTCGGCAACATTATGTAGGAGCCCGTAGTCCGCATTGTTGAGAAGCTCGCTCTCCTGCTTTTCCTTGACGCTCTCAATCAACAGACGCAACTGCTCGCGCACTTGATCATAGGGACTGCTAAGCAGATCTGAAACGCGCGCGTGAACGTTGAGAACCGCATTGATGCTGCTCAGACGATATTCGCGCGGCTTCTCCTCGTAATCGACGAACGTGGAGGCCAGCGTGGACTCGTCCTCGTGGCCACAGGTCGATTCGACGGCTTTGGATTCGTCAACCTTGTTGAGCCTGAAAGTTCCGGATTCAAGCGGCTTCCAGTCCAGCAAGCGAACCAGCCAGCGGGGTGTGATGGCCCCAAATTGTGGAGCCGTCTTGGTGACATTTGCTAGTTGAAACGCCGATTCCTCACGCAACGAGACCCGACTCACTTCTTCTGGCACTTTTTGTCTCTTTCTGAATCAAGAACAGTAAGATTCTAGCCCATACTTACGGGTGAAGCGCTTGTGAAAAAGGCCTCGACGCAGTGTGGCGCAACCCCTTCAAGGTGTGTCGAGAGCCAAATGTTGAAGATCCAAGCCAGGGACAATGCCCGCTTGCATTCGCTAATACTTGCGCACTCGCCGATCGACGCGATCTGACCAGGCATGGATCCCGCCGGTCAGGTTCCACACGTGATTGAAGCCGGCATTATGCAGAACCTGCGCCGCCTTGGCGCTGCGCGCCCCCATCTTGCAGATGGTGACAATCTGCCGGTTTGCATCGAGTTCGTTCATCCGCTTCGAAAGCTCGGGCAGCGGGATCAACTGTCCACCGATATTCGATATCTCGTACTCGGATTCATCGCGTACATCGAGAAGGAAGAGGTTTTCGCCGGCATCCAACCGTTGCTTTAGTTCTTCCACTCTGATTTCAGGAACACCCATTGTTTTCTCCCTGCCTGGTACCTGTTCGGCGAATGCGCTGTTGCCTCAATCGCCTCAATTTCGACACAGAATAGAAAACCCACCTGCCAGTTCAATTCCTGGCGGTGGGTCAAAATGAGGTGCCGGCTTGTAAGTTACTCTAGCCCAGCCATTTCCTCACGCCAGAAGACATATGCACGCAACACATCGCTGCGCAACAACATGCTTCGGCCTTCATGGAGGAAAGGTTCTTCACTCAATTAATTTAGCACTAAAGACTCCCGGCAGCAAGAATTCAGAAATGACATGTTCAACCACGGCAGTGAAAAGGGAAACGTCTCCTCGCGGATAGCAAGTGCTTTCGCAAGGGATGCAAACAAGCCCGATTCGTCGGACCCTGCAGCAATTCGCCACCATTCGGGAATGCACCCTCTGGAAAGGCAACGACCGCGCAGGCGATGCATTTGTCCAATCCGCTTATCAGCGTGTGCCCCATGTCCATCGGCGAGTCGATGCCACAAATCCGCAGGATCGCTTCGGAAATGTGTTGCCTACAAGCTTGAACTCCGACGCCACGTAGCAGTGCGTCTTTCAATATAGATAAACAACCCAGTTCGCAATCCTAGATCGAGATGGCCGGCCTCTGCCTCTGCTCACACGCGAGGCAATTCCGGGCTCGGGAGGATAATGAGTAAACGATGCCCATTCAATGGAATGACGGCGCGCTTGCGGAAGGTCTGCGGTGCTACCAGAATGAGGAGTTTTTCCTCGCTCACGAGCACTGGGAAAGTGTTTGGCTGATTGCTGAAGAGCCAGAGAAGACGTTCCTGCAGGCATTGATTCAGGTAGCAGCGGCATTTCATCATTTTCAGAAGAAGAACTCAAAGGGTGCCGCATCCTTGCTGCAAGCATCACTTCGGCGGCTTGATTCATTTCCATCTGTTTATGGAGGCATAGAAGTTGAGTCACTTCAGAAATGCATTCGCGAGTGGCTGCAGAAACTCCTTCTCGAAGACCTGTCGCCACGACCTCCATACCCGCGGATTCGATGAGTCTCGAGAAGTCGGCCGCGAACAGCAGAGCTCATCCAGGCACCTTCGAAGGTAATTGTCCAGGTTAGCGTCAAACCGGAGAACGGGCGGTCAAATGGTGATAACTGTGGTCTTCTCATCATTTCAGGCCCGATTCGCTTGGGATTTACCATGAAGGCGTCCTCTTTCTGAGCGGAGCTTCTGGAGGAACCACATCAACCCGGCTATTAATTCCAGATTTAGGTCGAGACAGGACTGCCAGAATCTCGGTCCCAGGAGCGTGCATCAAACAGACCTGTATAGCCACTCATCGGTCGAGTTGAAAGCGTGCGAGACCTCCGTTTGGAATCCTCAGAAACTCACTTTGATTCGCAGTTCAACCCGGCGATTTGGGGTGGGGCCTCTGCCTCCACCGAAAGGATGACAGTACGCTCATCAAAAACGGTGTAGACAAACGTGGTTTCCGGCGAGCAGACTTCGTAGCTGAGGGCGATTCCCCGCCCCCGAGGTCAACTGTTGATTCATCTCTGCCGGGTCCGCGTTCTTCTGCGCTCAACCGCAAGCATTTTCGGTTTTTCACTGATAGCCGCTACCGGGTTTGCTCAAAATCAGTCGCCCTCCCAACCGCCGCTCTACGGCGGGAATGCGGCCTCTTCTCCCCCTCAGGAGCAAAGCGGATCGGCCACCGCGGGCGTGTTTGCGCCCGTTCTCGATTCTGAGAACCGCCCCATTACCGCGGGCGGCTTCGTCAAGGATGGTCCGGTCATCTTCCAGGACATTTCAGAGAAATCTGGCCTTACAACCTGGAAGCATACGATGGGCACGCCGGAGAAGAGGTACCTTCTTGAGACAATCGGCTCCGGAGTGGCCCTGTTGGACTACGATCACGACGGCTGGCTGGACATCTACATGGTCAATGGATCGACTTTCGATGCTGAGACTGGCAAAACCACACCTCCCCACGCAGCTCTGTTCCACAATAACCACGACGGGACGTTTACCG
>PLKU01000515.1 GCA_003140705.1 Acidobacteriaceae bacterium
GTCTTGCCGTGCGTGCCGGCGACGACGAGTGACTCGCGGCCTCTGAGGAACTCTTCACGCAACAGGGCAGCCATCGAGGTGAAGGGAATGCGCTGATCGAGCACGCGTTCGACCTCGGGGTTGCCGCGTGAGAGCGCATTGCCAATCACAACCAGGTCTGGGGCGGGGTCGAGATTCGACTCGGCGTAGGGCTCCAGGACCGGAATGCCGAGCGAGTGAAGCAGGTGGCTCATGGGCGGATAGGCCGCGTTGTCAGAACCGGTGATACGATGTCCGTGCAACTGCAAAAGGCCGGCCAGAGAAGCCATCGCCGTGCCGCAGATGCCGCTTAGATGAATGTGGCGGGGACTTGGAGTCATCGTGCGACCGTCGGTTGCTGCAATCGAAGCGTGGCCTCATTGGCAACCGTCAGTTCAGCTTCCACGCCAAAGGTGAGGGTCACGTTGGAGCGCGAGACGTGGCCGCTGCGCAGACCAATCGCAATGGGTCCGTCGAAATCTTCAAACACGTGCAGGATCACTTCTTCGAGGAGTTCAGGAGAAGCTCCGGGCGACACACAATCGAGCATCTCGCCAAAAATGATGCCGCGCACGCCTGCCAGTTTGCCGGCCTGGCGCAGCTGCCACAACATGCGATCCACCTGGTAAGGCTTGACGCCCGTGTCCTCAAGGAACAGCAGTTTGCCTTCGGTCCGCGGCTCATATGGAGTGCCGAGAAGCGAGACCAGAATGCTAAGGCAGCCTCCGTACAGCACGCCGCCTGCTTTGCTTTGCGCCTTGCCGTGCTTCAGGATGCGCAGGCCTTCCTCGGGGCCAAGGCTGTACGGCTCGCCGGCGAGGGCCGATTGAAAGCTGGGCAGGTGAGCGCCGTCGTCGAGATAAAAATCGGCTGCAACCATCGGCCCGTGGAACGCAGGCAGGCCAAGCTGATCGAGCATGCGGAGCTGAATGCCGGTGAAATCGCTGTACGCGAAAAAGGGCTTGGGATGCTGGCGAATCAGGTCGAGGTCAAGGTGGTTGAGCAGGTAGTTGGAGCCATAGCCTCCGCGGAGACATGCAATCATGCTCGTCTGCGGGTCAGTAAATGCCCCATGCAGGTCTTCCAATCTCTGCAAAGTCGTTCCCGCAAAATAGAGCGGGCCTTTCTGCAAAGCGTGATGACCGAGGTGGGGCTCAAAGCCAAGCGAACGCAAGCGTTTCATTCCCAGTTCCACGCGCTCAAGTTTGGCGGAAGCGGCCGGAGCAATCACGCTGACCCCGGCGCCATTTGCTACCGGGGCAATCTTCAAGAGCGGCTTGTGTTCGACATGCGCCGTCATTGGTAAAAGGCCTCGCCCCGGGCAATCAAAGCGGCAGGACCAGTGAGCCGCAGCTCTGATCCCGGGCCGCCCCAAGTCACCGTTTGTACTCCACCAGGAGCCAACACGGTCAGAGGTGAAACGCAGCCATTGAGAGCAAGCGCCGCCATCGCGGTGGCAGAACTGCCCGTTCCAGAAGAAGTGGTCGGCCCAACGCCTCTCTCGAAGATGCGAATCTCGATTTCAGTGGGGCTCAGGACTCTTAAAAACTCGACGTTGGTCTGGTTGGGAAAATCGGGATGAACACAGATCTCCGCGCCGATGGCCGCCCACGATTGCCCGTCGATGATGAAATTGGCATTGTCGACAACAACGACGAGATGTGGATTGCCGGTAGAGACCTCGACGCCCTCAATGCGGCGCCCCGTTGCCAGCGAAACTGTTCGCGGCGCGAAGGTGGGAACGCCCATTCCGGTCGTTACGTCCACCGTGAAACCAGCAGCGGTGCTCACGGCATTTACATGGCACACGCGCAGACCGGCGTCGGTTGCGATCTCCAGCGCGTCTCCCGGCTTCGAACCGAGCGACTCTGCCATCCACGCAGCGACGCATCGCGTGCCATTGCCGCTGATCTCTGCAATGGAGCCGTCGGCATTGTGAAGGCGGATGCGGCCAGAGTTGGGTCCGGTCCAGGCAAAGAACTCGATGCCGTCTGCGCCGATGCCGGTGTTGCGAGCGCAGAGGCTGCGCGTAAGACTCCCCCAGTTGTGGTCTGCGGCCGCTTCTTCTGTCACGATCAAAAAGTCGTTGCCGCAGGCGTGAGCCTTGGTAAACGGGATCAATCTTCCTCCGGATCGCGGAAGGTAACGAGCTTGTCGATGCCGGGTTCGGCGGCGAGCTCCTTCTTCATGCGCTCATGCTCGCGTGTGACAGCAGTCAGTGGAAACGAGATACGCTGGAGTTCGCCGACCGCGTCGGAATCAACGCCGGTGAGCCGGTGGCCGGCTTTGTCCATGGCGCCAATGATCGACTGGAGCATGCGGAGCTGGCCCTGACCGCGTGCTTCATAGGTGACGGTATAAGCCTTGATGTTGGCACGCCGCTCCATGAAGCCGACCCCCTCCAGTGCAAAAATGACAATGACGGCCGCGACTGAAGCGGCGGCATAGAGACCCGCCCCGCAGGCCATTCCGATGGAAGCCACAACCCAGATGCTTGCCGCGCTGGTGAGCCCGCTGATGCGGCTGCGATTGTGAAGGATGAGCCCAGCACCCAGGAAGCCGATGCCCTGCACGATGTTGGAGGCAACCTGTCCCTTGTTGGTGCCGCCTTCGCCGGCCAGGACTGCAGAGAGCAGGGTAAAAAACGCGCTGCCCATGCAGATCAAGAGGTTGGTACGAACGCCGGCCGCCTTGCGGTGAATCTCGCGATCCAAACCGATGGCGCCGCCAAGCACGCAAGCCAGGATCAGGCGGCAAATGGCGCCATTCACCACCACGATTTGTTCCAGCCAACTGAAGCTAAGCGGTTGCACGAATTGTGCCAAGGCAGTGCTCATTGTGATTCCTTGCCCGATGCTACCACCGACTGGGTGGGCTTGTTGAGCGTTGTTGAGGCCTGTCGAGGGAAACCGGTATCGGACATGTAAATCGTGGCAGATGGCTGGCCCGGGGCTGCGAAATGCCGGAGAGCGATCAAGCCGGCAGGATGGGCCTTGACGGCGCGGTCGATTTCATCGCTGGCGAACGCCAGCACCAGGCCGGCGTGGGCGGCAGGAGCGGCTAACGCAGCCTGATAGATTTCCCGGTCACTCTCGTTGATGGTCTGCCGCAGCGGAATTCCAGTCAGGGCAACAAGCTCAGGGTCCGTGGATGTGTCCATGAGGATGACAGTGCTGGCCTGCTTGGAGAGAAGCTCGCGCAAAGCTGGAGGGATCTGATTTTCGTAAGAGCGGCGGGACTGGATATTCTTTGTGCTTTCCACGTAGACCAGTGGGCGCTCGCGGATCATTTGCAACAGATTCATGTTGATGAGACCGAAGAGAAACGCCATGACGCAGCTCATCAAGAGCGACTCACGTTCGCCATATAGATGGCGAGGCTTGAACTCGTGCAGAGTAGCGCGGAACAACTGGGCGGCAAAACCGATTCCGAGCGCAAATGCTGGAAGTAACTCCATTCCATAGCGCGAGTTGTACCAGGAATAAGGCCACCAGACGGGAAGAAAGATGGGTACCGATCCATAGGCGATGGAATATGCATAGAAGGGAACCGGAAGCCACAGAAGCAAAGCCCAGGTGAATGCGCGGCGACGCGAGGTGAGCCATGCATAAACCGTGCCAAGAGCGGCAAGGGCCAAAGGGATATTGCCCCAGGCTGCGGCGCCTGCGTCCAACTCCGCGGCTTTGAGGAAGAAGATCAAGGCGACCCAAGGATCGTGCCAGCCGGGATGAGGCGGAAATCCAGGCACAGACGTGCGCATCTCGATCGCTTTGGCAGAGTAGGGTCCACGCAAAAAGTAAAGCCAATCGCCAAACGCCGCGGAGTTGTAGATGAACCAAGCCACAGGGGCGGCGACGACTAAGACGGTTGCCAGCCAGAAGGCGCCTGAGCGGAGTCCGCCGCGGCGCGCCAGGATCAGGCCGACGCTTCCCCAGGCCAGAAGTGCCATTACCCAGCCGTCATAGCGTGTGTAGATGGCCGCGACCAGGGCGACGGCAATGAACCAGAGCAGTCGGGCGCCCCGGTCTGGGTGTGCGTCAAGACTCTCGCGCCACTCAACCAGCCAGACCGCGATCCAGATCATCTCGCACAGGAACAGCGGCTCGGTCATGGCCGTGGTTTGAAGGTACAAAAGGTTAGGATTTACGGCAAAGAAGGCGAGCGCCAAAGCGGCACAGATGGGTGGGAGCCACCGGCGGGCAAGTTTGTAGAGCCCCGCGCATGCGGCAAGGTAAGCCAGTGCTGATGGAATCACGCCGGCCAATCCGTCGGCCCACCAGCTATAGATCTGGACGAAGGGAATCAGCAGAATATGAGGCAGCGGCAGCCAAACCGAGCCCAATTGCGTAAAGCGCGGCTGATGGGCATCAAGGACGCGGCGCGCAATGTGAAGGTGCGCAACCGCGTCGCCATAGTTGAGCATGGCTCGGTGTTGCCAACTCCCTCCCACTGCCGCTAATGACGCTGCCGCGCAACAGGCCAGTACTGCCAGGGATTCCCTGCGCGAGATTGTGCTGTCCGGGATGGACGGTTCAGTCAAGGTGCGTCAACTCACGGAAGAGAATGAAGCGGTCGTCGATTTCCTGGCGCGACAGGGCTTGCAGCCGCTCTGTGCCGAAGCGTTCGACTGCGAAGGAACCCATCACGCTGCCGTAAAACATGGCTCGGCGAAAGGTGGCCGGGTTGAGCTCGGGCTGGGACGCCAAGTAGCCGAAGAAGCCGCCGGCAAAGCTGTCGCCCGCGCCGGTGGGATCGACAACCTCTTCCAGAGGCAGGGCCGGCGCCCTAAAAGTATGTTCTTTGCCGCTGGAATTTGCGCCGTGGAAGAGCGTCGCTCCAAACTCGCCGTGCTTGACCACCAGCGTCTGCGGTCCCATCGCCATGACCGCGCGGGCGGCCTGCACCAAGTTATTGTTGCCAGCTAGCATTTTGGTCTCAGTGTCGTTGATAAGCAGGATGTCGAGCCCCTTCAATACTTCGAGCAATGCGGGGCGATGGTCCTTGATCCAGTAGTTCATCGTGTCGCCGCACACCANNGCACCGGATCGATGTTGGCCAGGAACAGAAATTGAGAGTCCCGATATGCATCAGGGATTTTCGGCTCGAAGGCTGCAAAAACGTTGAGCTCCGTGGCGTGGGTCTTTGCTTCGTTGAGGTTTTCGAGGTACGAACCTTCCCAGAAGAAGCTCTTTCCCGCAACGCGCTCTATGCCGCGGGTGTCGATGCCCCGGGCTTGAAAGACGGCTTCCTGGCTGGAGCCAAAGTCTTCACCCACGACGGCGATCACGCGCACATCAGTAAAAAAGCTGGCGGCCAGTGCAAAATGCGTGGCTGCGCCGCCGAGGCACCGTTCACGTCGTCCTGCGGGTGTCTCAATTGAATCGAAGGCAACGCTGCCCACTACGGTAATCGCCATTTGTTTTTCCTTTCTTGCTTGGTTCTAAACTTATTTTCTGTCACGCATATTTCCTGAA
>PLKU01000442.1 GCA_003140705.1 Acidobacteriaceae bacterium
GCGACGTACTTGGCTCAAATGGCAGTGTCATTCCCATTTTCAAGAAGCAGATCGCAGCCGGCGGGCCCGTCACCGTGACGCATCCCGAGATGCGCCGCTTCTTCATGACCATTCCCGAAGCCTGCCAGCTTGTGCTGCAAGCTTCAGCAATAGGAAAGGGCGGCCAGATTTGTGTCCTGGATATGGGCCAGCCGGTCAAGATCGTGGATCTTGCTAAGAACCTGATTCTGCTGTCGGGGCTCAGACCTGATGAAGACATCAAGATTGAGTTCACCGGCATGCGCCCAGGCGAAAAGCTCTACGAAGAGCTCAATACACTTCTCGAAGACACGGTACCAACCGAACACGAAAAAATCCGCATTTTCATGGGTGATGGCATGCCGGAGAGAGACATCGACGGCTGGCTTGACGTCCTTCACGAGATATGCGAGGCTCGCGATACTGGCCGCTTGGTGGTCGCTCTCAAAGAGATTGTTCTCGACTACAGCCCCAGCACCCACTTACTAAAACGCGTGATCAAAGCTCGGGATCACGCTGTCGCGGTTGCGTCCGATTGATCCAACATGAGTGAATTAAAGACAATGCCCAAGGAGCCTAAACCCCAGTCCGCGCGCCCTCTCCTTGGGCAAATCCTGAAGGTCAGCAGTCCAAGCTGACTTCCTGGCGGAAAGGCCGCAGTACTGCACAGTCATTTCGATGGATGCCATCCTGGGAGTCCACGACGATGAAACATGTGCCAGCCCGCTGATAAGGGCCGAGACAGAATAGACCACGTTACGCGCGGAAGCGGAGTGACGTGGTCTATTGTCGTTTATACCCCCGGCACAATAGCGGTAGTGAGTTGACCCCGTTCACCGTCAAATCGCAAGCGATTCTGTCATGCACCCAGTTCGCGATTGATTATAGAAACGGGTCCCTCAGTGCCGTGCCGTTGACACCCTTTATAATGTCTAAAAAAAAGTCGCTATGAGTGAATCTGGGCGTCGATGCTGACCAACACGCGATTGGGCTATCTCTGGTGTGGACTGACTGGCGGAATCTTGTTGATGTCGAGTCTCCCCGGCAGCAGTTTGATCTATAAGGTCGTAGCTGCTCACGACTTGATCCGCTGGGTACACTTTATCGCATACCCTTTGGTTGCTAGTATCCCCGTTGCTGCATGGAGACTCTGGACCAGCGTGCTAGCTTCCTTCGCCATAGCGGTACTGGGTATCGCCTTCGAACTCCTGCATGCGTTTATTCAGGGGCGCNNTCCTCGGCATGAACATCCGCGTGATGCGCAATTCAGCATAGTCACGGGCTATTGTGAGTCCCTGATCTCTCACGATTGACGATGCCTTGGTCCTGATCCTGCAGCCTCTTGGAAGTTGAATTAATAGCGGCGAGGAACTGGAGTGCAGGAGCGGCGATGTTCAAGATATCCATCGTCGGTCCGAGGATGTGCGTGTCGAGCGTGAGCGCAAAGAATGCGCAGCACGTCATCACGATGGCCTGGGAGTAGGGCGGCGGGTATCGCCGGGTTCCTTTCGGATTCTCTGCCAGAGCGCTTCGGCCTCTGGCTTTTCTTTGCGTACGTGCGGAATTCTGCCTTCAACGGTGCGGATCGGCATTCTCGGGAACTGGGTAGCTGACCTTACTCATGAACTGCCGGAAGTGCGGGTCGTTGCGCAGGCTCTCCAGGATCGGGTCGGATCGGAATCCGAGACTCCAAAGCGACCCTCCACGATAAGACCGCTCCAGCCAGTACACGGCCTTCTGATTCTCCTTCAGGCCAATCAGAATAAGCGCGACCGAGTAGGGTTCGTCGCCGAGTCGGCGCTTTGTCGGCTTCGTCATGGCATCGAGGAGTTCGATCGCGCTTTGGCTTTGACCGTTCACGGCGTAAACGTATCCGAGCGCCCCTCGCAGTACATCATGGCGAGGAGAGCTCGCAGCCAGCGCTTCGACTGCATCGAAGACATGCCCGGACCGGCCAGAAGCCCGGACTTGTGCAATCTGGTAGAGGGCATGCTCGTATTCACCCGCTAAATACTCGCTCCAGCTGTAAAATGCTATCGCAAGAGTACTCAACACATTCTTCCCGGCGACTTCCAGCAGAAAGCCTGCAGCCTCCGGCTGGCATCCTTCCGCGATGTGAAGCAACGCCCGGCCGCGGATGGCGCCTATGGATTGGGTGGAATCATTCAAAGCCTCATCGAAGCCGCGGCGTGCGCCCTGCCAGTCCCGAACTGAAACCATCTTGAGCCAGGCTGCAGCGCACTTTGCCTCCGGCTGTTCGGAGTCTATCTCCAGCGCCCGCTGCATCGCGGCCTCAGCGGAGGTGTAGGCGGCCGAAGCGCTCACTCTGCCCAAGAGGCCTTCGGCGATAAGCGCATTGGACAGGCCCGCAAGCGCCGCTGCATTTCCAGGATCCAAATCGNNAGGATCCAAGTCGATGGCCTCGCGGAAATGCCCAGCGACCAAATTGAGATTGCTGTTCGAAAGAGTTCCCCACACCTTGTAAGCGAGAGCTTCAAACTCGGCGGAACGGGCCTTTGTCGCGCCGGAAATCAGAGAGCAGTCGAAGACCGCGCTGGGGCGACTGGACACTTCGATTTGGGGCGGCGTATGCTGTAGCTGTGGCCTGGTGGCTTCAATATGCTCGTCCGTCAATGCCCGGCTGCGGTTCCTTATCCAGTAGCCCGACGCGCTGACGAAGGCAAAGACGGGGCTCTTCTTGCCGCCAAGGCGATGAACCGGAAGACCCAACTCGGAGTGCCACCGCTGGACAGTACGGGAAGTGCGGCCAAAATGCTGGGCAATTGACTTCCAACCGTCTAGCCTGCAAGCTGAAGGCGGGCCATTTGTGATTACTGAGATCACCACCCCGGCAACCTTTCGAAAAGACACAAGATGGCGCTGGTTGCGCACATCGAAATCCCTCTCTCGTCCGGCGGATGTTAGTGGCCCCAAGGGGCGGCCGAGCGGTTAGCAAGACGGCTCGAAGAGCACCGCAATGTCGTATGTTGTCGCATCTCTTCGTATAAACGCACATAGTTGCCAATTAGAACGCTGACGTTCCTGTTAATTTTGAATGACCCAAGCCGAGCGCAACATTCACGGCTAAGTTGCACATAATTTGTAAGTCGTAAACACCCCGACCCTGTGGCATGGGCGAACGGAAGCATCGGAGGAGTGTTTCGGTGTTGGCAAAACAGCTTGACCGTGGCACCGCCAATGAAATAGCTTTTCGGTTGGCTTATTGCGCCAAGCTTCGTTCCTTTCAATTGTGCGGTGCCTCACGTAAGAATGATATAAAATGACGCAACCATGATGCAATCGGACTTTGTAACCGCAAGGTAACTGCTTTTTTGTGTTGATGCAGCTTTCACCTCAGAGGCGACCAATGAATAGCAGTCCGTGGCATGTTCTACATGTGCATTCAAACTATGAAAAACGAGTTGCACAGTCCCTTGCAGTGCGTTCAGTGGAGCACTTTCTGCCGCTTTACAGCGAACGCGTAAGGTGGACCGACCGAACGGTTGTCGCGGAGCGTCCGCTCTTTCCAGGGTACGTGTTTGCGCGC
>PLKU01000135.1 GCA_003140705.1 Acidobacteriaceae bacterium
TGATCGAACAGGATCACCGCGGGATTAAATCCCGAACAGGGCCGATGCTCGGCTTCAAGAACTTTGATTGCGCAGCTACCACCATTGCCGGGATCGAACTGCTCCACCGTATTCGCAAAGGACAATTCGCCCTGGGGAGTCTTCGTCTCAAGAACCAAACTGTCCCTGCAATCTGGAATGCGGTACTCGCCGCGTAGTCTTTACTCCTCCACTGGCCTTGTTGCGCCCCTCACACATATTTGCACCAGAGCCCATTTTTTCTGCTAGAGCAGAGTCCGGCCAAAATGGCCCTGACCTCTGCCCTAGCAGGGCAGAATCGACCGGCTCGAGACCAACTCGGCGGGCAATGGCGGGCAATGCGCCACGGCATGGCTGGCATACACGGTATCTGCGGCATATTCCTTTCTGTAACTTACAGATTCTAAAAGAGCTAAGAGGGTACGAATCCCACTCTCTCCGCCATTTAAGTAATTTAGAATCAATATCATATAGAGGATTTATCGGCGCAGCTGACAATGATTCCAAGCGCGCCCCAGCGAGCTACGCCTGCTAGGGCTCAACGTTATAGAACTGATATGGAGTGACCCTGTCAACTCCCGCGAACCTGTGAGGCGGCCGCAGTTCCGATGCGTCCAACCAGAGTTGCAGACTCTCCAGGCTCAGACAGTCTGCTGGTCATCACCTGAAAGTGATAACCCATCACGGCCAGCGTCATCGCTGCTCCAACGCAATGGCGATAACGTGTCGCAACTGCTAGGAGGAACTTCCAATAGCTCCAGCGTTGCTTGCCAAAGACTCCCTGCCGAACAATTGACGTGACGAAGGCGCGGGCGTTGCCCTTGGTCAGCCACTTCTGCCTGGTTCTTTGCGCTCTCCCGTTTGTCTCACTGGGCCGGGGCTGGGTCCGACTCAGATAGAGTTTGACGCGCTCGTAGTAGGCCTCGCAAGAGTAGATCCTCTTCAGGACAGAGCGGTATCCCTCAACGAGTTGCGTCGCGTCCATGGCGGGAAGGAAGTTCAGTTTGTCATCCGTGTTGTCTCCGTGACCCGCATCCAGGATCCTTCCCTCCTTGCGCAAACGCCTAAAGAGTTGAGTCCCTGGCATGGCTTGCAAAAGCCCCACCATGGCTACCGGGATGCCGCTTTTTTGGATAAACTCCACCATCCGGTCAAAAATGTCCTCGCGATCTGTATCGAATCCAAGGATGAATCCTCCCATCACCTGCATTCCATAGCTCTGGATCTTGGCCACGCTGTCGAGCAGGCTGCGCCGAGTATTCTGCAGCTTGTTGGCCGCGATCAAACCGGATTCATCAGGAGTCTCAATGCCCAGAAAGACCGAGACAAAGCCGGCGTCTCTCATCAACCGCATCAACTCAGGGTCGTCGGCGAGGTTGAGTGAAGCTTCGGTATTGAAGTCGAAGCTGGTTTTATATTGGCTGCGCCACTCGGCAAGGGCGACGCATAGCTCTTTGGCGCGCGCCTTGTTGCCAATGAAGTTGTCGTCGACGATGAACACGGCTTCCCGCCAGCCCGCCGCGCGCAGCTGGTCCAGTTCAGCCAGCACCTGCGCTACTGCCTTGGTGCGCGGGCGCCTGCCGTAAATCTCAATGATGTCGCAGAATTCGCAGTTGAACGGGCAGCCACGCGAATATTGTACGGCCATGGTTGAGTAGCGGTGCATCTTGATCAGACTCAAGTCCGGTAGCGGGCTGCAAGTCATTTCCGGTCTTTCCATAGCCTGATAAACGGGTTTGGCGGTTCCCTGTTTCAGGTCTCGTGCAAGATCAGCAATGATGCTCTCTGCCTCGCCGATGACCACATGATCCGCTTTGAGATCTTCCCATGAAAGGCTGCTCGCGATCGGCCCGCCTACAACCGTTCGCAACCCACGCGCGCGGCATCGTTCAACGATAGCTACCAGCGAAGTGCGCTGGACGTGCATACCGCTTACAAGGGCCACATCGGCCCAGGCCAGATCACTGTCTCGCAATAGTTCAACGTTCGTGTCCACGAGCCGCTTCTTCCAGGCTCCCGGCAACAGCGCGGCAACTGTCATCAGACCTAGGGGAGGCTGTGCAGCCAGCTTGCCCAGGAACTCGAGCGCGTGCTTGAAGCTCCAAAACGTGTCAGGGAATTCAGGGTAGATCAGCAGGGCGTTCATCTGCCACCTCTTTAGGAAGAAGGGCGTTTTGGCGAACATCGCGATCCACACTCGGATGTGGCGCAGGGTCTAGGCGCATCGGAAGCTGGCGCACCTGCCCTCGGAACTGCGCGTGGCCTCGATACAAGATTGTCCTTACGAGCCGAAGAAAAACTGTATAAAACGAGCCACTTATTGAGAAAAGGCCAGCTCTTGAATCACCCGGCGCTATCGAATTAACGCTAAATAGGTTCGGGGTATCGCGACGAGGAACTCTTTGATGTCGTAGCGGGTTACGGGGCCTTGACCGGTGCCCGCCGCATAGCTTGATGCAGAGGCGATTGCGGCTCGCGAGCTTTCCAATTGCGCCTCTCCACTTAGACCCCATGACCTATCTTTATCAATGACATCACGGCTCTTCCTCCAGCCTGTCTTGACCACAACTGCACAGATTCCTGATCAATCCGAGTCGATACTGATTAGGAGCGTTTCAGCCACCGGTGCGTCTCATTGCCCTGCCGCCAGGCCCTCGGGTGGATTGTCTTCAGCCAACAAGTTTTTGCAGGGGTAAGTGAACACCATGACGATCGATTCGAAGATCTACCACGTGCCGCTGGGCAAGAAGCTGAACCTGAGCGAATGGCCTACGGCCACACCGGCACTGACCAAA
>PLKU01000398.1 GCA_003140705.1 Acidobacteriaceae bacterium
CCGACCTGGCCAACATGGTCAATGAGGCTGCGCTGAACGCTGCTCGCATGAATCGCAAGCAGGTGACCATGTACGACTTTGAGCTCGCCAAGGACAAGGTACTCATGGGCGCCGAGCGCAAGTCGATGCTGCTGACCGAAGAGGAGAAGCGGGTCACTGCCTATCACGAAGCGGGCCATGCACTGGTGTCATTCAGGCGCGAGCACTCAGACCCCATCCACAAGGTGACGATCATTCCGCGTGGCATGGCGCTGGGCGTAACCATCTTCCTGCCCGGCGATCGCCACAACTACACGCGGGAATATCTTGAAGCGAACCTGGCCATTGCTTACGGCGGTCGTGTGGCAGAGGAGATCTTCCTCAACCAGATGTCCACTGGGGCGGGCAGCGATATTGAGAGCGCAACCGATCTGGCTCGTCGCATGGTCTGCGAGTACGGCATGAGCCGCCTGGGTCCGCTCACCTTCGGCAAGAAGGAAGAGCAGATCTTCCTTGGCCGCGAGATCGCACAACACCGCGACTTCAGCGAGGAGACGGCCCGGCAGATCGATCTTGAAGTTCGCCGCCTGATCGACGAAGCCTACCAATCCGCACACGCCCTGGTTGAAACCCACAGCGACGCAATGCACCGCATCGCCGCCGCTCTGCTGGAGCGCGAGACCATTGACGCGGAAGAAGTGAGGATGCTGATCGAGGGCGAGGAATTGCCTCCGTTGCGTTCGGTCCTGGCTTCGCCCACGGACAAGGGTGACAGCGGCGTGCAGCAAGTGCTCAAGCCCGAGAGCCGCGGCGGTCCGAACTACCCCGAGGGTTCCCCATCACCGGCATAAAGCAAGTTTAAGGCGCAAGCAAAAAGGGCCACTCACATCGAGTGGCCCTTTTTGCTGCTCATTGGAATTGATGCCTGAGGTGAATCGAGGAGCCGCCCTGGACTCTCCTGCCGATCTGGAGTTTCTGCTGCCAGACCGATTACTGGCCTCGCTCTTTTCTCGTCAGCTTGCGAAGGCCATGGCTGCCGCCGAGGATCCGGTAGCTCACGCCGGCGCTGGCGCCGTAGGGAGACAGTTGGCTGTTCAGCCAGGCGGGCCACTGCTGGTACTCGAAGTCGCCGCGCAAACTGATCCTGTCAGTCAACCTGAAGTCCGCGCCACCGCCATAGGCGATGTCGGTAAAGCGGCCGTAGGCGTCGTTGTCCTCAAAGTTCATCTTGCCGATGCCAATCAGCACTTTGGCATATGGCGTTGCCTGCATGAATTTGAAGGTGTGCAGCGGAACGCGTGGGCCTGCGAGGTAGTTGTCCTCGTAGATGCTCTCGAACTGGTTAAAGCGGAGCCAGCGGCCTTCAGCCTCAAGCTGAATCCAATGGGTGAACTTCACGTCGACAAAAGCGCCAATTCCGTAAAGGCGGTTGGGGCTCGTTTGAGCCACGCCATATCCAGCGTAGTCGGGCTGAAAAACCGAGCCCATCCCGCCGACCGTCACGGCAAACTGGCCTCCGGAGGCCGAGGGCACCACCTGACCGTGGGCAAATGTGGCTCCAGCGCTAAGCAGGAGCAGGAACAAAATCCGGGTCGATCGATTTATCTTCAAAGAACACTTGGGCACAAATCACGTCCAGTCCAGGTGAATTTGAGTTGCTTTTAAAAGCTCGAGCTCACTCAATCTAAGAGCCCCTGGCTTTCTGAGCCAGTCCGGCCAGGGGTCCCTCGGAGTCTGTTCTACTGCTGGGTTGTTGGGGCTTGCGCGGGTGGCTGGGCCGCTGCATCGCCAGTGGCCGGTTGGGCCGCCGCTGCATCACCAGTGGCTGGCTGCTGCGTACCAGGCGTCTGTTGTGTAGCGTCGGGTGTGGCCGCCGGCTGTGTGGTTGGCTGCTGCGCTGCCGGGTCACCCGAGGCGGCAGGAGGCGTGGCCGGGGCGGCTGCGGGCGCCGCTGCCGGAGGTTCGGCCTTGGCTACGTCATAGCGCTGCAGCTTGTAGAACACCGGCGTTACTTCAAACGGCATCTTGTCGCGGGCGTTCATGGGTGCATAGATCTTGGCGTTCAACTGGTGCACCTTGTCGTCCCACGGATCGGTCTTGATCCAGCTACCCAAGGGCAGTGCGGCCATCTGTGTCAGGTCATCCCAGTTCAGCTTGGGAGCCATCTTCTGCAAGTCGGCCATCCACGGTGTTCCGTCGGCTTTCAGCAGGGAATCGCCCAGCTTGGGAGTGTTCAGCCCTTTGAGCGCTTTTTCACGGTCCACCAACTGCGCATAGTAGAGGCCAGCCGAGGGCAGCTTGTCCTTGTACATGGAGTTCTGCAGATACTCCATGGCGCGCTTGGCGGCGTCAGCATTGTCGTGGTCGCTGTGGTACATGTTGATGCGCTGGAAGGAGGCCGTATCAGGGAACATAAGCCGGTCATTGAAGGCGTAACGCGTGTCGATGTGGTGGCCCATGGCGATGTGAGCAAGCTCCATCGCAACAACTGAAGCAATTGCTTCTTCATTGGGCAGGCTGTCGATCAGGCCCTTGCTGATCAGGATGGTGTTGCCTACCGTAGTCGTTTCTACGGTGGTTGAAAGAAGGATGCGGGTATGAATCTGATCGCTGAAGGCCAGGTTATTGGGGACCACCAGGTTGATCACGATCTGGTCCAGCACCTTGTTCTCGTAACCCCCGGGATTCAGCGGCGCCACGAGGCCGGCTTCTACCAGACGGTCAATCACGTTGTTCTCAGCCTGGGTGACCCACGCGCGCGAAGCCTGCAGCGGACCCACATCCTGCGAGTCCTGGCTATTGTCCACCGCGTCGTCCACCTTCACGCTGACATTCTCGCTGTCCCGGGTCGGCAACTTGAGCGAGTAGCCCCAGAAGTGTGTCTGCGCTTTGAGACCGACAGTCTTTTCGCCTTCAATGCGGGTCGTCTCTTCCACGTAAACGGCTACCGGCAGCCAAATCCCCGGCTGCACATTCATGCGCCAGCTATCGAAGTGGAAGTAGTACTTTGACGAGTCTTCGGAGGTGGGACCGGTGTAAGTGCCGTTGAACCGGACCACGTTACCATCTTGATCCTCAACCCAGATGCGGCCGTAGAAGCGGCCCATTCCGGCTACCTTGGGATGCACATCGAAGACCCAGGTCCGAACGGAGCCGAGGAACTCGCGGCGCACATAGCTGAAGACGTAATGCTGGTTGTCAAAACCCGTCGGGTCCAGAAACATCATCTGCATGAAGCCGGTAGGCGAATAGGTAAAGCGCTCAAGTCCCAGTGCCTTTGTCAGACCGGTGATGGCCTGGAATGAACCCTTGAAGAAGCCGTGCTTTTTACCGGTGGCGCGCTGCGTCTCGGTGTAAGTCTTGTCGAAGAAGCTCTTGGCAAAGTCGACACGGCTCAGCGAGTACTGGTCGTCGATCGGAACCTGGTAAAGCTTGACGTCGGGACGCGTGTCCTGGATATAGGTCTCCACCAGAGGCGTGCGCTGCTGGATATTCTTGATCAGCACTTTCTCGCGCGCGATGGCCTTTACCACCAGGGCGGCTTGTTCGGGAGTAAGCTGGTGCGTTTGCTCGTACTTTGGTTCTTTTTTGGCATACGCGCAGGCCGCACACATTGTAATGATCAGGAAGGTGAGGGATATCTTCCGAAACGTCATGTCAAGCTCCTAGGGTTTGGTCTTCCAAATGTTCCTCTGGCCGCGCGAGAAATCGTCATCGCACGGCCGAGTCCAGCATATGTTCCTTATTGCAGTGTAGCCTCTATGCCAGTTGGAACGTGATAGTGATGTTAGTGGTCAAGTCGACCGGCTGCCCGTTGCGAGTGGCTGGATGGAAGCGAATCTGCTCTGCCACGCGGCGAGCTTCTTCATCCAGGCCGTGTCCAAGTCCATGCACAATGCTCTGCACGACGACCCGGCCGTTTGACGTAAAAGTCACGCGTAAGATCACGTTTCCTTCCACCTTCAACTGCCGTGCTTCGCTTGTGTATTGGACTGGCGGCTTGGAAACAATCTCCAGGCCGGTTGCGGTCGGCTCGGTGGCCGCCTGCTGGACGGGCGCGGCCGCCTGCGCCTTGGGAATCTCAGCAGAGGCTACCCTCGCGTTGGCATAGCTTCCATTGGTCGCCGTGCCTGTGGCGCCGGGAATACCGGCGGAGGCCACTTTGCCCACAACTCCGGAGTTGGAGCCAACCCTTGTGGTGCTGTTGCCGATGCCCGTCGAGCCCACGATACCGTGTGGCGCGACCGCAGGGCCGTTCATGCCACCATAGGGATTCCCGATTGAGGCAATGGTAGCAGGCCGCGTTGCGTTGGGATTCGGCGTCACCCCAAAGGTCTGTCCCAGGTGCACCGGCGCCGTTGAGGGCTTGACCTGGTTATTCTGCGCCGGCATGGCCGCCGTCAGGGCGGCCTTCGGCTGGGGCGCCAGGATGATGGAAGGCTTGGCTGCCTTGACCACCGGCAGGGCCACTTTGGCCTCCATCTGAATCGGTTTCAAGTCCGGCTTGGGTTCCGGCTTGGGAACATTGATCTTGGGAGCGTCCAGCTTAATCTCAAGCTTGGGCGGCTCGGGCGGCTTGATCTTCGGCGGCTCAGGCAACTTTACCTTTGCCGGGGGAGGCGGTGTGGTGGGCACAATCAAAACTGTGTCTTCGTACTTGTGCTCTTCAATCACCCGCCTTGCCGTCGCTCCGATGTAGATCATCACGACAAGGATCAACCCATTGATCAGCATACTGGAGATAAACGAGGCTGGAGAAGCCTCGGGTTCGGGCAGCAAGCCAAAGTTGGTCCGTCCAGGGGAGTAGTTCAACGGCATGATTATCAATCCTCGAAAGTCTTAGGTTGGGATGTTAGGAGTGGCTTTATGGATGCATGAAGGACCTGGCAAGGCAACGCCAAAGCATGCAAGACCGGGGGCTGCGATCGCCAGCTGAGCCGAACACGAAATGTTTGCTGCATAGACCCTGGACATGAAAGTACTCCACTGTACATCCAAGGCATCCACTGAAAGAATGGCAATCCCTCTTTCAGGGTAGGGAACTAAAAGTACCAGGTTTCCGGCTATGGGACTCCGGCGACACAGATGCCTTGCGCCATGACAATGCGGCACGCAAATCTTTCTGTACCGCTAGCCGCCTGCGCGGCGGTCTGGGTGTTGGGGGCGGTTAGCCTTCCCATCCCTATTGTAATAGACTCACGTTAAACCAATCCGTTCAGGAAGGGGCGTAAATTCGTGAAGATATTGGTTACTGGTGGTGCGGGGTATATTGGTAGTACCGTCGCGGGACTTCTTGCCAAATTGGGGCACTCTGTGGTTGCTTTCGACAACCTGAGCCACGGACGGCGCGACCTCCTGCCCGAAGGCGTGGATTTTGTTGAAGGTGAGCTGTCTGACCGAGCCATAATTGAAAACCTTTTCACGGCAGCGAAAAACCACGGTGATCCCTTCGACGGCGTCCTCCACTTTGCAGCCCTCATTGAGGCCGGCGAGTCCATGATCCGCCCGGAAATCTTCTTCCGCAACAACACCGCTTCCACGCTCACGTTGCTGGAGGCAGTCCTGGCTCACGGACCACGCCGGGTAGTCTTTTCTTCCACAGCCGCTGTGTACGGTGAGCCGGAATCAGTGCCCATCCGAGAGGACGCTCGTCTACTACCCACCAACGCCTACGGCGAGTCAAAATTGCTGGTCGAGCACATGCTCGGCTGGTTCAACCGCATTCACGGCCTGCGCTACGCCTCGCTGCGCTATTTCAACGTGGCCGGCTCGCCGGAAGGGCCGGACGGGATTACCCGTGGCGAGGCTCACGACCCTGAGACGCATCTGATTCCCTTGGTACTCGATGTTGCCTTAGGCCGCCGCCAATCCATCAGAATTTACGGTGACGACTACCCCACACCGGACGGCACCTGTATTCGCGACTACATCCACGTCTCCGACCTTGCCGACGCGCACCTTCTCGCCCTCAATGCACTCGAGTCGCATGATCGGCTCATCTTCAACCTTGGGAACGGCCGGGGTTTCAGCGTCCGCGAGGTCATCGAGTCGGCCCGCCGCGTCACCGGCCATCCAATTCCGGCCGAAGTCCATCCCCGACGCGCCGGTGATCCTGCAGTCCTGGTCGCCAGTTCTGAGAAAGCCATCCGCGAGCTCGGTTGGAAGCCGAAATACACGCAACTCGACCAGATCATCCGCACCGCATGGGTCTGGCATCAAAAGCGATACGGAGGCTAGCTCAGCCATAGAATGCACATAAATTAACTTGACTTTCATCTGCTGGCGCAAGCAACTTGGATTCCTGAAATCCACAGATTCTGTCAGCGCGCCTGAAGTTTCCCTTCAGAACCTTCCCCTCACATGCGGGCGTGCAGCCAGTCTGAGAGGTCTACCGTCTCATGGCATCCAATTCTGCTTCTCTTCCCGCGGCGAAGAGCGTCACCAGTTTGCCCAAAGTCATCTTCGGTTCCTCGCTGGGAACGCTGATCGAGTGGTACGACTTTTACATCTTCGGCTCGCTCACCACGGTGCTCGCCGTCAAGTTTTATCCGCCCGGCAATGACACGTTTGCTCTCATCGCTTATCTGGCGACGTTTGCCGTTGGCTTCCTGGTCCGGCCCTTTGGCGCGCTCTTCTTTGGCCGCATGGGCGACCTGATAGGGCGCAGAATCGCTTTCATCTTCACGCTGTCCATCATGGGCTTTGCCACGGCCTCGATCGGCCTGCTGCCGACCTACCAGACAGCTGGCTGGTTCTCGCCGATCATTCTCATCTTCATTCGCGTCCTGCAAGGATTGGCCCTGGGCGGCGAATACGGCGGAGCCGCGGTCTTTGTCGCCGAACACGTGCCCGACAACCGTCGCGGCTTCTACACGAGCTTTATTCAGATCACCGCGACGCTGGGACTGTTCATCTCACTCGCCGTGATTGTGGCTACACAACAGAGCATGAGCCCTGCTGCCTTCCAGGCATGGGGATGGCGATTGCCTTTCCTGCTGTCCATCGTGCTGGTTTCAATCTCTCTCTACATTCGGCTCAAGATGAAAGAGTCGCCCATCTTCGCCCAGATCAAGGGCGCAGGCATGAGCTCCACCAAGCCGCTCACCGACGCATTCACCAAGTGGCCCAACCTCAAGCGCGTGCTCATTTCCTTGGTAGGCGCCACCATGGGCCAGGGAGTGGTCTGGTACACAGGCCAGTTCTACGCCCTCTTCTACCTGCAAACGGTGCTCAAGGTGAATCCCAGGATGGCCAACATCCTGGTGGCCTTTGCCTTGTTGCTGGGCATGCCCTTCTTCACCGCCTTTGGCGCGTTGAGCGATCGCATTGGCCGCAAGAAGCTGATGATGGCCGGCTTGCTGTTCGCGCTGCTCACCTACCTCCCCATCTACAAGGGCATGCAACAGGCGGCGGGCAACAACGTTGTCGCGCTGAACTCGGTCAAGGACAAGATTACGGGCGCCATCAAGCTCACTCCGCTGACCATGGATGTGGCAACGGGCAAGCTGGTCCCGGCCAAGGAGGCGGTCAACGCCAACCAGCCGCTGCTGGTGTTCTACATCTGGATTCAGGTCTTGTTCGTCTGCATGACCTACGGGCCTATCGCCGCCTACCTGGTGGAGGTGTTCCCGGCCAAGGTGAGATACACCTCGGTGTCGCTGCCTTATCACCTGGGAAATGGCGTTTTTGGCGGTTTGCTGCCATTGATCGGGCTCGGGCTTTGCGCTTCCACCGGGAACATCTATGCAGGGCTGTACTATCCCATAGGGATCGCCTCCATCACCTTCATCTGCGGAGTCCTTCTGCTCAAGGAGACACACGGGACGCTGATCTGGAACGAGGCAGGAAAGAAGGCCTGAAGCGCCTGCTCGGCATCGGCCCGCTGGAAGGCCTTGCTCATTGTGTGCCTGTCGCTTTAAAGTGGCCCCACGCGGAATCTCTTCGCGAGCCCTCCGCCGGAGAGCCCGCGCTACACCAAGATATCTTCACCAGAAGGACGTTTTCATGTCTTCCTTGCCCGTTCCCGCTGTTGTCAATCAGGACCTGGACTCAACGCTTCGTGAGCTTCGCGTCTTCCCGCCTCCTCCGGAGTTCAGCGCCAAGGCGCACATCAAGAGCCTTGAGGAGTACGAGTCCCTTTACAAGCAATCCATCGAAGATCCAGAGAGTTTTTGGGCCGGTGTTGCCAAAGATCTGCACTGGTTCAAGCCGTGGGACAAGGTGCTGGAGTGGAACGAGCCCTGGGCCAAATGGTTTGTGGGTGGCAAGCTCAACCTGAGCTACAACTGCGTCGATCGTCATGCGCTGGGAGCTCGCCGCGACAAAACAGCGATCATCTGGGAGGGTGAGCCGGGCGAAGTGCGCCGCCTCACCTACGCAGAACTTCACGTCGAAGTGCAAAAGTTCGCCAACGTACTTAAGTCGCTGGGCGTCAAGAAAGGCGACCGTGTCGCCGTGTACATGGGCATGACGCCGGAGCTGGCTATTGCGCTGCTGGCGTGCGCGCGCATCGGAGCAGTCCACTCGGTGATCTTTGGCGGGTTCGCGGCCAACGCGATTGCCGACCGTGTGAATGACTCGGAATGTGTGGCAATCCTCACCCAGGACACGAGCTTTCGGCGCGGCGGTGAGATCCAGCTGAAGCGGACCGTCGATGAAGCCATGGCCGTTTGCCCCACGGTGAAGCACGTAGTGGTCTACCGCCGGACCGGCAGCCCGATCAAGATGGTTGAGGGCCGCGACCACTGGTGGCACGATCTGGTTGCCGCCGCTGCGCCTGAGTGCCCCGCCGAGGAACTCGATTCAGAAGACCCGCTCTACGTTCTTTACACCTCGGGCACAACAGGGAAGCCGAAGGGTCTGGTCCACACCACAGGCGGCTATGCCGTGCAAACGTACCTCACCACCAAGTACGTCTTCGACCTCAGTGACCAGGATATATACTGGTGCACCGCGGACATTGGCTGGGTGACAGGCCACTCCTATGTGGTCTATGGTCCGCTGCAGAACGGGGCCACCGTGCTGATGTATGAAGGCGCGCCCAACTTCCCGGAACCCGACCGGTTCTGGCGCATCATCGACCGCCACAAGGTCAACATCTTCTACACCGCCCCAACGGCCATTCGCGCCTTCATGCGCTTCGGCGCGGAATGGCCGGGCAAGCATGCCATGAAGAGCCTCCGCCTGTTGGGAACGGTCGGCGAACCGATCAATCCCGAAGCNNATCTTCTACACCGCGCCGACCGCCATTCGCGCATTCATCAAGTGGGGCGACCAGCATGTGGAGAAGTACAAGCTGGACTCGCTGCGGTTGCTTGGCACCGTTGGCGAGCCCATCAACCCTGAAGCGTGGATGTGGTACCGCGAGAAGATTGGCCACAACCGCTGTCCCATCGTGGATACCTGGTGGCAGAC
>PLKU01000567.1 GCA_003140705.1 Acidobacteriaceae bacterium
AGCAGCTCGCCCTCGACCATCTGCTGGGTCAGGCCGATCAGCAGGTCGAGCACGCGCAGGCTCTTCTCTTTCAGAGCTACACTGAAGGCCTGCATATAAAGCCAGTCGCCGGCCAGCACGCACTTCTCATTGCCCCAGGTGGTATTGGCAGAGGGCCGCCCGCGGCGCACATTGGCGCTGTCGATAATGTCGTCGTGAACCAGTGTCGCGGAGTGGACCATCTCCACCACCGCGCCCAGCCGGATGGCAGCCTGGCCGGTGTAGCCCAGCGCGTGCGACGACAGCAGCAGCAGCGTGGGCCGGATGCGCTTGCCGCCGCCGCTCCTCAGGTATTCGGCGATCTCCGTGATGGTGCTTACGCCGGAGGCTGCATCGCGGCCCAGCCCCTGCTCGATCGCCACGAGGTCGTCCCGCAGCAGATCGAAGACCTCTCTCGCCGTCGCTATCGCCAGTGTGCTCAAAGCTCTCCGGTTCCCGTGCCTTATCCTACATTGCGTCCGCTGCCATTTGCTTGTCGAACCCTTTCAGAGTCCGTCCCACTGTGGCTCGATTCAAGGTCCGCCCAACCGCAGGTGCTCAGTTCGTGCGGTAGTTCGTAAACTGCAGCTCCAGTCCAAGATCCTTGCCCCGCAACAAGGCAATAATCGCCTGCAGTTCGTCGCGGTCCTTGCTCGATATCCTGACAGTATCGCCTTGAATGCTGGCCTGTGCCTTCTTTTTCGAGTCCTTCACCAGGCGAACAATCTCCTTGGCCTTTTCGGCGGGGATGCCCTGTTGCAGCTTGATCTTCTGCCGCACGCTCTGCCCCGACGCTTGTTCCAGCTTCTCGTAGGTCAGATTCTTCAGCGAGACCCCCCGCTTCACCAGCTTTTGCCCCAGAATCTCCTTCACCGCCTCCAGCTTGTACTCCCCGGCCGAGGCTAGTTGGATCGCGTCGCTGCCCTCCAGCGTGATTTCGGAGTGGGAATCTTTCAGGTCAAAACGCTGCCTGACCTCCTTGATAGCCTGGTCGATGGCGTTGCGGACCTCCTGAATATCCACCTTGCTCACTATGTCGAACGAATTCTCCTGGGCCATCTTTTTCTGATCCTCAATTGTTGTTCTTTTTGCCGCCCCGTACAGTGCCCCCGCACAGCGCCTCTATCAGTTTCCCACGTCTGCCCTGAGACCAAACAGCCGATTGAAGTTTTTCGTCGTCGAAGCAGCAATTTCTTCTCCGCTAACTCCCAGCAGCCCCGCAAGTGTCTGCGCCGTCCGCGTCACAAAGGCTGGCTCGTTGCGCTTGCCGCGAAGCGGGACCGGCGCTAGGTAGGGCGAGTCCGTCTCAATCAGCATCCGATTCAGCGGGACTTCCAGCGCCGCATCGCGAANNGGCTCGTTGCGCTTGCCGCGATCGGGCGTCGGCGTCAGCCAGGGTGCATCCGTCTCCACCAACACCCCATCCAGCGGCAGCTTCTCAGCCACATCCCGCAGCGTCTGAGCTTTGGGATAGGTCAGGTTCCCTGCAAACGACACCAGAAAGCCCAGGTCCAGGGAACGCCGAGCCTGCTCCCACCCACCGCCAAAGCAGTGCATCACTCCGCGCAGCCCGGTCTGCCGCCAGTGGCTCTCGAGAATCTCGAACAAATCTCCCCATGCGCCCCCACTGCCTTCCGTCATGTCATCCTTGGGCCGGCAATGGATCAGGATCGGCCGCTGCCGCCCCGCCGCGATTTCGAGTTGCCTGATCAGCCATTCGCGCTGCACCGTGTGCGCCGCGCCCCCGTGATAGTAGTCCAGCCCGATCTCCCCGCACGCAATCACCTCCGGCTCGGCTAGAAGCCCATCCAGCTTTGCCATCACCCCGTCGTCAATCTCATGCGTGTTATGCGGATAAACCCCCGCGCTTGCATACAACCGGGGCAGACCGGGTTTTCCATTGAACTCCCGGCACACATGCAGCGCCCGGTCCATTCCCAACGCCTGCTCGCCGATCCCGATCGTCAGCACCGTCCCCACGCCCGCCGCAAACGCGCGCCCCAGCATCGCCCCGCGATCCTCCGCGTAGCGCTCGTTGTCCAAGTGAGCATGTGAATCAATCAGCAATGGAACCTCACAGGGAAAGGCCGGGTGCCCTGGGTCTTGCATTTGAGACCTGGGAGTTCACAGACCCCACCAGGGCCGTAGGCGTCTGCCCCGCCGCAGGTGGCCTCACTGCAGGTGGTTACTTCAGCCTGGCCCCCAGCGGGCACTCTTCCAGGAATCCGGCCAGCACCGGCGCACCGCCCTCAAGCGACGCCGCCAGCAACATCCCGTTCGACTCCAGACCGCGCATCTTCCTCGGAGCTAGATTCGCCACGATGATGATCTTCCGTCCAATCAGCGTTTCCGGCTCGTAATACTGCGCAATTCCCGCCAGAATCTGCCGCTTCTCATACCCCAGGTCCACCTCAAGCCGTAGCAGCTTGTCCGCCTTCGGCACTCGCTCAGCGACCAAGATCTGCGCCACCCGCAGCTCAACCTTGGCGAAATCGTCGATCGAGATATGTGTCGGCTCATCACTTGCCGCGGCCGTCTCGCTCGAAGGCAGCCGAGCCCCCGTCTGCGCGGCTACCGGCGTGGAAGTCAGTCGGCTGCTTGCCAACTCCGCTGGAACCTGGTGCACTTTTGCAGTGGCAATCGGCTTATCTCCATCCATTGAGGCCGCGGTGGTGTGCGTCGTATTCTCCTCCGCTCGCGCCTCCGCCGAACTGGTTACTGTCGTCGAAATTACCGAGGGTGAAGCGGTCGCGGATACGGGTGCGACAATCTCTTGCGTTGCACCTTCTGCCACGCCGCCAGCTGCTTCGATCACTGTCCGATTATTCTCATCCTCGAGACTCTGCATACGCTCCACTGCCTCCTTTTCCGCGCGGGGGAACAGCGGCGCGGGCTCGCCAAATTTCGTCCCCGCCTTCAACCCACCCCACGCGAGTCCCACCAAAAATGAATTCTTTGCGGCGTCCGCAATCTCGCCCTGTCCCAACTGCACCCACACCTTCGCTGCCGACTCCGGCAATATCGGATACACCAACGCTGTGATCACACGAATGGCCTCCGCTGCCGTCGCCAGCACCCGCGCCTGCAGCGCCACATGCTCCGCCTCCGATCGCTCGGGCGGCTTCTTCCAGGGCGCATTCGCCGTCAGGTAGCCATCCGTCTCTGCCACCAGCCTCCAAAGCCCCTTCAAAGCCTCGCTGAAATTCAGTTCGTCGAACTCCGGGCCAAACGCAGCAATCGCCCGTATAGCGCTTTCACGCAAAGCCGCCTCAGCAGCGGTCTCCGCGCCAAATTCTGGCACAAACCCGCCAAAGTACTTGTGCACCANNACGCGGCTCACCAGGTTCCCATAGCCGTTAGCCAGGTCCCCGTTATACCGCTGGACCAGAGCATCGAAAGAAAAGCTCCCGTCCTGTCCAAAAGGAATCTCACGCAGAAGGAAATATCGAAGCGCATCGGTCCCCAGTACTTCCTGCACCGTCTCCGCGCGCACAATGTTCCCGCGCGACTTCGACATCTT
>PLKU01000516.1:0-6313 GCA_003140705.1 Acidobacteriaceae bacterium
ACGGCGTGGTGGATGAGATCAATGAGGATCGCGAGACGATGAAGGTCATGGTGACGATCTTCGGTCGCTCCACCCCTGTCGAACTGGAGTTTGGCAAGGTTGAAAAGATTGAGTAGTTGTAGCTGCTAGCTACTAGCTTTCAGCTTCTAGCCGGGCTCTCCACCTAGCGGGCCCCGGTTGCGAGCGAACGTGGCGGCCCCAACACCAAAATTCAAAACAACGCTTCAAACGAAGCAAGAATCAGCTGACGGCTAGGAGCTAGGAGCTAGAAGNNAGTTCTGCAAGCAGTTCAACGCGCGCACGCAGAACAAGGAATCGGCCGGTCTGATCATTCCGGTGGTGATCACTGTTTATGCGGATCGTAGCTTTACATTCATCACCAAGACTCCTCCGGCAGCGGTGTTGCTCAAGAAGGCCGCTGGGATCGCGAAGGGATCGGGCACACCCAACAAGGAAAAGCTTGGAAAGGTGACCGAGAAGCAGGTGCGCGAGATCGCCACGCAGAAGATGCCCGATTTGAACGCCGGCTCCGTTGATGCGGCGGTGAAGAGCATCAAGGGGACTGCGCGATCGATGGGCATTGAGGTCGTAGCGTAGACTTCATGCTCCGAAGGTATTTGCGAACAGGCTCGCCCACCCGGGAGGGCCTTTTTGCTGCCCGGTGGACGAGCACCCAGAATGTGGAAATTGGCTGGGATTTTGCATTTCGGAGTTGCAGTTCCTTAATTTCTTCTCTATTGTTGAATTAATGACAGAGCGAAGCTACCTGGGAGAGTTTGAACTGATGATTCTTCTCGCCGTGATCCAACTGGGCGAGGAGGCCTACGGGGTTCCCATTTCTCGCGAACTCGAAAAGCACCGCGGCCGGGATGTCTCGGTCGGCAGCGTTTATGCGGCGCTGGAGCGGCTGGAGAGCAAGGGCCTGGTTTCATCCAGCCTCGGCGATCCCACCCCCGAGCGCGGCGGCAAAGCCAAGAGATATTTCCGAGTCACAAAGGCGGGGCTGCGCCAGGTGCACGAAACGCGCCGCGTGCTGTCTAAGCTATGGGGTGAATTACCGGAGCTGAAAGGGGAGCGCATATGAGGCCCGACGAGCCGCGGGGGGTTGCGACATGGCTGCTGGAGCACCTGGTTCCGGGCCCGCGCAATGACGCGCTTGCCGGAGATCTGCTCGAAGATTTTCGCTGCGGCCGCTCCAAGACCTGGTATTGGCGCCAAGTATTGGTCGCAATTGTGCTGGGGGTTTCCCGTGAGAGCCGCATCCATCTGGGCTTAATGTTCTTCGCGGCTTCCTGGGCGATGCTGGCTCCAGCATGGTTGCGTCTTCTCGCCAACTCTGAGCAGCATTTCAATCTCACTGAGCGGTTTGATCGAATGGACTGGCCATGGTCTATCGTCTCCGACGTGGGCTTTCTGCTTGCCGCAAATGTGCTGTTCATTTGGACTGGAATGGCTCTGTATCTTATCCCTCATTTATGGGCTGCAAGAAACTTGAGGGTGCAACCGCTGGGCGGAGGAATTCGGGCGAGCCTTCCCGTGCTGGTTGCGTTGTGGGCAACCCTGGTTTTACTGCCGAAATATTTTCTGGGGCAGCCCGTCGATTGGCCTGCGGCGAATCCGGTCGTGACGTACCCCGTGAATGAGCCGGGGCCGATTGTACGAACCGGAAATTCAGGTCAGGCAGCCCATCGGGGTTCCATCAGTCCAATCAAGAGGTACATGGCGGAGCATCCGCCGCCAACCGAAGCGGCCCTGATTCGCAAGCATGAGGATTGGGTTGCAGCGCAGCGCCCGACAACCATCGTGCAGACCAGCAGTCCGAGCGCTGCAATCACTGATATGCGAACCGCTGCCATCCTGGTGCGTCTCCCATTTTTCTTGATTGTTCTCAGCGCGCTTTGGGGAGCGGCATCGCGGTTCGAGAGTCGTAATCATCGTATCGTTGACTGATTCCATGGCATATCCGACACAAATCGGAATCTCCTCAATCGGCGCTGACTCCGGCCAGCCCAACATGACGCGCTTTGTTGGACTCCTGGTCGGCGCCGGGCTGATCAACGCATCGATCCTAGCGATCCTGGTCTGTCAGCTGCCTGACGTACACCGTCCGACGCTGTTTGCGCTCTTTTTCAGGGCAATTCTCTATGTGTCTGGCGCCAGCCTGGCGGGGCTCTGGGGCGCACGATTCTATTGGAATCGCTCGTCAACGCCTCTCAGCACGGAGCCGCCGCTTTCATTCAAGCTCTTTGCATTGAGCAATGCCGCGGGATGGGTTTGGGTACCTTCGATCGTGATTTTGTCCAGCCAGGACTCGCTTGTTTCACCACTGTTGGCAGTTCTGGCCTCCGTTATCCTTGCACTGGGCCTGCGCAAACTTATCCCTTCAGCCACCGCACCATTGCGTCCCAATGGGTTCGGGCTGGCCTGGCCGGAGAGGGAACTCTTTGCAGAAACCTTGCGCACCCAGCCCCGTGAACTCCATGGCTACTTCATTGCGGTCTGCATTTACCTGGCAGCTTACGACCTGGAGGACCGATGGAACCTCTGGGCCGCCGGCTTGCTGGCGCTTTGCGGCTTCATCATTACATGGAAGCTTTCTCGCCAACCAGGACCGACGCTAGAAAACCAGAAGCATGCAGTGCGTGCCACTGTGAGGCTGGCACTGGTGGCCATGGCGGCTGTTCTGATCACGACGCTTGCCCTGATGTTTGGCGTGGCCAACAGAAATCGGGACAGTGCCGCGAATGCTCTGGCCGGCGAAGATTCAGCATCGCATGGCGGTGCTGTGAATCAGAAGCCCACTGAGCCAACTGCTATAGGCATCTCCGCTTACGAAAGCATCATCTTGTGGCCGGTCCCGGAGAAGAAGCAGATCATCCCGCCGCTTGAAGCCGAGACCAAGCTCCTTGCTCCCGGCACCACAAAACCTCTCATCATTCGCTTTGATGCGCCTTACTGGTACTTCCAACTTCCAGACAAGCGCCCCGGTCCACGGGCTTACCAAGCGCATGGTACCCCGCTGGTTGCCGATATCCAGTCAAGGAACTTCATCCCTCTAGTCATGGAAGCACATCAGAACCTGGGAAGTCCGATTCCCATCGCTCGCTGTCGCGAGATTCAGGTCACCATTCTGAATCGCGACAATCGCCGCGGCGTTCTCAACGTTGCGATGCTGCTGAGGAACTCCGCCGCACCATCCAAGCCAGCGCTATACATTGGCCAGGAACCCATAGTCACCAGCGACCCCGCCCACTTCGCGGTCAAGTCTTCTCCTGTTACCGAAACATTGCGCTTCGCAGTCCCCGCGCTTGCAAGTATCCGGAAATTCGATGAGATCACTGTGATGTTTCTGCCCGATGATGCGAACTTCGAGATCGGTCCAAAGCTCGCAATTCAGGACTTCGAGTTGCTTCCGCGCTAATTCGAAATGTCATTTGCCGAATCAATCATTGGGCGGCTCAGAAAAGGCGGCCGACGGTGATGAAGACTTTTCGATGGCCAGCGTCGCCGACTGAGCCGCCAATGGAGATGGCGCCGAATGGGGTGGCAGCGACCAGGCCNNCCTTCGGGAGACCAGATTTCGCCAGCCTCATAGCCAATGACGGCGTAAAGACCCTGTCCGAGGCCGATGGGGAGAGCGGCAATGCGGCGGAGATAGCCGGCGCGGGCCAGGTAGGTATCTGTGCCGCGAAACTCGTCGAAAGATGAGGCGGATAGCCGGCGCGGGCCGCCCAGGGTGAAGCGGTAGGGCTCGGCAACATTGGCGCGGAGATAGGAGTTGACGTCGGCAGTCAGGCCAAGGATGTTGCTCTGATTCCACGACCAGGTGCGAGCCGTGGATAGCATGACCAGCGGTGCGTTGGCACTATCGACAGCATGATAGAGGGCTCCCGCGGAAGCTGCCAGACGGAAACCTTGCGGCGAAATGATCTCGGAGGATTCCTTGTCCAGGGTGAAGTGAAGCAGGCCGGTCTGTGCGGTTCCGGACAGATAAGGGCCGCCTCCGGAACCAGTGGTGAGGCTCCAGCGCGTGTCCACTGCGCGCCATTCGGTGGAAACCTGCAGGGAGTTGCTGAAGGTGCGGCCGGCCTCAAAGCCGACAGTCAAATCCTGTTGGAGGCGTTCGGCGATGCGCTTCTGGTTGGCCCAGATATATACGGGTTCGCGCAGAACGCCGGTGCGCGGTTCAAAGAAGAAGCCGGATGGTGTGACGAGCCTGTAGTACTCAGCGGAGAGGTCAGTCATGTAACCGACCCGCGCCGTGCTACGGAGTTCAGAGCCAAAGCCCCCGAGGTTCTGATCGACAAAACGCAGGTTCAGCTCGGTGCGAGTGATGTTGGAGGTCTGAGCGCCCAGATCGAGCCCCACGAGCAGATAGGGCGGCCCGATGGGGTCTTTGCTGAGACGAACAAGAATGCCAGTGTCCGGCTCGGCGTCGCTTGGGTTGTCGAGAGTGCCTCCGTGGGCGGCGGGAGGGCCGAACGTTTCATAGCTGACGCCGTATCCGCCGTTGGACTGGATTGGCTTCAGGGCGTCGAGGGTGGCAGCGGACGAAACAGGCTGGCCTTCGAGGGGCTTCATATCGGCAAGCACCTGGCGCTTGGCTCCAGAGTCGCCGGCGTCCACATCCACTTTGCGCAGAATGCCGGGCGGGGTGAGACGTCGAAGGTCGCGTGCGGCCAGGTAAGCTTTCCAGCCTTTGTCATCGAGTGCGTAGCGGAGCAGGGAGGCGCGGTTCGCCTCAGCGGCGATGTAGCCTGCTTGGATCAAGTCCCCGGCTTTGGAGTAGTCAGTGGCGGAGAAGTCGCCAACGGGTACGTGGACGACAATGTCGGCGAGGCTCTCAGCCTGCTCGACGTTGCGCACGATGCCGGCTGCGAAGGCTCGGTTCAAGACACCAACGATGGAGCCAGTGTCTGTGCTGCTGAGAGCAGAATCCTGAAGGCGAATGGCAATGATGATATCGGCGTGGAGATCATGCTTGAGGACGTCGGTGGGCAGATTGTCGAGGATGCCTCCATCGACGAGGTAGTGACCGTTCGAGCCTAGAACGGGGGGAAAGACACCCGGGATGGAGATTGAGGCGCGAACGGACTGTGGCAGAGGGCCGCTTGAGAAGGTAATGGATTGGAAGGTGTTGAGATCGGTAGCTACGCAGCGAAAGGGGATTGGCGTCTGATTGTAGTCAAGATTCGACCGGTCGTAGTCGAGCATGTTGGCGGCGAGGAATTCATTAACTCCGTGGTCAGCGAACAGAGCGTTGCGCAGGGAGGGTTGTCCGTTTTTCAGACCGAGGGTCATCACCGAGGGAACCTGCCGCCGGTCCTGACGGCGGCGGAAGCTGGAGTCGACATAGGGGGTTTGCAGAGCGAATACCGCAGTGAAGGCATCGCTTGAGGCGGTGGCGCGCATTTGGGCCGGGGTTTGGCCGGACGCGTAAAGGGCGCCGACGAGGGCTCCCATGCTCGTCCCGGCAACGCGATCAACGGGAACACGGTTGTCCTCAAGCCATTGGATGACTCCAATGTGAGCCAGGCCGAGAGCCCCACCGCCCTCGAGAGCGAGGCCGATGACCAGGCGATTGGGCGGCTCAACAGCAGGCAACGGAGCCGCGGCTGTGGTGGGTATGGGGCTGGCGGGTTGCTGGACAATTTGTTGGGCTGCAGCTGCAGTTGAAAGGACGGCTGCGGCCAGGAGCGAAGTGGCACATTTCCATGGCATGGTTGTACCTCCAGGCAAATCACCTGTCTTCAAGGCTAACAATTTCGCGAGAATTGCTCTTGGCTTCCGTGAGGAGATTGAAGACGGCTGGGCTCGTGTCTATCAACGCGGCAGGAGATCTGTTCGGGATTGGGACACGTGAACGCATAAAAGCCCTCCCAGGCCAGAAGACGGCCAGGGAGAGCCTTTGGTTGGTGCAGACCGGCTGCGGCTTGCTGCGCTTTCGCTCGCCGAAAGGGGCTNNCCTTTGTCTTTGCTTCCCATGGGTAGAAGTTTGACACAAGAGGGGCGCGCAGGGGAAGAACGAATGCCGGGCAGGCTCAAGATCGGCAATTCCGCGGGAGAGATCATGGCCTTTGGCCGGCCTCCCCGATGGGACCGACGACGCGGCTCTTGACGATCACAGGTTCAGATGGGCATACTCGCCTCTTGTGCCGAGGCTTGGGGTTTTTCTTCTAGCCAGCGGGAGTTTGTTTTTATGGATCTAATTCTGCTTCGCCTTCTTTTTGTGGCCCTTCTTGGCGGGGTCTGTTATTTTCTTCATCCATTTGGCCTGACAGGGTGGGTGAGTGCAGGTGTGGGCGCGGGGGCT
>PLKU01000516.1:6394-6628 GCA_003140705.1 Acidobacteriaceae bacterium
GGCGCCACGTCCGCGGTGCTGCAGATTTTTGTCCTGCTGCTGATGACATATGTTGGACTGCTGGTGGGAGCCAACAAAGGTGACCTGCTAAACCCTGCGGCGCTGGGGACAATCTTCAGTGGAGAGCGGCCAACGCGGCGGAGCGCCAAGGTGCTGGATACGAGCGTGATCATCGACGGTCGGATCGCGGATATTGCCGAGGCGGGCTTCATTGACGGGATGATGGTTGTCCCG
>PLKU01000155.1 GCA_003140705.1 Acidobacteriaceae bacterium
CAGGGCAGGCTCTGGGGCACCCCGGCACCCCGGCGGCATTTGTTTTTTTGGAAGTGAGGCGTTGCAGATGACGGTGCCGTCAGGAAGTGCACGGAATCTTCGCAGCGATATTGTCTTCACATTCATCCTCGCCTTCGCCTGTTACGTGGCATGGCTTGTGCGCGATGTGCTGATGCTTGTGTATGTGAGCGCACTGTTTGCCGTGGTGCTCACGCCTGTGGTGCACCTTACTTCGCGTCTGCGAATTGCGCGCTGGCGGCCATTCAAAGGATCGATCGCGATATTTGCATTGTTGCTGGGCGTGGTTGTAGCGATTACCGTCTTTGGCTTTCTTGCGTTGCCACCCGTGGTCCGCGACTTGCAGGAATTTGCCAGAGAGATGCCGACCCGACTCCCTGGCTTGTTGCAAAAGCTCCAAGACGTTCCGTTTGCTGACCAGCTGAATACGGACGACATTGCTTCGCGGATTCAAGGGTTTGCCAGCCAGGCTGCGACCTATCTGCTGCTCTCAATCGGGGATTGGGCTGGCAAGGTATTCAATATCGCGATGGGCTTCGTTCTGACGGTCTACTTCATTCTTGAAGGCGAACACGCGTATGAATGGTTCCTTTCCTTTTTCCCGCCAGAGAAGCGCGTGCGCCTTGACCGGACGTTGAGGCGGGCGGAGGTGCGCATGGACAAGTGGCTGGTTGGCCAGGGAAGCCTGATGCTCATTCTTGGAGTGACAAGCACGATCGTGTACCTGTCGCTCCACGTTCGCTATGCGTATGCACTGGGGGTCCTTACCGGATTGCTGAACATCATCCCTGTGGTGGGCGCGGCCATCTGCGTAGCGCTGGCAATCCTGGTGGCGGCTATTGATTCATGGGGCCGTGTGATCGGCATCGCTGTCTTCTACGTGATTTATTTGCAGGTTGAGAATTCATTTCTTACGCCGCGCATTATGAGGAACAGCGTGGGACTGCCGGCTTTGGCCATCCTGCTGGCCCTTCTGCTGGGGTCGGCCCTGGAAGGTATTCCGGGAGCCATGGTTTCTGTGCCGACAGCTGTGTTGGTGGCAGAACTGGTGAACGAGTACCTGGTGGTGAAAGAGAACGTACCGTAACAGATGCCGCGAGCCATCGCTGGCCATTGATTCCCAGGTGCCAGACTCGAGACCTGGGCACCCGGCGGGCTACCTGATGGCCAGAGTGGCGTGGACCGCGGCCTTCATGACACCGCAGTCGGCGAAGAAGTGGACCAGGTTGGCGGTAAGGGGCTGACCTGTTTCAGAAGTGGGACCTGGGGCAGTTGTCTTTGTTGATAAGTCGCCAGCGTGCGAGAGACCAGCCATCTTCATTTCGCCGGTACCTTGCGCATCGATGAGCATGGCGGTCAGGTTGCGGGCGAGGTTGAGGTCAAAGCTTTCGGAGACGAATACAAGTTTGCCCTTGGTGGTGATGTCCACAGGGCCTTCGCTGGTGGAGAAGACCTCTTCAGTTTCGCCTGGTGGAAGAGCCGCGGAATTGGAACGCTGCGCCTCGAGATCGGGCTTGAGGCCCGAGTACTTGCGGCCAAGGCTGTTGGCGTAGAGCTGTGCGAATTCCTGGGCAGATGCGGCGTTCTTCCACGCGGAGAGGTAGAAGAGGGAGAGTGATTTTGTACTCGCCTGCTCCTCAGGAGTTTTGGCGGAGAGGCGCTGGCCGGCCCAGTAAATCCCGCCGTCCCATGCGGGGGTAAGGTCGGCGGCAGCAGCGTCACCCCCAAAGAGTTGGGCGAGAATGTGCAGATCGAGCTGCCCGACCTGGCCGATGTCGTATGGTTTATAAACTTTGTCGACGAGCGGATGGATGTCGGGCATCAAGGGTACAGCGGGGCTATGCTTCTGCTCGTATTCGCGGGGGTTGATGATCTCCCAAGTGGACGTGGGCGGCCGGTCGAGCGCCCCGGCAAAAGCGGGGACCTGTCCCTGGTCCATCCAAACGTCCTGTTCGAAGCTGAGGCCCTCACGATAGGGAAAGAGAAGCGACTCGGTGAGCAGGAGCGGTGCGCGGGAGAGGATGGGGGAGCTGTCCGATGCGGCCATTTGCTGCTTGGCAAAGTCGATGATCTCGGGGTTCTTGACGAGGCTCTTACCCATGGGCTTGAGCACGTAGTCCATCATGACGGCGGTGGCCTGGCCTTCGGCGACGGCATCGCGGGCGGTGTCGAGCTCGTCTTTGGCGAGGTGATCGATGTCGCCTGAGGCGTTGACGGAGACATCCTCAGGGGTCTGATCGTTCCACTTTTCCAGGTCAGAGTGCTGGTCCTGGAGGGCGTGTGTGAGCTCATGCGCCAGGACCGGCTTCTGCTCGTCGACACTCACCCAGTCCAGCATGTTGACAGTCTTGGTTTTGGAGTCATAGTAGGCTGCGATCTGCTCATTGAGGAGGGCGAGCAGGAAGGGCTTGAGGGCGAAATCGTGGTCGAGGAGGCCGAATTTCTTGAGGACGATTTCACCCTTTTGGAGGCGTTTGGCTCCCTGATCTTCGTCGAATTTCTCTTTCAGATAAGTTTCGACCACGGCGCGGGTGGTGAGCTGACGCTTGACCGTTGATTTGATGGGTAGTCCGGTCTCATCCGAAGAGAACTTGATGAGCTGATCGACGAGAGCAAAGAGTACCTTGGCCTGGGCGGGGGTGATGTGGGTTTCCTTCTGGCTGGAAGGCTGGGCAGGAGCGCTTTGGGAGTCGGCTGGCTGCTGGGCTGGGACGACGGTCGACGCCGCAAGGCAGAATACAGCCGCGACCGCCCTTGTTTTCCAGTCGCTTGCCACGAGTCGGTACTTCTTGGTCATTGACACTCCAGGGGGTTCAGGACTTAACGTTTCGGGCTTGGGAGCCGGAGCCGTTGCATCCTCTTCCAAGGCTATAATCAAGAAGCGGTTTAGCGCGAGGTTTCCGTTAGAAATCTGCACGCGAAGCCGAGGAAATGCTTCCCTATGACTCAGACGGACTTGACTGAAATTGACCTTGCCACAACGATTCAGGCCACAGCATTGGCTACGGTGCTTGAATCCTCAACTTTGCCGCACAAGCTTGGACCCTATCGCGGTGTTCTGAGCCCACTTGAGTTGGACGCGCCAGAGCGGGAAATAGCGGCACTCACGAGTGAGGCGGCGATCCACGACCTGGGCTGGCTCAAGCGCGTTGCGGTTCACGGGGAAGACCGGTTCCGGTGGCTGAGCGGCATGGTTACGAACACGGTGGACGAGTTGGGTGCGCATGGCGGCGCGTGGAACCTTGTGCTGAATGCGCAAGGGCGGGTTCAGGGCGACCTGATGGTTTGGCGTGAAGGCGAAGGGCTGGAGCTGGATATCGCGGCCAATCAATATGAAAAACTGATGGCCCATCTTGAGCACTTCATCATCATGGACGATGTGGAACTGTTGCCGCTGAGCGGAGAGACGGCAATTGGCCTGACTGGGCCGAATGCCGATGAAGTGCTGGCCAGGCTAAGCATGCCAACGCTGACCGAGCCGCTGACGGGAACTCGCGTGGAGTGGAACGGTCTGGATCTGCGCATTCTGCGTGGATACGGCGTTATGGCGCCACATTACGAGATCTGGGTTCCGCTGGCAGGAGTGGGCAAGCTTTGGCTGGGGCTGAGGACCGCGGCGGCAACGCCGGTGGGATCGAACGCGGTTGAAGCGTTTCGGATTGCGGAAGGGATTCCCGCGTACGGCATCGATATTGCGGAAAAGGATCTGGCCCAGGAAACGTCGCAAATGCGAGCGCTGCACTTCAGCAAAGGGTGCTACCTGGGGCAGGAGGTTGTGGAGCGCATCCGCTCGCGAGGAAACGTTCACAAGCACCTCCGGCAACTTGAGCTTTCAGGGCCGGTACCGGCGGGGGGGACTGAACTCCACTGCGACGACGGGGCCGCGGATGGTGAAACGACCGCGGGACAAATCACGAGCGCCGTTGCATTGCCTATGCTGACGGGGAGCCGGGTGTTTGCGCTGGGGATGATTCGCGGAGGCGCGGAAGCGCGCAATCAAACCCTGCACTATACCGTTGGATCAGAGAAGGGTACGGCAAAGATTTTGGCCGAGGCGCCCGCGCTTTAAGAAGTTCGCGGATCAGGATGCTGCGATGATTGGCGGCTTGGCTTCCCACCTGGGCCGCAAACACTCAAGTGCGGCCCAACTGGGTCACCCAGTGTGTCAATAAGTAGACCAAACATTGAGACGGATTGGAAGAATTGAAATTATGAGCGACACACCGAAGTTTGAAGTCATCGATCGCCGGAAATTCAAGGCGGATGAAGAAGAAGCGAACCGGCACGCAGGCGATGTGGGGACGGAAACCAAGGCTACGCCGGTTGAGCCAACGGAGACGGGCGGCGGTCCCCGGCTGGTGGTGAACGAGAGCAAACACGCGGCCGCGCAGGAGACTGCTCCAGCAAACGGGGCCGCTGCCGGGTTGGAGGCCGAGGGGGAGTTGCCCCCAGCACCGACTGCCGCGGAGAGCCGGGAGCAGAAGTCGGCTTACGACGCCTCGGCACAGCGGATTGAGGATCTTGTACGCGCGCAGAATCCGGGCGTGGGAGCGCAGCCGCCGATCGGATTCGAGCACCTGGTGCAGCAGTTCTACGTTTCCGCCATGATCCAAATGGGAGCGGGAGCGCAGGAAGGGCAGAGGCCTCGCGTGGACATTCTGGGCGCACGGAACACGATCGATCTGCTTGGCATCCTGTCGGAGAAGACAAAGGGAAACCTGACTGAAGCTGAAGATCGCACATTGCAGACAGTTCTTTTTGAAGCGCGGATGGCTTTCATGGAGCTGACCAGCATGATTACGCTGCAGGGCATGCAGCCACCGCAGCCTCCGCCACCTTCGAAGAGGTAGCAACGGCGGACAGGAAACAGAGAGCACCGAGCTACTAGCTAGTAGCTCAGAGCTCGGGGCTCGCAGCTAGAAGCTGCCTGGTCATTGCGGGCAGGCTAGTTGGGGCGGGCAACCTTTGTTCGGGAGCGTATGGACGGGCAGCTGACTTTTCTGGGGACGGGGACCTCGATGGGGGTTCCGACGCTGGGGTGCAGATGCGCGGTATGCACCTCGGCGGACCCGCACGACCGGCGGTTGCGTCCTTCAGCGCTGGTTCGGTGGCGCGAGGCGAGTGGGGCGGAGCGGGTGGTGGTGATCGACACCGGACCGGACTTCCGCGAACAGGCTTTGCGGGCCGGACTCACGCGCGTGGACGCAGTGTTTTATACGCATTCCCACGCGGACCACATTCTGGGGCTGGACGATCTTCGGCCGCTCAGCTTTACAGCATTCAAAGAGGCCGGTCCGATTCCGCTTTATGTTTCGGCGGAGACGGCGGCGGTTTTGCAACACATCTACGCGTATACTTTTTCTCCGCAGGCCACGTATACGAATCGGGCACGTGTGCAGCTGGAGCCACTGGCCGCGCGCAATTTAGTTCACGGGGTGGAGTTCATTCGCGTTCCTGTGATGCATGGAGAAATGAAAATTGACGGCTACCGCTTCGGCCGCGTGGCTTACCTGACGGATGTGAGTGATATTCCCGAAGAAAGCTTCGCGTTGCTGGAGGGCCTGGACCACCTTGTGCTCTCTGCATTGCGGTACAAGCCCCACCCCAACCACGCAACCGTGGAGCAGGCCATTGGCTGGTCGCGCCGGGTTGGGGCAGGGCGGACATGGCTCACACACATTGCCCATGAGCTGGGCCACGCAGAAACCAACCGGAAGCTTCCGGCCGGAGTGGCGCTGGCTTACGACGGGCTCGAGCTGGCTGTGACGCTATGAGCCCAAGAATGAGCGAAATGGACAACAAGGAAGAGGCCTCGGAGCGCGCGATGCCGGTTTACCGTAACATCCTGGAAATTCCCGCGCAGTTTTGCCCATCGGTGGCGGCGATCGGGAACTTCGACGGAGTGCACCTGGGGCATCGGGAGATTCTTCACGCGGTGGTGGCGGAGGCTCGTGCTTTGCAGGCGCATGCAGTTGCGATTACCTTTGATCCGCATCCGGAGCAGTATCTGCGACCAGCCACAGCGCCGAAGCTGCTGACGCCCATGCCTGAGCGCTTGCGGCTGCTGGCGGAGACAGGCGTCGATGCGGTATTGGTGCTGAAGTTTGATGAGGCGCTGGCGGGGCTGGCGGCGAGAGAGTTTGTGCAGCGGATCCTGGTGGGTGCACTGGGTGTCAGGTCATTGCACGAGGGTGGAAACTTTCACTTTGGCTACCAGGCTGAGGCTGGCGTGGAAGAGTTGAAGGAGTTTGGCGCCAGGTTTGGATTTGGCGTTCAAGTGCATGCGGCTGTAAAGGTCCATGGGCTTGAAGTTTCGAGCTCGGCGATTCGCGCGGTGGTTGCGGCGGGGGAGATGCGGCCCGCGCGGTGGATGCTTGGACGGCCATTTGCCGTGCGCTCGACACAGGCGCGGGGACGGGGGATCGGGACCAAGGAACTGGTGCCGACGGTGAACCTGGCGGCGTATGACGGAATGCTGCCGGAGTTTGGCGTTTATGTGACGCGGCTGACGGTCAACGGGCACTGCTTTCAGGCGGTGACGAATGTGGGCAACCGGCCTACATTCGGCGAAGCGTCGTTCGCCGTGGAGTCGCACATTCTAGATTTTGAACCAATTGAGATGGATGAACAGACGCCTGTGGACCTGGAGTTTTTGCTTCGGCTGCGCAGGGAGGTGAAGTGGCCTTCGCCGGGAGCGCTGAAAGAACAAATATTTAAAGATGTGGCCCGTGCGAAGAGATTCTTTCGTTTGGCGCGGTAGTGTTTCGTTAATTTTCTGCCTGTTCACTAAAGCATGTTGACAAAACAGCACATGGCGGGTGTATATTTTGCCCCGCGAAGTAAATCGAATTACTCCCCGCGCGAACGCTGATCCCCAATTGCCTGACCCACGCCACGACGCGTTGGGCAACAGCTTGAAGTCAAAGGAGAAATCGCCATGTGCCGTACATCCAAAAACTGCTCTGAAGGCTCGTCCCGAAATCGGCTCGCTCATCTTTCATGGGTGATTCCAGTTCTCGTTCTACTCTGCGCCAATTACCTGGGCGCGCAAACGGTTGCGACGTACAATTTCGAAGATGGAACGGCCGACGGCTGGACTTCATTCTTTGGCGCCAGCACGCCCGTGGCCACCACCGCCGCGGCCTATTCGGGGTCGTACAGCCTGCTGACCTCAACGAGCTCGAGCGGCACGGGCGGACCCTCTCTTTCGCTGAACGCCATTCTCCTTGCTGGCGCGAAGTACACGATCACCGGATATGCGATGCTCACTCCCGGTGAGAGCCCTGCCGACATCAATTTCAGTATCAAGCGTAGCGATCCCAGTTGTTCCGGCGGCAACTGCTATGACACCGTCGGCACCTACCAGGTGCCTGTAACGAGCTCAGGGTGGGTCCAGATCGGTGGAAGTTACTCGGTGAGCACTACCGAAACGGGGTTAACTCTTTACGCGCAGCTCATCGGAGCCAACAGCGCGCAGTCCTTCTATCTCGATAACGTGGTGATTACCGAGACAGCGCCACCGCCGGGCGGGACACCGATCGCCGCATACACCTTCTCCGATGGAGGTCTGGATGGCTGGACGCCCTTCGGGTCTCCGACCCTGACGAACACGGCGCCTCCGATGGCCGATCCAAATGGCGACGCGTTGAGCTTGCTGGTGACCAATCGCACGGCTACTTACATGGGGCCGAGCCTGAACCCGCTGAGCGTGCCCAATGTGGTGGCTGGGGCAACATACCAGATCAGTGCTTACGTCCTGCTGGCCGCGCCTGACAGCACGAACCCAACAGCAACGATCTCTACCAAAACAGCAGACTGCGCCACGGCCGGAGCCTATGGAAACATTGCAACGTCCGGGCCGCTTTCAAGTACGGCCTGGACTAAGGTTACCGGGACCTTTACATTCAGCAATCTGCCGGGGCCACCGACAAGCCTGGTCCTCTACATCCAGTCAAGCAGTGCGACGGACTCGTTCTACATCGACGACGTCACGATCGGTGAGTTAGCGCCTCCGCCTCTGAGCCCGAGCCAGCAGGATAATTCGGGCATCACCACAAACTTTTCGGACGGCGGCCTGGACGGATGGAGTTCGCGTTCCGGCAGTTCGACTCTGACCAATGCAACGCCTCCTGTTGCGCTCCCGAGCGGCGATACGCATAGCTTACTGACGGCGGGACGCATCGGCAACTGGGATGGGCCCCAGATCAACGTAAGCAACAAGATGTACGTTGGGTCGGAATACAACATCAGCGGATGGATCTTGTTGACCCCGGCTGACGGATCGAGCCATGTGATCAACATCAGCCTGCAGACCACTCTGAGCGGTGTTACGAGCTATCCGGGTGTAAGCAGCTACCCAGGCATTACCGTGGTGGCGGATGGCAATTGGCACCAGATCAGCGTGACAGGGTACACAATGTCAAGCGCTTATGATCCGGGGGCGGCTTACCTGTACTTCCAGACCGTTCCGCCGTCGGGCAACGACTTTGTGTCGTTCTACCTTGGCGACTTCCTGCTGAGTTACGTTCCGCCGCCGACAATTCAGACCACTATCCCTTCGATCTTCCAGACCTACGCCGATTACTTCCCGATCGGTGCGGCGGTAGATACAACCGACCTCTCCGGACCTCACGCGCAACTGCTGATGAAGCATTTCGACAGCATGACGCCGGGGAACGATCTGAAATGGGGCTCGGTTGAGACCACCAAGGGGACGTTCAACTATTCAAACGGAGATGCCCTTGTCGGCGAGGCGGTTTGCGCCAACATGAAGGTACGCGGACAGAACCTGGTGTGGTCGACCGGCGAGCAAACTCCGTCGTACGCATTTGGCGACGGAACAAACTCGCCTGCCAACCAGGCGGTGGTGACTGCCAACATACAAGAGCACATCCAGAACGAGGTGCAACGCTACGGCTCGCAGGTGTACGCGTGGGACGTGGTGAACGAGCCGCTCGACCCCACGCAACCGGATTGCCTGCAACATGGGCCGTTCTACCAGGTGCTGGGAGCGAGCTACATCGATGTCGCATTCAACGCAGCGAAACAGTATGCACCTCCGGAAACGAAGCTGTTCATCAACGACTACAGCACCACCGATCCAACCCGGCTCGCATGCCTGGTGCAGGTGGTGCGCGAGCTTCGCGCCCGTGGCGTTCCGGTGAACGCAATCGGGCACGAGATGCACAACCAGATCAACTACCCGACGCCTGAGTCGATGGCGGATGCGATTGAGACTGTGCACGATCATTTTCCGGACCTGGAACAGCAGGTCACTGAACTGGATATGAGTGTGTACAACGCCGGCGACACTACGTCGAACTACGGCAACAGCATTCCGCAAGCGGTTCTGGCGGAGCAGGGCTGGCTCTACAAGCGGTATTTTGACGTATTCCGCCGCCTGCGTGGCAAGCTCAGCGCAGTGACACTTTGGGGAATGGCGGATGACGATACGTGGCTGGACAGCTTCCCGGTTTCACGCACGGACTATCCTCTGCCGTTCGACATGCGACTGCAGGCCAAACCGGCCTACTGGGGCATTGTGGATCCAAAGGATTTGCCGGGATACGGGTTGAAGTTCGACCTGACCGGCAAGACCGGGACCGAGAATGCGCGCGTGTGGACGTTGACGGCGACTAACGGCGACGCGGGTCCGGCGTACACGACGGAGATCAACGGGTTCACGCTCAAGCAGGAAACAGGGAAGCCCTGTTCGCCGGTGGTCACGCCGCCGAGCAGCTTCCCGGTTGCGTTGGGCAACATCCCGACAGGCGGCAAGGCCAGCGCGGCATTCACCATCAACTTTGCTGGTTGCGACCGCTTCGCACGATTTGGTGTTATCGTGCCGTGGAGTTCAGCGACTTACCATACCGGCAGATTTGAGTCAGCCTTCGACACTTGGTAATCAAATGCCGACGCTTGGATCAGATGAATCGGATTTGAAGCATCTGATCCAATCGTCGATCAGCGAAGTTCAACTTCTCGACGAATGACCCCGAATGCCGGGAAGGCCAGCACTGTTGTGCATGGCTTTTCCGGCATTCGGTTCAGGATTCTCTGTGTCATCAGTGGCATGAAAAACCGCTCTCTACCTACCGATCTCGTGCTGCTGCACGTTAGTTATCAAGATGTCACAGGGGCTTGCGGCTGGCTGGCCACGGTGTTCGGCTTCAGGGAGACCTATCGCCATGGCGATCCGGTGAGCGGCGTAATGATGCATCTGGGGCTGGCTTATGTCATGTTGCATCGCACGCGTGAGGGGTGTTTGAATCCGGCGCAGCTCGGGTACGGGACTCAGATGCTCACGATCGTTGTGGAAGGGTGGATGCGCATTACAAGAGATCGGTTGAAGCGGGCGCCAGGATCGTGGAGGAACTGCACGAGACCATTTACGGAGAGCGCCAATACGGAGTTGAAGATGTCGACGGGCACAAGTGGCTGTTCTCGCGGCATGTGCGGGATGCGGACCCTGCGGAGTGGGGAGCGACGGTCTGTGAGCGAGTTGAGTTGCCAGGTTCTAGCATCTAGCCTCTAGCTGATTCTTGGCGCTCGATCGGGTGGCGGGCATTGCGGTCTGCCGGGTTTCAAGATCGAGACCCGTGACACCCAACGACCTAAAGCTGACAGTTTTCAAGGATGTGGCGTGGGTGCAAGCGCGGGCTTGACGATGCCTTTTGGTTTGATCCTGGCGACTTGCTCATGCAAGGCGGGTTTGACCTGTAGTTGGCCAGGGAACGCGGCTTCAGTCAGTTTTGCTGCCGGCTTCGATGCGGGTTGAGCCGAAGGCTTTGAGGGTGAACCTACGGGCGTCAGGGGCGGGGGTGACTTGGTCATTGGATTTGTTTTGCCCGTGCTGCCCTGTGCCGCAGACGGGGCAGTTGGTGCAGCAGGTTTATGTCCATCCGCCTGCAATAGCGGCGACTGTTGGGTGTCCCGATCGCCGAGGAACTGTTCGTCGTCCTTGCCGGCGATGGCCTGACGCATGACGGCCATCCAGATGGGAAGCGCAGCTTTTGCGCCGGTCTCCTTTTCGCCGAGGGTCTGGCGGTCATCAAAGCCAACCCACACTCCGCAGGTGATGGAAGGCGAGAAGCCGATGAACCAAGCGTCGGTGTAGTCGCTGGTGGTGCCGGTTTTGCCGCCGAGGGGATGGTTGAGCTGGGCTGCGGCCGCGCCGGTGCCGTGCAGGGTGACAGCGCGCAGCAGGGTCATCATTGTGCGCGCGGTCTGCTGGTCGATGACCTCCCTGACCTCGGGATTGTCTTCCCATAAAGTGATGCCGTCGGCGTTGGAGACCTTACGGATGAGGCGCGGCGTGACGCGGAGACCGTCGTTGGGAAAGACGGCGTAGGAGGCGACCTGCTCCTGAAGCGTGATTTCAACTGCGCCGATGGCCACGGGAAGATAAGCGGGAATGTTGGATGTGACACCGAAGCGGTGGGTCACATCAATCACCTTATGAATGCCGACGCGCGAGGCGAGCTTGAGCGCAGGGATGTTGCGCGATTCGGCAAATGCGTTGGTGAGGGTCATTGCACCCTTGTAGTCGTTCTCGTAGTTGTGCGGTGTGTAGCTGCCGAAATGAACGGGGCCATCGACGATGATGTCGTCAGGTTTGGCTCCGTCTTCAATGGCAGCGGTGTAGACGTAGGGTTTGAAGCTTGAGCCCGTCTGGCGCTCGGACTGTGTGGAGCGGTTGAACTGGGACAGGGCGTAGTCGCGGCCGCCAACCATGGCAAGAACATCGCCGGTGGAGTTGTCCATGGCCATGAGAGAACCCTGCGCGCCGGAATCCTGCTCGAGGGTGGCGCGGCGAGCGGTTCCCTCCACGACGTCGGCGAGGCGGACGTAGATGATGTCTCCGGGTTTGACGAGGGCGTCGCCGTGGGACTGGCCGGTCCACTTCCAGTCTTCGGGGAGCAGGACAATTTTGTTGCTTTGCTGGCCGGGAGGGCCGATGCGCGCGCGGATTTCAAGGGGCAGAACTCCGGTGACGAGGGCGTGAACATAGTCGCCGGGGCGCGAATGCATGGCCCAATCGGGATGCCTGTAGTCGTCCAGCGAGGCGCCACTAGCGAGAACATTTTCCAGCTTGGATTTCCAGCCGTGGCGACGCTCGTAGGTTGCCAGGCCATCGGCGACAGCACGGTTGGCGGTCTGCTGCAGGTCCAGGTCGAGGGTGGTTTGCACTTTGAGGCCGGCTTCATGGACCTGCTCTGAGCCGAAGCGCTTTTCAAGCTCGCGGCGAACCTCTTCCTGGAACCAGGGGGCGACAGACATTTCAGGCTGCGCTGTGTGCAGGCCGAGGGGAGCCTGCCGGGCCTGTTCGGCCTCCTGATGAGTGATGGCCTTATCGAACTCCATTTCGGTAATTACGAGATTGCGCCGGCGGAGCGCTTTTTCAGGATTAAGCAGGGGCGAGAAAGCCACGGGGCCTTTGGGAAGACCGGCGAGGAGCGCGGCTTCAGTCAGGGTGAGATCCTTGGCGTGCTTTGAGAAGAAGAACTCTGAAGCAGCCTCGAAGCCATACATGCCAGAGCCAAGGTAGATCTGGTTTCCATAAAGTGTGAAGATCTGTTCCTTGGTGAAAGAGCGCTCAATCTGAATGGCGAGGTAGGCTTCCTGAACCTTGCGCGTGGCGGTGCGGTCGGCGGAAAGGAAGAGGTTCCGGGCCAGTTGCATGGTGAGTGTAGAGGCACCCTGTGCACGACCGTGGTAACGGATGTCGTACCAGACCGCTCCCACGACGCGGAAGACGTTGATGCCCCAGTGCGNNAACGAGCCGATAATGCGGCCTTTCTGGTCATATAGCTCGGTTTGCGTTGAGGGGCGATATCGCTCGAGATCGTTGATCTGCGGCAGGTCGAAGGAATAGACGAGGGTGAGGCCGGCGAGGGAGCCAGTGATGACGGCCAGCAAGAGGAGTGTGGCGAGCGCGAACTTGCCGACGATCTTGCGCCGGCGTGCGGGCGCAACAGGGATTTGCCGCAAGCGGCGAGGGCGCGCAAGCGGTTCCGGATCCAGGCGCTCTGGGGGGAGTGTCGCCAAGAGATTGATGCCTCGAAAGCATTTCTCGATGAAGAATGAAGAGAATGCTTCAACACAAGGCTAGCATTTTAATGTTAGGAGATGATGTGTCGGACGCCGGGGTGAACCACCTGGCGTAACGGGGGGGAACGGGGATTTGGAAGACTCCAATTCCGGGCAGGATCCGACAAGGCGGGGAAGGCGAGCATGCGATGGTCTGCGTTGCCCGCCGCCCTCTTGTTATTACTTGGCCAGCGAAAACTTGACTGTGATGCTCGTCTTGACCTCGATTGGATTCCCGTTGAGAAGAAAAGGCTTGTAGACCCACTGCTGGACCGCGTCCAATGCACTCTTGTCGCAGTCGGGACGCAGGCTCTTGGTTACTTTCAGATTCTCTACGGTTCCGTCCTTGCCGATGATTGCTGCCAAGATTACGCTGCCGGTGATTCTGTCCCTCTTGGCCTCAACTGGGTAGACCGGCGGTACTCTCTTGATGGCTTCCAATGCGTCTACCTTCACATGCACGCTTGACGAGTTAGGGTTGGCGGCTTGCAATGCAGGCTCTGTGACTTCAATGCGCAGTGCCAGTGCGGAGGCGCAGGCGGCGAACGCAAAAAGGACGCAAGTTGCGGCAATCGCCAGGCGATGCGCGCCTTTGACTTCAAGACTTCTCCTTGTCAAATACATAACTCTCCTCTCAAAAATGTTGGCATCGAGAATCCCGATCGCGTGAAGTATTCGGGGAGCGCTTCGATCAGGCAACATCCGCGCCAGCCGCAGCAGGGACCTTGCATAGCTTTCTCGTCCTCCAACTGTCTTGGCAGCGCTCGCATCACAGACCAGCTCACGCGCCTCGGCGACTCGAGTGCGAGTGAGAAACATGAACGGATGGTAGGCGGCCGGAAGGGCAACAACACTGTAGAGCAGATTCTTTGCGAAGTCCCGACGCTGCATGTGAGCAAATTCATGCGCGATCACCGCGTCAAGATCTTCGCTTTCCAACCTGTCAAGAAGCCCTGGAGGCAGCAAGAGCGTGTGCCGCATGAGACCTACGGTGGCCGGTCCGGAAATCTCCCGTGAAATGGCGAACCGCACTGTGGCGCTGGCGAGTCCCGTGTTTATTCCCAATCGGCCAACCCTCTGGGCGGTCTGAAGGTTCGGCTGGAGAGGCGTCGCTCGCCTGCGCAGACTTTCAGTGGTGAAGAGGCCCCACACCAGGCGGACCGTAAAGTAAAGAAGCCCAAGAAGATAAAGAGCTGAGCTCGCCGCGAGGAGATTTGCCGTTTGCCAGGGTAGCGCCAGCCGCGCAGGCGATACAGCCCCGAGGATGACTCTGGCTTCGCCGCCCGCTGCGCTGCCATCGAAGAGCCCAAATGCCAACCCAATCGCTCGTTGCCACAGATCGTTCATGGGCAGATGGCACAGCGGCAACATCGTCTCAAGCAGAAGAGCGCTCACCCAGACAAGGTGCTCCATTTGAGCGCCGGCGCGTCGCGCCAATCTAGACGCGGCGAGCGCAGCGCAGAAAACCAACGGGACTTGCCAAAGCGAGTTCAGGAGATACGCAAAGATCAGGAGGTCAAAAGCTCTCATTCGCCGCCGCCTTCCTGTTCGAGACGCTTGCTCAATTCCGCAATTTTCTTCGGGTCGATCTGCCTGCTCTTGATAAGGCTCATGACCAGCTCTTCGCTGGAGCCGCCAAACATGCGGTCGACAAGGTCCCGCACCGCATGGCCAGAGGCCTTGGCCTCGGTCAAAGTGGCGCGGTACTCATAGGCACGACCGTGGATCTTTCGCTTCAGCTTGCCTTTCCGGTGCAGAATGTTGAGCATGGTTTGCACTGTTGTGTAGGCCAACTGCTGTTCCAAACCAGCCTGGACGGCGCTTACATTGCTTGCTCCCAACCGCCAAACAACCTGCATAATCTGCAATTCGAGCTTGGTCAGTGCGTCTTTTTCCCGGTCGCCCATGGGTTCGTCTCCTAATGAATTAGGAGAGTATTCCGTATCAGTAAAATCTGTCAACTAAAATGTTAGGAGTTATTGCGAGGACGACGGGTTCGATAGGAGGAAATGCTCCGCGGAGGGCATGGGATATCGAAAAGGAGTTTCNNGAGGAGAATACCGCTGAGAGATCTAATACCGAGATTCTTTACCCGACCCAGGCGGTTTTCGACTTGAGGAGCTCGAGAGCCTTGTTGAGAGGCTCATCACCCTTCGCGGGCGGCACGTCATCATCCGTATCGTCGTTTGATGGACCGACCGCAAGAGAGGGGGTGACCGCGTCATCCTGGATCTTCTTGCCGGAGGGGCTTTCGAATTTTGCGACGGTCAGCAGCAGTGCAGAGCCGTCTGGCAGCTCAATGTTTTTCTGGATCGAGCCTTCACCGAAGGTGCGTTCACCCACCAGGTCGCCCCGTTTTGCGTCCTGGATGGCAGCGGCGGTGAGTTCTGCAGCGCCGTAGGTTCCGCGATTGATCAGGATGGCGAGCGGTGCCGCGGTAATGAATTTTGCCGGGTCGGCGGTGAATGTCTGCACTGGAAATTTCTGGCCCTGGAGCGTGGCCATGGTGCCTTGCTTGAGGAAGAAGTTGGCCAGACGAAGGCCCTGGTCCGGATCGTCTCCGGAGGCGTCACGCAGGTCAAGAAGAACTTTGCGGTTCTTCCCGGCGGCTTTGAGTTTGGCGGCGATCTCGTCCACGCGGGCTGCGGTGAGGACGCCGGGCTTGAGATAGAGGATGGTGGAGCCCTCATATTGCTGCTCGGCGAGCGGGGGCAGGGCCGCGACGGTGCGGGTAAGCGTAAGCTTGTCCGGGTCGGGTTTGCGCGGACGGATGACCGAGACCGTCAGGGTGGTTCCGGGCTTGCCTTCAAGCATGAGGCGGATTACTGCCAATGACAGCTCGCGGGTGGACTGGTCACCGATGGACTCGATCACATCGCCGTCGGTCAGGTGCTCCTTTTCCGCAGGTGAACCGGGCAGGACGCTGACAATGGTGGCGTATCCGAAGCGCTTGGAGACCGTGATGCCAACCTGGGCAACGCCTGTGGTGGGCCGGTCTTTGTAGATTTTGTACTCGGTGGGGGTCAGGTAGCTGGAGTCGGCATCGAGGGATTCGAGCAGGCCGTGGAGGGCGCCGGTGGTGACGTCATTGATGTTAGGGTCGGTAACGTAGTCGGTCTGGACTTTCTTGAGGACTTCAGAGTAGACCCGCATGGGGCGGTAAGCGCCGTCTTGCTCGCCGCCGGCGTGGACGCCGAAAAGGCCGAACTCGCCCATGGCAAAGCCAAGGCCGAGGGCTGCAAAGATTGCCACGGAAAGGACGAAGACGAGTCGCTGGAAGAATCGAGACACAAACACCACCGGGGAGGGCCCTTAGGGAAGCGAGGCTCTCACTCTAATAGACGTGAGGATAGCGTATTTGTTGCTCAATCGGCAACAGCGCACCATCGGCAGGGAACATGGAACACGGCACCGGAGTAACAAGATTGGGTNNACAGGGGCACCCGTAACCGGCTACTGCTTGTTGAGGTCGTAGTTCATGTAAACAACGTGGGTCTGGAGGTACTCTTCCAGGCCGTGCTTGCCGTCGGCGCCGCCGATGCCGGACTTGCGCCAGCCAGCGTGGAAGCCCTGCATGGCCTCAAAGTTTTCGCGGTTGACGTAGGTTTCGCCGAACTTGAGCTCGTTGCTGGCGCGCATGGCTACATCGAGCGAGCGAGTGTAGATGGATGAGGTGAGGCCGTACTCGCAGTCGTTGGCGTTGGTGATGGCTTCGTCGAGGGTCTGGAATGTGGCGATGGGCAGGACGGGGCCAAAGGTTTCCTGCTGCATGATGCTGGATTTCTGACGGCAATTTGTCAGGACGGTGGGCTGGAAGTAGTATCCGGCGCTGCTGTGATGATTGCTGCCGCCACACTCGAGGTTGGCGCCGTCGTGGAGCGCCTGCTCGACCGCCGCACCGACGAGTTCGCGCTGGCGCTTGCTGACGAGAGGGCCCATTTCGGTGTTTGCATCAAAGGGGTCGCCGACGGCAGTCTGGTCCATGGCGGCGGTGACTTTTTCAATGAATTCCGCGGCGACGGACTCATGGACGTAGACACGCTCAGCGCAATTGCAGACCTGGCCGGTGTTGATGATGCGGGAGGCACGGATTGCGCGGACTGCGAGGTCAACATCAGCGTCGGCGGCGACGATGGCCGGGGCTTTTCCGCCCAATTCAAGTGAGACCTTGGTGACGTTTTGCGCGGCGGCACGCATCACGGCGACACCACCATCAACGCTGCCAGTGAGCGAGACCATTCCGACTTTGGGATGGCTGGCGAGCGCGTTGCCGATGATCGCTCCGGGGCCGGAAACAAGATTGAAGACGCCTTTGGGCAACGTGGACTGGGCAACAAGGCGGGCAAACTCGAAGGCGTTGTTGGGAGTCTCACTGCTTGGTTTAATGACGATGGTGTTGCCGGTGACCAGGGCGGGCGCCATTTTGCGGACAATGAGGAAGAAGGGGAAGTTCCAGGGCAAGATGCCGGCGATGACCCCGATGGGCGCCTTGTAGAGAAGGATGTTTTCACCGGGGCGATCGCTCTGGATGATCTCGCCTTCATAGCGCCGTGCGAATTCGGCCATGTAGTCGAGGTAGTCGGCTGAGAAATCGACTTCTACCTGCGCGAGGCCGATGATCTTGCCTTGCTCTTCGGTGATGACATGGGCCAGCGACTCACGATTGATGCGAATCAGGGCGGCGATTTCGCGGAGATGAGCGGCACGACGGATGGCAGGCAGGGCGGCCCAGGGTTTCTGTGCCACTTCGGCGGCCAGGACGGCGCGGTTCACATCTTCGACCGTGCCGCTGGGAAACTCAGAGACGACCTCTTCGGTTGCGGGGTTGACGACTTCAAGCGTCTTCGACGACGGGACAAACTCACCATCGATCAGCATTTTATAGTGTTTGAGAGCAGCTTGGGCAGTACTCATGATGACAGAATCCCTTCTAGTGATGTCCGGCGGCGGTTACACGAAACCCGAGACATGATAGTTCTTTTCCTGGATGCGGGAAAGAAGTTCTCATCCGGGTTTTCCGGTGTAGTGCTGGTGGTGGTGGACTTCGGCATGGTCTTCCAGCGCTTCGAGGTGGGTGATGACTTCAGCGGGCATTCCCAACTCAGCGGGCAAGCGTTCCTCAAGAATCGTGGCGAGGGCGTGGGCTTCGCTGACCGATGTAAGCCGCGGAAAAAGCAAGTGGACTTCAATGATCTGGCGATAACCCGTGGTTCTGAAGCGGACGCCGTGGTATTGAATGTCGAGTTCAGTGCAGAGGGCGTCGAGGTGCGCGCGAATTTTGCGGCCGGCTTCAGGGTCGGAATAGTCGAGCAACCCGATCGCGGACTGCCAGACGAGGCGGCCGCCTGACCAGAGAATGTTGATGGCAACGACAATGGCGACGATTGGATCGAAGGGCTTCCAATGAGTGAGCAACACCAGGCCGAGCCCGGCGAAAACGCCAAAGCTGGTCCAACTGTCGGTGAGGACGTGCTTGCCGTTGGCTTCAAGGATGAGGGAGTTGGTGCGGCGGCCAGTGCGAATGAGGTAGTAGCCAAGAGCCGCATTGATGATGCCAGCGACCAGGATGAGAACAACACCTGAGCCGAGGCGCTGCAGTTGGAGGCCAGCGAGCCACTCGTGAATGGACTCGAAGAGGATGGCGATGGCGGCCACGACGATGAGGGCGCCTTCAAACCCGGCCGAAAAGAAGGTGATCCGCTCGTAGCCGTAAAGGAAATGATGGGATGCCGGCCGCGTACTGAGGCGAAGACTAAAGCTGGCAAAGGCTACTGCGATGACGTGAATGACGGATTCAGCGGCGTCAGAGAAAATGGCCGCGGAATGAGTCATGAAATATGCGGCAAGCTTGCCAATGAGCATGGCAAAGCCAACGGCAAGGGAGAGGCGCATGGCGAATTGCGCGGCCTGCACCTCATGCTGGTCACTTTGCAGCGCCGAGTGGTCCTGGTCTTGCTGGGACACGGAGTTCCTCTCGCGGGAAAGGGCTTAGATTCTTGACCCGCTGTCTGGCGGCCCAGGCGAATTAATGAGCAAGTGTAGCGCAGGCGGCATTGGCTGACCAGTGCAGCGATCACAGTTGTTGCACAAAGCCGGGAACGAAGGTACGAGACCTGTGAACAAAATGGGGCGTAGAAACGTCCTATCGGTGTATTCTCATCAAGTTTAGAAAAATGATTGCTGGTTCGCTTGACTGGAATTTCACATTCGAGCCACAGAAGAGGATTGTCTGGATGATGACTGAAGGATTGCGCAGGTTGAATTTCAGCAGGAAATGGTTGTTGAACCTGGCCGGAACGGTTGCGCTTGCTGCGCTGCCGGTTTTCGGCCTTTTACCTGCCAGCCAAGGTAGCGCCCAAGCTGCGGCAGAGAATCAGGCGCAGGGCATTGTTGGTACCTGGCAGGGTACGCTGCACGCGGGCAGGGACTTGCGCATTGTGGTGAAGATATCCAAGGCGGATGGCGGCGGGTACAAGGCGGATTTCTACAGCATCGATCAAGGTGGCGCGCCCATTTCTGCAAACAAAATCACGCTTGATGGGACGGCCGTGAACATTTCGGTTACGGCGATTGGGGGTGCATATGACGGCAAGTTGAGTGCGGACAGCAAGACGATAGCGGGCAACTGGACGCAGGGGCCGAATCCACTGCCTCTCAGTTTGACGCGCGCGATACCGGAGACGGAGTGGGCCATTCCTCCACCAACACCACCCGTGCCGCCGATGGCCGCCGATGCGAATCCCAGCTTCGATGTGGCAACGATCAAACCGAGTGTTCCCAACCGCCCGGGAAAGGGGTTTGGCTTCAGAGCCGGTCATTTCGTCACGTTCAACACTAATTTGAATGATTTGATTGCGTATGCTTATGGGCTGCATTCCAAGCAGATCATCGATGGTCCTGCCTGGTTTGCGACCGATCTGTTCGATATCGAGGCCAAACCCGATGCGGAAGGCCGTCCGAACCAGAAGCAGATGGCCGTGATGGTTCAGAAACTGCTGGCTGAGCGCTTCCAGCTGAAGTTTCATCATGATAAGAGAGAGCTTTCGGTTTACGTAATAACCGTGGCAGGCGGTGGGCCAAAGATGACCAAGAGCACGACCGGGCCAAATGACCCGACAGGCTTTGGCTTCAGGGCTCTTGGTGATTTGATTGTCAGGAACCTGACCATGGCAGACTTTGCGACATGGATGCAATCGGGTGTGATGGACAGGCCGGTGGTGGATCAAACCGGGCTTCCGGATCGCTACGATTTTCAGCTGAAATGGACACCGGACGATTCGCAATTCTCGCAGTTCCGAGGAAGCGGTGTGACGGTGCCGCCGCCGACCGATAACGCGGCCGCGCCACCGGGGCTTTACACGGCGCTCACTGAGCAACTCGGGCTCAAGATGGGGCCGGGCAAGGTTCCCGATGATGTGATTGTCATCGACCACGTGGAAAAGCCTTCAGAAAACTAGCGATGGCGAAGGTGCTGAGGACGCCGGTGCAGGACCCCATAAACAAGCGGAGCGAATTGTGGCTTGCGCTCGTCTCATAGCTGAAACCTGCACCAATCTCACTTGGAGGATTACCGGCGCGATGGCGTGTCAGGTTGCGACCAAACTGGACAAGGTGAGATGGCCTGTGCTGGCTCTCGTTGGTCTGGCCGCTTTACTGGCTCCTCCAAGCAGCGGCCAGCAGAGTGCTGCTCACGGGGCGGCACCGTCGTCCGCTGATGGCGGAGCCGCCGCAATACCGGTATCCGAAGTTGCTTCAGTCAAGCCAAACAAATCCGGCGATGGCGGAATGAGGATCATGTTCACGCCGGATGGGGTTTCTTATACCAACATTGCGCTGCAGATGCTTCTTCGAGAGACGTTTGGAATTGAGGATGATCGGATACTGGGCGCGCCAAGCTGGGTCAAGACCGACAGGTTCGACATCGAGGCGAAGGTCGATGCCTCCGATGCGCCGAAGCTGAAAGATCTCAAGTTTGACGAGCGCAGGAAGATGCTCCTGCCGGTGCTGGCGGATCGATTCAATTTGAAGTTTCACCATGAGAGCAGGGAACTCCCGACTTGTGCCCTGGTTATCGCCAAAGGCAGTCCGAAACTCAAAGAAGCTACACCTGGCGACACCTACCCCAACGGACTGAAAGGACCTGACGGCCACGCCAGCGCCGGCGCGATGATGGCGGGGCGTGGGAAGATAACCGGCCAAGGGGTTCCTATCGCAACCCTCGTGAACATGCTTGCGTTTCAAAGGCTGGACCGCGCCATTTTCGATAAGACAGGGCTCACGGGCAAGTACGATTTTGAGCTCAAATGGGCGCCCGACGAGGCTCCTCCTCCGATAACAGGTGGAATGCAAGGAGGTCTACCAATGAATGACGCCGCGACTGACCCTGGACCATCTTTATTCACGGCACTTCAGGAGCAGCTAGGGTTGAAACTTGAACCACAAAAGGGGCCGATTGATGTAATTGTGATCGATCACATTGAAAGGCCATCGGAGAATTATTGATCTCTGTATAAAGA
>PLKU01000173.1:0-23666 GCA_003140705.1 Acidobacteriaceae bacterium
AGCCGAATATCGATCTCACCGTCGACCGACTGGCGGCCGCACGCTTCGGCATCAATGTGGCCGATGTACAAGATGCAATTCAGACCGCGGTCGGAGGTAATTCTGTTAGCCAGGTATTGCAGGGAGAGGCAGTCTATAACGTGGTCGTACGCTATCAGAAACAGTATCGCGATACCAAGGAGGCTATCCAGAACATTCGATTGCTCTCTCCCTCCGGAGAGCGCGTCTCGCTGGCTCAGGTGACGAAATCCCAGGTTCGCGATGACGCCTACGACATTTACCGGGAAGACGGTTCCCGCTATGTGGCACTCCGCTTTGAAGTTCGCGGGCGCGATCTGGGCACCACAGTCAAGGAATCCATCGCGAAGATCGCCAAAAATGTGCAGATACCGCGTGGTTATCATCTCGAATGGTCGGGAGAATACGATAGCGAAACGCGCGCCGAAAAAAGACTGCTCTTCATCCTGCCCCTGACGGTCTTTTTTATCTTCATCATTCTCTACACCATGTTTCGTTCCTTTAAATGGGCGCTGCTGATTATCCTCAACGTGGCCATGGCTCCCACTGGAGGCTTGCTCGCTCTCCTGCTGACCGGCACATTCTTCAGCGTATCTTCTGGTGTCGGTTTCCTGGCGCTGTTCGGCGTCTCGGTTCAAACGGGCGTCATCATGCTTGAATACATCAATCAGCTTCGAGTCCGAGGTTACACTCCGGAAGGAGCTGCGATCGAGGGCGCTGTCCTGCGGCTTCGCCCCATCATGATGACGATGCTGGTGGCCACCCTTGGATTGCTTCCCGCCGCCATGTCGCACGCGATCGGCTCTGACTCGCAGCGCCCATTTGCCATTGTCATTGTGGGGGGACTCATGGCATCTCTCGCGATGAGCATCTTCCTTCTGCCCACGTTGTATGTCTGGATTGCGCGAGAAGGCGACAAGCTCCCGAAACCGGAGGTGGCAGGTGAAGTCTAAGTTCGTAAATGTTTCTATGCGATGGTTCTCCGGTTGCGTCTTGGGTATGGCATTGTTTGCGAGTTGCGCCAGCGCGCAGCAGGCGTTGACGTGGGACGAGGTGAAGGCGAAATTTGAATCTGCGAATCCGGTGTTGAAGGCCGATGCGGCCAATGTGGAGGAGATGAAGGCCGAGGAGATTACAGCCTTCCTCCGCCCCAATCCGCAGTTCACCATGTTGGCGGATGGCACGCAGGTCGCGCCTCACGACGGGGTATGGACTCCAACCCGTGGCACCTACGAGCAGCCCCTCTTGAGTTACCTGCACGAGCGCGAGCACAAGCGGGAGCTGCGCCTGCAGAGCGCCCAGGAAGGCACCGCCATTACACAGTCTCAGCACGTGGACCTCGAAATCAACTTGATCTTCGGCCTCCGCTCGGCATTTGTGCAAACCCTGCAGGCCAAGGCCGTCCTGGCGCTGGCTAAGGCAGACCTCGACTACTACGACAAGATCATCGACATCAGCCGCGCCCGATTCAAGGCTGGCGACCTTGCCAACATCGATCTGGCCAGGATCGAGCTTCAGCGCGTGCAATACGAGTCTGAACTCCAGACTGCGCTCGTCAACCTGCGCACCCAGAAGATCGCGCTCCTGCTGCTGCTCGACGACCGCACACCGGTCGACCAGTTCGACGTGACCGGACCATTCGACCTGGGCCCAGACCTGGAGCCGCTCGACGAGTATCACCAGATTGCGATCGACAACAGGCCGGACTTGCGGGCAGCGATCCAGACCATCGAACAATCGCAAACCAATCACAAACTTGCCATCGCCAATGGTTCCACCGATCCGACTTTCGGAGGCTGGTTCACAAATAACTCCTCTACGAACAATCCCAATGGCCCGGAGACGATCGGCGCCAGCGTGAGCATTCCGTTGCGCATCTTCGACCGCAACCAGGGCGAAAAGAAACGCACTTTGATTGATATCGACAGAAGCCAGCAGGCTGGCGAAGCGGCCAAGGCGCAGGTTTTCAACGACGTCGACACAGCGTACGAGTTGGTACGCAGCAATATCGAGTTGATCAAGCCGTACAAGGCGCAGTACCTGGATCAGTCACTTTATGTTCGCGACACGGTGACGTTTGCCTACCAGCACGGCGGCGCATCGCTGATGGACTTTCTCAATGCACAGAGCGATTATCGCGTCGTTCAACTGGCCTATCTGCAGTTGATCGGCGCGTATATGACAGCGGCCGGCCAAATGAACCTTGCCGTAGGACACGAGGTGTTCAATGACCAGTAAATTCCTTGTGAGAAGCGCGAGCGGACTCGATTGTCCAAATTTAGGTACTGAAAGGTCGGATCCATGAAAAGAGGAGAAGCTCGCGCTCTCATCGAACAGATTGGCATTCTGCCTTCAGTTCGCGTCAACTCTCAGGAACTCGCGCGTTTTGCGGCAGAGACAGTCTACTCGGCGGGAATTCCAATTGTTGAGATCACCCTGACTGTACCTGGCGCTCTTGAGGTGATCAACGACCTGGCCAATCGATACCCCGACTTGGTGGTGGGTGCCGGCACAGTCTTGGACGATGACATGGCCAAACGGAGCATTGAGGCCGGCGCCAGGTTTCTGACCAGCCCTGGCTTCGTTCCTGAAGTTGTGGCCTATGCGCGGAAGATGGATGTCTTGGTGCTTCCGGGAGCTTTGACGCCCACGGAAATCATTGCGGCTTGGAAGGCCGGATCAGATTTTGTGAAGATCTTTCCCACCGGTCATGTGGGCGGTGTTCAATACGTACGTGCACTGAAAGTGCCATTGCCGCAAATTCCGTTGATCGCTACAGGCGGAGTGAACCAGCTAACGGCGTCAGACTTTATTCTTGCCGGGGCAACTGCTATTGGAGTGGGAGGGGAGTTGCTGCCCAAAGAGGCGTTGCACTTCCGCCAGGCTGATCGTATTCAAGAGCTGGCAAGTAGATTCCTGGCCATGGTGAGAGACGCAAGGGCTTTGAGAGAGACTTACTACTAGAGCAGCGAAAAGTCGTTGCGGGTGGCACAACTGTTCGAGCACGATGCCGGAAAGATGGAAATTCAAAGTATCTCGCGATGGGTCGGACCGCAGCGAATGTCTCGCGTTCTGTGGCAGAGCCTAATTGCGTGGGCTGTAATTGCGCTGCTGGCCTATTTAGGCTTTATCCTCCGGGTCAACCTGATGACGATCACCAGTCTATACTTGCTGATTGTTGTCGCGGTGGCATCATTTTGTGGATTCTGGCAGGCATCACTCACTTCGCTCATGGCGGTGGCCTGCCTGGACTATCTTTTCCTGCCACCTCTTTTCCGGTTCAATATTACAGATCCGCAAGACTCAGTGGCGCTTGTAACATTTGAGGTCACCGCACTCGTCATCAGCAGGCTGTCGACTAAAGAGTTGAGGAGTGCAAGAGAGGCGATCTTCCATCGCACTGGGATGGAGAAGTTGTATGAGTTGAGCAGGCACGCGCTCTTGATGGATTTGCGGGAACCGCCTGGCCCACAGATTGTTGTGCTGATTCACAGGATATTTGACGCACAAGCGGTGGCCTTGTTCGATAAGAATCTTGGACGCCAGGACAGGATGGGCGACTGGGATGCAGGCGAGCAGGATTTTGCCCAGCGTTGTTATCAGAGCGATGTCGCACAGGATGATCGGGAGACCGATACCTCGCAGCGCATTTTGCAGAGTGTATCCGGGCCGGTCGGCGCCCTTGTAGTGCGCGGTAAGGTAAGTCCTCTCGTCGTCGATGCACTTGCGTCGCTTGCGGCAATTGCGATCGACAGGCATCAGTCATTTGAAAAGGAGGAAAAGGCTGAAGCGGCAAGAAGAGGCGAGCAGATGCGGGCGGCGGTCATGGATTCACTTGGGCATGAGTTGAAGACACCATTGACAACCGTTCAAACCGCCAGTTCCGGGTTGCTTGAATTGGGCGGCCTGACGGAATCGCAACATGATTTAGCCAAGTTGATTGATGACGAGGCCCTTCGTTTGAATGAATTGTGCAGGAAGCTGCTGCTAACGGCAAAGCTTGAGGCGGAGCAGATAGGCCTGGAAAAAGGCAACGCTAATGTCCAGGAATTGATTTCCGATGTGCTGGCAAGCCGGCCAGTAGAAGAGGTGAAAGACCGAATCGAAGTTGCGGTGTCTGACCCTTCGTTGACTATCAGCGCAGACAGAGGACTGCTGGCGATGATTCTAACCCAGTACATCGACAATGCAGGGAAGTATTCGGCATCCGGCTCACCGATCAAGATTGCAGCGGAATTGAGTGGTACCGAAGTGGTGGTTTCAGTGCATAACTTTGGATCGACAATACGAAGCGAAGACAGGGAGAGGATCTTCGATCGGTTCTACAGAGCGCTGGATATGAAGGACTCTGTTCCCGGTACTGGTATCGGACTCTCCGTAGTGAGAAAAGCGGCGGAAGCCCACCACGGGCATGTTTGGGTTGTTAGCGAGGCAGAGGCAGGCACGACATTCTTCCTCTCGCTCCCAGCCGGCACAAGGAGGACGGTATGAATACGGATTCGTTGAACTCAGAGAAGGGCACCATTCTTGTCGTAGACGATGACACGTCCTTTAGACGGGCGTTGCGGCTGACATTGTCAGGCATGGGTTTTACGGTTGTAGATGCGTCCAGAGGTGAAGCGGCATTGTCGCTGATTCGAGTGACCGAATTTGATGCAGTGCTGTTGGATGTAGACATTCCGGGAATGGGCGGACTGGAAGCCTGCCGGAGCATCCGGCGTTCGATTCCGCGTCTGCCGATTCTTATGTTGACTGCGATGGATGGCGAGGATGACAAGGTCCTGGCGCTGGACGCCGGAGCGGACGACTATATCACGAAGCCGTTTCGACTTCGTGAGTTGACAGCCCGACTGCGCTCCGCAGTCCGCCGAAGAAATGCTCAGGACACCAACCCTGACGCGTCGATTCGCCGCGGTGAGATCGAGTTGGATCCTGTGAAGTACCGAGTACTCAAATGTGGCCGCCTGATCCATCTCACGCCCAAGGAATTCGAAATGTTGCATTTTCTGATGACACATGTCGGGGAGGCGATTTCACAAGAGGACTTATTGAAAGCCGTCTGGGGTCCAAAGTATAAGAAAGAGCCGGTGTATCTTCGGATTTATGTGAGCCATTTGCGAAAGAAGATCGAGGACGATCCGCTCAAGCCGCAATACCTTCTGACGGTGCCTTACGTCGGTTACAGGTTCAACGAACAGCAGGCCCTGTGTTGAAGCAAGTGGATGCCCAGTCTTTCTATGCAGCAGTCTAAGACGGCTCCGTGACTCGCCAAGCCAGCGCAACGCCGATGGCTGTGCACGACAGCTCTGACAAACCTGTACAATACCGGATTGGACAGCCGGAAACTGTTTAGGCCCAGAAGCTTACCTGTGGCCTCCGCCATGGCGCACGGTCATCAGTTGCGACTTTTCCAGTTCTTTCACGTCCAGTTCTCCGTCTTTGTTCGCGTCGAGGCGGTCGAATTCCGCGGCCATGAAGGTCATGAACTCGGCCCTGGAGACCTTGTCATTCTTGTCGGCATCCATGAGGAGCAGCAGCTTCTTCGCCTCAATCTCCCCAGCCACAACCTTCAACGGTTCAGGGGTGACGGCTGCCGGAGCCGCGTTGGCAGACTGAGGTGTGGCGTTCGGTGTTTGACCTGCTGCAACGGTCGTACTCACAACAGCGCCGACTGTGAACAATCCCGCCATCGTGGCGACCACCAGTACCTTTTTTCCATTCGGATACATGCGCATCTCCTTTGTCAGGGCCTGCATTGTGAATCGCCCTGAGTGCCAGAAGAATATACACCATTGGGCAGTTTGATGGGAGCGCTCACGGGATTCCTATCAGGAGAGCTCCTTCTGGAGTACCCACAGCCAGTAGTGAATCCCACAGCTCATTCAGCTGAATTTGTTGCGCCAAACGATTTCATTTCGCGGTTGCATATTGATTATAAACACGCCACTGAATATGAAGGATGAAAGAGTTGTGCAAGGTCCAACAAAGATATTCTTGAGTGCGCATCATGCACTCGGGGCGCGCAATGAACGCCAGCAGCGATTCACAACGAATGAATGGAACAATTAAGAGGAAACGATGAATGCAAGGCTGATAGCCACGGATGGGAGTTGCGTTAGGATGGAAGAGAAGGCGAGTCATGATGACTTAGGGGTGTCTTTGATGCAGCGTGTTGTCCTATCCGGATTGAGTACTATCGCCTGTTGCCTGGCACTGTCGACGGTGGTCCTGGCGGGCGGACCAGACCCTGCAGACTATCCGTTGCGGGTAAACATCTTGACTTACACCTCACATTCGCGTCACACCCGGGAGGGTAAGGGCTTCTCAGACGCGCCGGATTATTCAGATGGACTGGGCCAGGGGGATTTGTTTGAAAATGGCGTACCTCGGGGCTTCAATTTCACTTATAGCTGCATTGATGCGCTGCGGGCGTCGAGCGGATACGAGACTTTTCCTGCAAGGTGGAAGAAGATGGATAAAACCATCACGGTTCTGTTGCCTGAGCCCGGGAAGCCCTGGAATTGGGTCGGCTGCGACCTGCGGGCAGAGATGAGGCCTGGGATGGCCTATTTCTGGCATGATGGCTCAGTCGTGGAAAAGGCATCTGCCGTGCTCAAGGACTGGATGATGAAGCACCAGTGGGATCCGGAGAAGGGCAAGGATGAGCCGGTTGATGTCGAACCGGCATCTTCGAGCTCTAGCGGAACCAGCTCGTCGCAAGGTACCGCGCCCCAGTAAGCCTTCAGAATCACAAAGGATGTAGATGCTTCCCATTCTCGGCCGCCAGGACCAAGGCATGAGGCTGGAACTGTCGGCGTCGGGCTTGTTGCTCCATACGCCGAGATCGCCTAAATCAAAGCTTCCGCATTGGTGGCCTGACCCGAAGCCGGGGTGAGGTGCCAAATCAACCGATGACTCTCAGTCATGGTTCGGGAGTTCGTCAGGCCATTCGGTTACGCTGAACTGTCCATCTGGCAGTCGTGTGAGCACCGGCGCGTAGAGACCCATCAGATTGCGTTTCCACCAGTCTCCCGTGCGGCGCTTTTCCTCGATCGATGTAAACCAGTACTGCCACAAAACCGCCCTCACATAGCGCGGCGGCGCCTGCGCAAATGGATTTCCCTGAAATAAGGCAAGTACATCCGGATCGTTCTCCAAGAGACGTTGTTCTGTCAGGGGAACAAGATCGTTCTGTTGCCAATCCCCGAGCGAAGCGAACCACAGATTCCATTCGAACCGCGGCTGGTAAGGGGCATAGACGCCGGGAGCTTTGTCGAGCGCTTGCGGCTTGTACCGGAAAAGATAGGGAGTCCAGCTCTGCCCATCGTTCGAGCCCTGGAACTCAATCTCGTACCTGCCGCGCGTCATTACGGCGAACAGTCCATATTGGTTGGCGATGCGAAATGGCTCCAGTGCAACGACCGGAGCAGACGGAAGCGGTAGATCAGGCGACGCCATTCGAAGCAGCTCAAATGTGGTCGCGTAGGCAATCCAGGTAAGAATCAACGCAGCAACAGAGAGGCGAGCTATTTTGAAATAGTCGCCGCGGCGACGAGGGGCGGGAGTGACTGCTTCAACGGCCTCGCCGGGCGGGTTGAGAATGGAAAGCGATTGATTGTCTCGCTCTTCAACAACCTGCGGAAGCTCCGGGAGACTACTCCGAAGGCGCATCGGCAGCAAGCCTCTCACGCTGTGGTCTTCAAGCAAAAGGAAACCCAGGGCCAGCACGATGTAATTAAGGAATGTGTAATTGGCCGTGAGAATCACACCGATCTCCCATGGCGTAACAATGCAGAAGCAGATGAGCCGCAGACGCTTGGGCAGAAACAGCATCCAGACGACCGCAAGCTCCATCCCCAGCGTACCTGCGACAGTGGCCGCGTGGAACCAGTGCGGGAGATGCTCGACGTACCATCCGATCCATGTGGGCAACGGGCCGTTCTGGTAATACTCATCCATTGCTGTAAAATCGCGCCATTCGGTGTCGCCGCTGAGCAGTTTCACAAGGCCCGATTCAAAATAGATGCGGAACCACTCCCATTGCAGAAGAAAGTAGCTCACGCGGGAGGGAGGGCTCGCGAGTCCCCAACCCGGCAAGACACCGCTGGGCGCAAAGAACAGGACGAGGAAGCCTGCCTCCAGAAGCATGCTGTCTGATTGATAGCTTGAGAATGCCTGAGCCGCAGTGACGAATGAGAGGAAGCAGGCGAAGCACACGAAAAAACTGAGCCGTGGCCATAGATTAAAGAATGCCGCAACCGACGCAATAAGTCCCACCCAGATCACAGCCATCATCATGTGCGATCCAGATGAGAGCCAAAAAAGGGTAGGTGCATACCAATAGCGGATTAACCCCGGCTCCGCCCGCAGTGCTAACAGAAACTGCCGGACAGGCAGAATACCCTGCGGGCCGTTCAGACCCTCAATCTGGAATAGCAAGGGAAAGAAGGCGGAGAAGTAAATAACTGCCAGTGCGCGCAGAAAAATCCAGCGTGCCACAAAATGGTTGCGCAGCCCTGCCTGGGCGTCGTACAGCCAACTCACCGGTCCCATGGCGAGCCCTTTCACTCGGGTTGTATGCACGGGACTGAGCGGGGGGTGCTCCATAACCTTGAACCTGCGAAACCCATGGGGTCCTTCACGACGTAGATTATCAGCAGAAGAGCTTGTCAATAAGCTGGAAATGGAAGGAAGGTGCGCTGTGCGCAAGGTGGCCACCGGTTAAAAGGCACTCCAACTTCCACGGCACCTCTGCTCATTCAAAGCTCAACATAAGTTTGGCCTGAGTTCTGTTGCTATTCGAGGATGACTGTCACGGGGTACTCTGATATTCGTTAAGGGGGCATGCTGGGCGTTTTCGTACTTGTGACAACTGCGTGCGGCTGGACAGCAGGGCAGTACGAGGAGAAAGTCCGCATCGAGAATTGCGGACCGATACACGAGCAGACTCGATCATTTCCGCCAAATTATTGCCTATGGAGGCGTCATGAAGGTCCTTTTCATTGGAGGAACCGGAATCATCAGTTCGGCTGCGTCAAGATTGGCCGCGGAACGCGGTATTGAATTGACGCTGCTCAGGCGTGGACAGAGGACGGCCGAGGTTCCGGCGAGTGTCCGAACGATCATTGCGGACGTGAATGACGAGACAGCAGTGGCGCACGTGCTCGGGAATGAGAAGTTCGACTCGATTGTGGACTGGGTTGCATTCACGCCCAAGGATGTGGAACGGGACATCCGCTTGTTTCGAGATCGTACAAAGCAATTCATCTTCATTAGCTCGGCGAGCGCGTATCAAAGGCTTTCTGGACACTACCTGATTACGGAATCAACTCCTCTGGCCAACCCGTTCTGGCAGTATTCGAGAGATAAGATTGCTTGCGAAGAAAGACTGATGAAGGCGTTCCGCGATGATTCTTTTCCGATCACGATCGTGCGCCCTTCTCTGACGTATGGCGATACGCAGATTGCACTCGCAGTGAACAGCTGGCAGAGATCCTACACGGCGGTGGATCGAATGCGGCGGGGCAAGAAGGTCATCGTGCCTGGGGATGGTTCATCGCTCTGGGTTGTCACACACAACAGCGATTTTGCCGAGGGATTGGTTGGCTTGTTGGGGCATCAGCAGGCCATCGGTCACGCGTTTCACATCACAAGCGACGAAGTGATGACGTGGGATCAGTTCTACCGGATTACTGCACATGCTGCCGGCGTTGAGGCGCAGATCATTCACATTCCTTCAGACTATATTGGCGCTTGCATCCCAGACGAGGTCGGCAGCTTAACTGGCGACAAGGCAACGAGCGTAGTTTTCGACAACGGGAAGATCAAGCGCTTTGTCCCAGGGTACTGCGCGAAAGTTCCATTTGCGCAGGGGATTCAGAGAACGATTGAGTGGTTCGATGCGGATCCACGGCGAAAAGAGATCGACGAAGGTGCCAATGCATCCTGGGACATGCTCATCCAAGCATATGAATCCGGTCTTTCGGATGCATTGCGCAAATTCGGTCAAGGTTCATAAAGATTGGAATCCTTTCGGTTGGGAGGGAGAGGCATCGCACGAGTTGGGAACTCGATTGGCGCCCAATGGTCGCNNCTTGAATTCTCGCCAACTTGGCAGTTGCTGCCTTGCAGCTGCGAAGCTTGGGTCAATGATTGGCTTCGGCCCTTCACTTCTGTACTAAACGAACAATCAACCTTCGTAGATCGGGCACTCCAATCTGCTTTCGAGAGATTCTGACTAATCCTTTGGAAAGTTCTCCTGCCTGGTCTCCAGGCGGTGGGCCTGGCGGACGACAACACGATTTCGACCGCTTTCTTTGGCAAAATAGAGAGCCTGATCGGCGGTTGTCAGCAAAGATTCCATGCTCTCTATTCCCTGGGTAGGGTTGTAAACAACCGCGCCGATGCTGCAGGTAATGATGAACTTGGCCTCTCCCACCGCTACCTCAATGTTCGAGGTTAATGCGTGGAGGAGTGACAATCTCCGTTGAGCATCCGCCGCCGGGACCTCGCCTAGAACCAGCAGGAATTCCTCTCCGCCGTAGCGGCCCGCATGGTCATAGGTTCGAATTGCGGCGTTAACGGCTTTGGCGAAAAAGCGCAGTGCCTCATCTCCAGCCAGGTGGCCGTAGACATCATTCACGCCCTTGAAGTTGTCCAGGTCAACCATGGCCAATACCAGCGTTCTACTTTCCCGTCGGGCGCGCTCCATTTCCGCAGCAAATGCGCGCAAAATGGCAACATGGTTAAGCAGTCCGGTCAGCCCGTCCTGGATCGCCTGAATTCGTAATTGTTCGCGGCTGGCCTCAAGCTCCTGAGTGCGTTCCTCAAGTTCCAACCTCCGTTTTTCCAGCTCTACCGTTCGTTCTCTTACCATCCCTTCAAGCTCACGACTGCGTTCGCGCAATTGCTGTGCGCGCAACCGGTCCACGACCAGACCCAGTAGCAGGACAGCCACGACGCATAGTGCATAGAACCATTTGCTCCTCCACCATGGGGGAAGAATGGTCACTCTCATATTGATAGTGGCTGAAGTTGCGTCGAGGCCCGAGTTGCTGGCCAAAGCGGCGAATGTGTATTCTCCCGGCGGAAGGCCAGAGAACACGGCCACGCCATCCTGGCTCTGGAGCCAATCCGGCTGCAGGCCTTCCATTCGANNCGCATGGCGGTAGAGGAGATCTGAAACTGCAGCGGCAGATTGGACCACGGCAGCTTGATCTCTTGCGTATCCGTATAAACTTCGCTTCCGCGCCGGATACCGGTCACCGACACTTCGATGGGAACGGGATCGAAGACGTGTTCCGGATGGAGCAGGTGAGCCACGCCACCGCTGGTTCCAATCCACAGCGCCCCGTCGGCGCTCTCCAGCAAGACCCCTTGGTCAATGTCATTCCAGATGAGTCCGCTCTCTTGGGTCAGGTGACGCCAGCTGCTGCCGTTCCAGACTGCCAGACCAGAATCCGACCCCAGCCAAACCCAGCCGCGGCGATCGACCAGGATGGCCAGGAACGCCAGCGAGCGCAACTCGGGGGGCAGTTCGAGACGGCCTGCCTGGTAGCCCCCGCTGCCAGCCGATACCTTCCAAACGCCAGCCTCCTCGCCTGTCACCCAAACAGAGCCGTCTGGAGCGCAGGAGGCGGCAAGCAGCAATCCGTCCAATTTGGGCATTCCATCGATGTGTGGAACGGACCACTGGCCGCCCTGAAAGTGGATCAGTCGGCTACTGGCGACGAACCATGCAGAACCGTCAGAGGCTGCACAACCTGCTTCCACCCGGCTCGACTCTCCGAGCGCTGTATCTGCAGCGGAAACCCGATGTGGTATTGCGCTGGGGTCTCCTGAATCCCGCATATAAATTCCCTGGATGGTGGCGAAGAAGACGCGCCCCGTCGCGTCTGAGAATGCGTTTTGAATTGACGAGGGAAGTCTTGCTGTCGGGACTGCGGTCCCGCTCCTCGAATCGATGCGTAGAGTTGCGCCCGAAAACGTTCCACCCCACACGGAGCCGTCCGGATTGACGCCCATTGCGTCCAACTGGCCGAAGGTCCACGGCTTGGAGGCAGAGAGGCTGCCCACTGAACCAGTGAGAGGAACTATCCAGGCGGGGCCTGTCTCCGTGCCCACCATGACGCGTCCATCGGGCAGCGGCCTCAGATCCCAAATCATGGAGGAAGGTAAGCCTTGAGTATCGGTCCAGCCCTCCCAGTCCCGGTAGCCGAGCCAGTGGAGGATCCCGCTTCCAGAGCCCGCTAGCCACAGGTCCCCGGCAGCATCGAAGGTCATACCCGAGATGCGACTGATTCGCTGCAGGCCGTTTTCGCGTCCGATTAGCCGCCAACCGGTCCTCTCCCATCGGGCAATTCCATCCTTGGCTGGAGCCAACACCCGGCCATCAGGGTCCTCAATTAGAGGGGAATGCCCGAAAGTGTTTCCCGGGTCGGAGCCTGGAATACTGTGATCGGTAAATTGGTCAGTCCCTGCCGGAAGCGCCATCACGTGCTTGAGGCCCGCAACCCAGAGCGTGCCTTCGTGATCTCGAAGGACTGTGCCCCAACTATCCTCAGGAAGACCCTTGTCCGAGCCCCACGCCGTAACCGAGCGTTCTCCGGCTTGAAGGCTGGTTTCGATCTGGCCGGAGGGCAAGGAGAAGAGCCTCTTGCCACATCCGATCCAGATGCGGCGGCCATTCAGGGGCTCTCGCAGAACGCTCACACTACGCACATTTCCGAGTTCGGGGATCGATGCCACCACGCTGTCCGGTATAACCGGGAGGTAGGAGATCATCCGTCCCTCGGTGTCGTGTTCCAGCCGGTAGAGTTTGCCTTGATCGACAACCAGAAGGTGATGCGCGTCCTCAATGACCAACCGCCCCTGGCGTCCGACCTTGATCGCCTGCCGCCCCGCTGGGAAAAACTTCTGGCCGCGCCCGTAGTACAGATTGCCCTCGGTACCCACCCAGACTGTGCCATTCGCGTCGGAAACCACGTCCAGGGCGTCCAACTCGGCGATTCCCTGATCTGCGCCAAAGCGCTCAAACCCAGAACCCAGAAAACGGTAGACGCCATTTTCAGTAGCCGCCCAGAGAGTCCCGTTCCGGTCAGTGGTCAGTCCATTCACGGCAAGGTTCTTGAGCCCTTCGGCCTGCCCATAGACATGAAAGACATACTGTTGCGCCTGCAGACCAATGGAAAGTGCAAGCCAGCAAACAAGGGTCCGGATTGGGTTGAACTGTCGCAACCATCACTCTCTTTTTAATCCAGCCGTGCCGAGATTCTAATTCCCTTGGGCCAATTATGAATACCCAATTTGCCCTGTGCCAGCGTTGTGTCAGATTCGCACAATTCTTCATAAATCGAGCTCTCACTGAAAATGAACGGACCTCGAAATGCGTCTGACTCAGCTCGATCGGCCATACAGGAATATCGACTGCCATCCGAGCCCCGACATGAGGACGAATTGGACGGTCGTTGGCCTCGCCGGGTTCCCAAGGCGCCGAACGAGGAGGCTCTTGTTCTTTGCTTTCAGCCGTTTCCGTCAGAAGGCGAAAATCGTTGGATGCAGGAGCCGTCGAGTTTCTGCCCCGCTGAGCCTTCACCGGGTCGAGGCGGGAGTCTCCGCTTGGCGGGACAATTGGACAGATCATTCACTCGAGTCACAGTTCCGTGATGCAGATCACCAACTAAATCTGCAAGGGTGGTAAACTCCCCTCATGAAGGCAGAAATTTTCCAGCGCGCGAGCCTCGCGATCGTACTGATCGGTACGATGCTCATGCCGTTTGGTATCTGCCTGTCAATGAAGCAAAAAACTGAGCACAGTTGCTGCGCATCCGAATCTGAGACAGGCAAATCCGCGCAGACGAATTGCTGTGTGGTCCGCGACCAACAGCCGGCAGTGGTGGTTGTCACGATCCTCCCCAATCCCGCCCCGATGGCCGCTGCCCCGGAGCTGAGTCCAATCAACGCGCCTTTCTCCCCGCATGAATCTTCCATCGCGGCTTTCATCCCTCCCTTGTCTCCGCCGCCTGGCGCATTCAACCTGAGAATCTAGCACTTCAACTCCGCTTCGGCTTTCCGGCCTGCGCACTCGTGCGTCCCGGAGTGATCCCTTTGCCTATCCCTTTGGAGTTGAAGAGTGAAACCGATTTGTGTTGTCGCGCCCATTGTGTTGGCGCTTTCGATTTCCTGTTTCGGACAAACGGTGCCGCCGGCGGTCGCCACAGAACCTACCCACAGCCTGCCGAGTGACCCAACTGCCGTTCCCGTGTCTGTCGATGAATTGATTGCCGAGGCACTTCAGGCGAACCCTGAAATTCGGACAGCGGTGCGGCGGTTGTCCCTAGCCCAGCTCAAGACGAACACTGCACGCAGCCTCGACGATCCGATGCTCATGGTGCGCGACTGGGATACGCCTCTCCAAAAGCCATGGGATTTGAACCAGGCACAGCTCATGGTCTCGCTGCAGCAGACCTTTCTGAGCAAAGAAAAGCGGGATCTCCGCGCTAAAGTTGCCGGAGATGATTCGGAAGTTGCCGCCACCGATCTTGAATCGTTGCGGCAACAGGTCGCGGTCGAGGTGCGCAAGGCTTGCGCCGACCTGATGCGCAACGCCGATGAGATGCAATTACATAATCGTCAGGCAGCGGTGCTGAAAGAGGCTCTAGCTGCAGCTCTTGCTCAATACACCACCGGCAAGGTTGCACAGGCAGACGTGCTACGTGCACAGATTGCTCTGACCAGATTGAACGAGCACCTTCTGGAATTGGAGCAAGAGCGGGATGATGCGCGTGCGCAGTTGAATGTATTGCTCGGCCGCGGACCAGATCAGGCAGTCGAAATTGCCGGCACGTACTCAATTCCTGCCGCGTTGCCCCCCATCGAAGATCTTGAGCGTTCCGCCATCGAGAACCGCCCGGAGTTGGCGGGCCTGCGCAAGCAGATTCTCAAGTCGAAGGACGAAGGAAAACTGACCCGGCTTGGCTCTAAGCCTGACTTCACCGTCGGCCTGGGATACATGCTTATGCCCACAGGAACTACATATCGCAACGCCTACATGGCCGAGATGACGATGAACCTTCCTTCGCTGAATCGCGAGCGCCACGAGGGTGAAGCAAAGCAAGCCGATGCAGCTACGGATGTCTCGCAAGCTGAACTTGAAGCGCGCACATCCGCCGTGTTTCTTGAAATCCGGCTGGCCCAGATCGATGTGCGGGCAGCGCAGAAGCGGATCAAGCTTTACCGCGATACGCTCATGCCGCAAGCCGAAGCCACCTTCAAGGCCTCCGCTGCCGCCTATCAAAACAACCGCGGCGACTTCTCAAACCTCATCGACAGCCAGAACATGCTGCTCGATGTTCAAACGGCTTTCTACAAGGCGTCCGCTGCAACTGACACAGGCGTCGCCGAATTGGAGCGTGCGATCGGCGCTTCGCTGTCCACTTTGCCCGGAGCGAATTCCGCAAAGGAGAGGGTATCCAAATGATTGCAAGAGACAAGAAACTGATTGCGCTGGGAGCTGGAGCGGGAATAATCATCGCAGCCCTCGTGGTTGGAATCCTGGCCATCCGCGAGTTGCCCTCGTTGGCGGCAGGGCGAGCGTTCCCCTCAGCACGCGCACCGGCGTCCGCACCGCTCAACGCGGCGGAGGTCAAGGATGCAGGCACGCAGCCTGGCGCAACTGTCGAACTCAGCCCATCCGAGATCACGGCGGCAGGGGTGCAGGTTGCCGATGTCCGCACAGCGACCCTCAAGACTGACATTGCCGCCTTTGGGCGCGTGGAACAGCCTGAAGCGCAACTTGCCGCTGTCAGCGCGCGTATCGGAGGGCGGGTAGACAAGCTCTACGTGCAATACACCGGCGAACGAGTGCAGCGCGGTCAGGCGGTGGCCGAAGTTTACAGCCCCGACGTGGCGACTGCTCTGGACGAGTATCGGCTGGCACAAGACGACCGCAATCAATTGCGGCAGTCGGATGATGTCTACATGCGACAGCAGGCAGACGCGCTTGTGCAGGCAAGCCAGCGCAAGCTTGAGCTTTGGGGCATCACGGCCAAGCAAATCGGCGCACCTGAAGCCAGCGGCACTCCGCACGTGACCATCTACGCGTATGCCTCAGGAACGGTTGTCGACCGCAAGGTGACGCAGGGCCAATACGTCAACGCAGGTGACACGCTGTTCACTGTCGCCGACCTGAGTCAGGTTTGGATCAAGGTGGATGTTTATGAGGAACAGCTCCCGCAGATTCATCCCGGACAACAGGTGGATCTTACATCGGAGGCTCTACCCAACCACACGCTGCACGGCCATGTGGACTTCATCGAACCTGCTGCAAACCAGCAGACACGGACCGTGCCCGTACATGTCCATGTTTCCAACCCCGGCATGCGCCTCTTGCCGGGTATGTTTGTGAATGCAACGTTCGTCAGCACCGCGGCACAGTCGTCCATCGTCGTTCCCCGCTCGGCTGTGCTCGACACGGGAACCCGCAAGATTGTCTATCTGGCCAGACCCAATGGCGTGTTTGAAGCGCGCGAGGTGGAGGTGGGTGCGCCTACTGAAGATCTATTCCCAGTGTCGAAAGGCCTGATCCTCGGCGACAAGGTTGTCTTAAGCGGCAACTTCCTCATTGATTCGCAGACGCACCTGAGCTCGGGAATGTCTGGACTCTATGGCGGATCAAAGGAGTTCGCCGGCACCGGCCAGCCCCAGACTGCATCCGGCGCTCCCGCAATAGCTGGCACGGAGCCAAACCCTGCAAAGCTGGATTTCCACGTTGACTCTGACCCAGTGAAGGCTGGAGAAGACACACCCTTCCATGCCAGCCTCACGGATGCAAATGGTAAGCCAATCGGCGATGCCCACATAACCGTAACGCTGGTCATGCCCGCCATGCCATCGATGGGCATGTCGGGAATGAAGAGCTCCTTTGACCTTCCCTGGAGCTCCGGCAAGCAAATGTACAGGGGCAACGGCCAGGCGCCCATGTCCGGATCCTGGATCGTTTCCGTCGAAGCACAGAGAAACGGCGGCGTGATTGCTTCCCTCCACACCCGCCTCATCGCCCAATAGGGGATATCATGATCAACCGCATTATCGAATTCTCAATGAAAAACCGCTGGCTGATCCTCGGTGCCTACACGGCTCTCGCGGTGTGGGGCTACTGGGCCCTTCTTCATACTCCCATCGATGCTATTCCCGACCTTAGCGAAAACCAGGTCATAGTCTTCACAGACTGGCAGGGCCGCAGCCCGCAAGAGGTTGAAGATCAGATCACTTATCCGCTCACTGTAAATCTGCAAGGGCTGCCGCATGTTCGCACGGTCCGCTCAGCATCCGCCTTCGGCTTCTCGATGGTCAACGTCATCTTCGAAGACTCGGTGGACATCTACTTCGCGCGAACCCGCGTTCTGGAGCGGCTCAGTCTCGCCGGCAGCTTTCTGCCCGCCGGAGTCACGCCGATGATGGGTCCGGATGCAACCGGGGTGGGCCAGGTCTTCTGGTATACCGTCGAAGGGCCCTACGACAGTGGCACACTTCATTCGATCCAAGATTGGTTCATCAAATATCAGCTCAACTCGGTACCCGGAGTCGCCGAGGTCGCGAGCGTTGGCGGATTCGTAAAGCAGTACCAGATCGATCTTGATCCAATAAAGCTTCGTGCCTACAACGTTGCGCTCAAGGATGTGGTCACTGCGGTGGAGCGCAGCAACAATAACGTTGGCGCCAAGGTGATGGAGGCAGGGGATACAGAGGACATGGTACGAGGGATCGGGCTGGTTGGCGGCCTCAAAGACATTGAGCAGATCTCACTCGGCGCCTTCAACGGCACACCGGTCACCGTCGGCAACGTGGGCAGCGTTCAGCTTGGCCCCGAATTCCGGCGCGGCGTTCTCGATAAGGATGGCAGGGAAGTGGTGGGCGGCGTGGTCGTCATTCGTTACGGCGCTAACGCCCGCGAGGTGATCGAGGCCATCAAGAAAAAGATCGGCGACATTCAGCCAGGGCTTCCGGCGGGGGTAACCATTGTTCCCTTTTACGATCGCAGCACCCTGATTGACCACGCCGTGGATACCTTGCGTCACGCCCTGTTTGAAGAAGTCATCCTGGTCACATTGGCGCATGTGCTGTTCCTGTGGCATTTCCGTAGCATCCTCGTCGTCACCATTCCGTTGCCGCTCGCCGTCCTGGGTGCCTTCCTGTTCATGAAAGGCGTAGGCATCTCATCGAACATCATGTCGCTTGGCGGAATAGCCATCGCCATCGGCGTGCTCGTCGACGCGGGCATTGTCATGACCGAAAACGTGATTCGTCAAGCGGAGCAATACGAACAAGAGCACGGCAACTATCGGGAGCACATTTGGGAGATCACGCTGAAGGCAGCGCGGCTTGTGGGCAGGCCTATCTCGTTTGCCATGATCATCATTATTCTGGCCTTCATCCCGGTCTTCGCTCTGACTGGTATGGAGGGCAAGATGTTCCATCCTCTTGCATTTACCAAAACATTTGCCATGGTCTGCTCAACCATCATGGCCATTACGCTGGTGCCGGTCCTGTGTACGTTTCTCATTCGCGGCAAGCTGCACCGGGAGAATGAGAATCCGGTGATGCGCGTACTCCACGCCATTTACCGCCCGGTATTGCGTTGGGCTCTGCGGCACAGGCTGATCACGCTCGCTGCCGCACTGGCCATGTTTTGCGCGGCCATCTACGTGGCCACTTCCATTGGGTCTGAGTTCATGCCGCCGCTTGATGAAGAGACGGCGCTCTTCATGCCCATAACCGACCCGCGTATCTCGCTTACCAAGGCGACGGAAATACTCCGTCAGCAAGATGCCATCATCTCCGCGGATCCGGCCGTTGCAATGGTTGTTGGAAAAGTCGGTCGTGCGGAAACGTCCACCGATCCCGCGCCCATCAACATGTCTGAGACCACCATCACCTTCAAGCCCAAGAGCCAGTGGCCCAAGGGCCTTACCAAGGATGCCATCCTTGCCCGCCTGGACGAGAAGTTGCAGATCCCCGGCGTCACCAACATCTGGACGCAGCCTATCCGCAACCGCATCGACATGCTATCGACCGGCATCCGCACTCAGATCGGAATCAAGGTCTTTGGACCCGACCTTAGCGTGATTGAAGAGAAATCAGAAGAGATCAAAGAAGTGGTCCGCCAGATCCCTGGGGCAACCGATCTCTATGCCGAGAGAACCTCTGGCTCGCCCTATCTCGAGATGACGGTGGACCGGCAAGCCGCCGATCGCTACGGCCTGAATGTCGCAGATGTTGAGGACGCGATCGAGACCGCGGTAGGCGGGAAGAATCTGACCACCACGATCGAGGGCAGGCAACGCTTCCCGGTCCGCGTCCGTTACGCGCGCGATTTTCGCGAGAATCCGCAGCAACTCGGCGACGTGCTCGTCATGGGAAGCAATGGCGCCCAGGTTCCTTTGAACAAGGTCGTTAACATCAAGACAACCATGGGCCCATCGATGATCACGAGCGAGAACGGCTTGCTCCGCGGAGCAGTCCTGCTTAACGTTCGCGGTCGCGATGTGGGAGGATTCGTAGAGCAGGCCAGGCGGGCGGTTGCTCTGCAGGTCAAAATGCCGCCGGGATACTACGTCGAATGGAGCGGCCAGTATGAGAACCAGGTCAGTGCCCGCAAACGCCTCGAACTCGTCATCCCCGTCGTCCTACTTGTCATCTTTGTTCTGCTCTATCGCACCTACGGCTCCGCGAAGGAGGCTGCGCACGTCTTGCTTGCTGTTCCGTTCGCGCTCTCTGGCGGCATATTCCTGGTCAAGTTGATGGGGCTTAACTTCTCGGTTGCAGTCTGGGTTGGGTTTATTGCGCTCTTTGGAACTGCCGTGCAAACAGCCGTCGTCATGGTGATCTATCTGCGTGAAGCGGTAAGCAGAAGAATTGCCACGGATGGCCAACTCACTCGCGCGAGTCTGCATGCGGCCGCCATGGAGGGCGCGCTGCTTCGTTTGCGTCCCAAAGTAATGACCGTCGCCACGGTGGTCGCAGGCTTGCTCCCTTTGATGTGGTCCACCAGAACCGGCGCCGAATTCATGCGACCGCTCGCCGCCCCTGTCCTCGGAGGAATGGTCAGCTCCCTCATTCACGTATTGATTGTGACGCCCGTCATCTTCACCTGGCTGTGCGAGCGAGAGCTGCATCTGGGCCAGGATGAATAGAGAGTTGAAGCTTCTCAGCTGGCTCGATCAGTCGCACAGTTCATGTAGACCATTGTGAGCTCGAGTGACTTCCGGGCCTCCATCTCAGCTGGGTATTTCGATCCGTCGTAAGTTTGCGATTTCTGGTGTCGCTTCCCATTGAGCCATTCGCTTAGAATGCACTCAATTGAACACGATTGAGCTTTTACAGTGGGCCAGTCTTTGAGCTAAACGTGATGATGATCACATCGATTCCCGTTTAGCTCACAGCTTGGCTGACCGGGATTCTCGCAGGAAGTATGACTGCATGTTGGCGGAGGTGGAGGGAGTAGCACGCCAAAAGAGTGCGGAATTGCCGGGCTTTGACAACTGACCGCAAGAGCGGTGCCAGCCGCGTCAACGCTCGCACAAAGCCCGTTCGGATTTGGTCTTCCGGCGACTTTCGATCCGCCTGCGCTGCCCAGGCGCAGGGCTTGTTGACTTGGCCTCCGAGCGGGATTAGCGTAGATGAGTTCAATGTGAATCAGTTGACGAAATCCATGGACGGACCGTTCGCCGATCAGCCTGGTCTGGCAAACAGCTCGTCCCCAGGATCGACCTAAAAACAGCAGCGGTGTGCAATGCTGCTTTGCAAGCGTTGACAGCACTCAATTGCAACGCCGGAAGGATCGGATACCCACCCTTATGCTCATTCGTTCGATGTTCGCGCGGCCTAAGGCCATCCTACTGGCTGCGTTGCTCATTGCACTGCCGGGGTCCGGTGACAGCCAGCAAATGAAGGTGACCGATAACGGCTATCTGGATACGCAGGGCTTCAGCGTGATGCTCTATCAAGACACCTTTCACCCGATCTTTGTCGATGAGAAGCATGCGGCGATGGAGATGATTCTTCACGGTCAGCGCATCGCCACCAACGGCGATGTGCGCCTGGTGCCCACTCCTGAGCAGTGGGACCTGGTGGCGCAGCTCAAAGGCCAAAAGGCCGACAGGGACCACAACCGCCTCACCGCGCAGTTGTCCTTCCCCACCTACCAGATGGATTACAGCCTTGAGGTCACCGCCGAGCCCGGTGGCGTGCGCGTGAGCGTCAACCTCGATAAGCCATTGCCGGAGAAGCTGGCCGGCCGCGCTGGCTTCAATCTGGAGTTCCTCCCGTCCATCTACACCGGAAAGAGCTTTGCCGTGGATGGCAATCAGTTCGGCGTGATTCCGCGCAGCCCACAGGATCCCATGCAGCAGATTCTGCCGTCAGCCGACGATCCGAAGAAGCTTCCATATCAGGAGGAATGGGACAAGGCAAAGGGCTACACGCAGCCTCTGCCGCTGGCAAGCGGGAACGGCATGACGCTGGGAGCGGAGGATCCACTCTACCGCGTCACTGTAAGTTCCGAAACTGGACCTGTCTCGCTTTATGACGGACGCGACCGCGCCCAGAATGGATGGTTCGTGCTCCGCACCTTGATTCCATCGGGTAAGACCGAGGGCGCAGTCGTCTGGCATATCCGCCCGAACCTGATCCCCAACTGGACGCGGCCGCCCATGATCGCGCACAGCCAGGTGGGCTATCCTCCTGACTTCCCAAAAGTCGCGGTCATTGAACTGGATCCGAACTTCGCTGCGCCGAAGACGGCGAAGTTGCTTCGCCTGGATGTAGACGGCGCCTATACGAATGTCTTTGAAGGGCCAATTTCCGCTCCTACTCCGTGGCTGCGCTACCGCTATGCGAACTTCGATTTCTCTCAGGTTAAGGAGCCCGGTTTGTATGTAATTGAGTACGGGGGGGAGCGAACCGATCAGTTTCCCATTGCCAGAGACGTGTACAGCCGAACCTGGCAATCCAGCCTGGATGGGTTCCTTGCCGTCGAGATGGATCACGTCTCGGTGCGCGAGGGCTATCGGTTGTGGCATGGCGTATCGCACCAGGATGATGCCCGCCAGGCGCCGCCGAATACGCAGCATTTTGACGGCTACTCGATGGGCGCGAACACCGATTCCTCCTACAAGCCGGGCGAGCACATTCCGGGATTGAATGTCGGCGGCTGGTTTGACGCCGGCGATTACGACAACATCGCCCCAAGCCAATACTCGGTCATTGAGAACCTGTCCCTGGCGTACAAGGAATTCGGCTTGAAGTGGGACGAACTTTCCGTGGACGAGACCGGCCGCTCGGTTGAGATGCACCGCCCGGATGGAATTCCCGATGCCGTCCAGCAGGTAAAGCATGGCGTTCTGCAGGTATTGGCTCAGTACAAGTCAATCGGCCATCCAATCATGGGTTTGATTGAGCCCAATCTGCGCGAGTACACCCACCTGGGTGATGCCGCCTCGATCACCGACGAACGCATTTATTCCGACACGCTTGGCCCCAATGAGATCGACGGAAATTACTCCGGCAAGCCGGACGACCGCTGGGCTTTCACAACAAAGATGGCGATCCTGCAATAAGGGGCCGCGACAGCGCTGGCCTCTGCATCCCAGACACTGAAAGGCTGGGACGACCCGCTCGCCAAGGAGTGCCTGGAGACGGCCATCAAGCTGTGGGATAGCGAGCACGCTCATCCCACGCCCAGCCTGCGTCCTTCCTTCGGCCCTCCGGGAATGGCTGCGTTCGGCGAGTGGAGAGCTGCTCTTGAATTGATGATCGCCACCGATGGCGGCGAGCCGTATAAAAAGCGGTTCCTGGAGTTGTTCCCCACGGTGCGCCAGCATTTCGCGTTTGGTGGCTGGATGGCCGTTCGGGCGTTGCCCTACATGGATGCGGAGTTCAGACAACAGCTCGAAGAGTCGGTCAAATCCTATAAGACCGAATTGGACGCAGAGTTGGCGAAGACTCCCTTTGGCGTTCCACCAAGTCTCGGCACCTGGGGCGGTTCTGGATTTGTAGCCGATTTTGGCGCCGGGATGTACTTCCTGCACAAGGCATTCCCGCAGATCGTCGGCCCGGAGTATACGCTGCGGGCGGCCAATTATCTGCTCGGCACGCATCCGGTATCGAGCACGTCGTACATCTCCTCGGTCGGCACGGTTTCAAAATTGAAAGCGTACGGAAACAACCGGGCCGATGGAACCTTCATTCCCGGCGGAATGATTCCGGGCTATATCGTCATCAAGCCAGATTTCCCGGAGTGCATCGACGACTTCGGCTTCCTGTGGTTTGAGGACGAATACACGATTAGCGCCGCCGGCGAGTGGATTCTGGCGGCAAACGCTGCTGATGCACTGGTCAAGTAACACGATTTGGGAACGGGCAAGATTGGCTGGGCTGCCGTTTCCACTTTGTCCGTTCCTGTTCTATTGCTCAGAAATCCCGGCTGCTCCATCACCACACCCCAAAGCTCTGGACTCAGATGAGATTTTCGTTGGGTTCAGGCAGGTGGCATTTGCCGCTAAACTCAAACCCGAGTGCTCTCACTTATGCGGACTATAGCAATTTCGGAATTGGTGTAGACCGAAACAACACAGCCAAGTGGCGTTTTC
>PLKU01000173.1:23718-38815 GCA_003140705.1 Acidobacteriaceae bacterium
CTCGATAGGGCAACGTTCGTCTCTCGCTCACAGCGAAGCTTGCGCACGTCAGGTTCTCAAATTCAATGGTGGATAGATTCAGCCGCTGCCGGCAATCCGAGTGTGGACGCTGCGGGCAAATCGTTGCCGTTATTNNCTCCTGGAACCGGTCACCGCGTTGCTGCCACTGTTCGATTGCCAGGTCGTAACGGACGGTCACGTTGTTCAGCCAATAGGGGCGATTTTCGCTGAGCCACACTTGTATGTACTCGCTCTTTACGGCGGAGTAGGCGTCGCGCAGGTCCTGGCAACGGCCGAACATGCTGCTGATCTCATCGAGGATGTTCCGCGTTTCTTTTCTTTGCGCCTTGTCGTGCTGCAAAGCGACCGCCTGTGCATAGGTATCGGCGATCTCCTGGGCCAATTCAAATTTCAAGCCGATGAGGTCGAGACGCCGCGCTCCCAAATCCATGGCCTGCAGTGCATCCACCTCTATCAGATTTGGATTCGCCGCGCGCGCTTCGGCGATCAGCACAATGGAGCGCTCGGCGTGGGTTCGCAGATCGACAGCGACGGGCAAGATCTTGGCAGATGCCACCTGGCCTTCTCCGCTCCAAGGGTCAAGCCAAAACAGTTGGTCGCTCACAAATCCCGTATGTGCGCTTTCGAGTGCGTCGTGCGCGGCCATCAGTTCCGTTTCTGCCTCGTCGACCTTGCCACTGGCATCACCATGGAAGGTTCGCCCATATGACGCCTGATACACAGGGATCGAACTCTCGCCCGGCTGCCATGCTGCTACCCCGCCAAACAGCACGCCGTACCAGTCCATGTTGAAGAGCCCCTCGCCATCGTCATTCCAAACAGTAGTGAGAGCGCCTGTGGAGCCCAGTCGCTGTCCATCGCGAATAAAGCCCTGGATGTTTCCAAAGGCTGTTTTGGCTACTGGATAGACCTGGTTCCAGTTGGCATCGCCGGGAGAAACCCATGTCTCGATCCCGGTTTTTGAGAACGGCTCGATCATCTTGTCAAAGCCGCTGGTGTCCCAGTAATTCCAAGGCACGGCGATCATGTCTTTGGGCAGGCCTGCAACTGCGGCCGGATTATCTCCACCGATGTCTCCCCAGAACAGCAAGCGGCGATGCAATGGTGCCAGGTCGTCATGGATCTGCTTCAGGAAGTCGACGTAAACCGGCCCGTAGCCGCGTGCTACCACCTGTGGCCGGGTGTGGCCCACGCCCAAATCGAACGTCTCATCTGCTCCAATGTGAATGAAGGGTGACGGGAACTCCTGGGCAATTTGCGTGAACCAGTCGTGGATCAGCGGTATTGTTCCAGGCTGACCTGGAGCCAGCACATGACCATGCGGTGTCTCGGCGACATCTCGGTAGAGGTCATACTGCAACACATGGTGGAGATGGCCGAAGGCTTCCTGCTCGGGGATTATGGTGACATGGTAACTGCGTGCAAATACAACCAATTCTGCAACGTCCGCCGGTGTAAGCGTCCCGAGGGGCGGCGCCGCTAATGGCTCATCGGGATAAAGCAGCGTGTGCTCAATGTACGGCGAGTAGATATTAATCTTGTACGAGGCGAAGACGCGAATCTGGTGCTTTTGAAATTCGATCGTGGGGAACGGGCCGCGGGAAAGATCGTCATCAATACCGCGATACTTCATAGCAGGCCAGTCGCGTACTGTGCCCGTGGAAATCAGCGGTTTGCCTCCAGGCAGCGGAAGCAACTGCTTGAGAGTTTGCACCCCATAGAAGGTGCCGGAGCTTGAAGCGGCGACGACGAAGGCCTGCTGCGGTTCGACCGACAGGACGTATCCCTCGGCTTCCATTGCCGCATCGAAGTGCAGGCTCAGCCTGGCCAGGACTGCCTTCGCCTCTTGCGACTTGGTGCGCAACAGCACCACTGTGAAGATGGACCTTGCATCCTTAGCATGGGCCGCATACTTCAAGGCGCCTTGCAGGTCGCGCGCGGCGAACTCGTCTTCGGCGTCATGGCCGGGTACGCTGACCGCAATTTTCGCTGGAAGCTCAGTCTCACCAGCAAATCGCTCCTCGCGAGGCTCAGGAAGAAGTCGAACCTGCCCCGTCAAAAGGGCCGGATAGGAAAACAGCAATGCGAGAATCGCCGGCAAGACTTGAGGCAGCTTTGTTCGATTGAGGCTCGGCATCTAACCACTCCCAGGATTGTTTCATTTCGATTCGCTCATTATTGACTAAACTTGCGCACCACTATCTGGAAGAGGCGACCGCCTGCTCGACGACGGCCTTGGATAGATTTCTGGGAAAGTCAACGTCCACGCCTCGTTCGATCGCCATGAAATAGGCAAACAGTTGCAGTGGAATTACCTCCACTATGGGCAGGAGGTATTCAGGAACCGGCTGCACATAGACGCAATCGCTTACCAAACTAGTGACCTCTTCATCGCCCAGATTTGCGATAGCAATTACCCTGGCGCCTTGGGCCTTCAAATCATGTAGAAGTTGCAGAGTTTTCTCATAGCGGCTCATTGAAGCATCCAAACTGCGATCGACTGTGGCGATCACCACGAGCGGTACACGGTCACTGACCAGTGCGTTCGGCCCATGTTTTAACTCGCCAGCCGGGTAGCCCTCAGCGTGGACATAAGACGCTTCCTTCAGCTTCAACGCACCTTCCCGCGCAATAGCATAGTGAATGCCGCGGCCGAGATAAAGGAATGTTGAAGCCGATTGATACTTGTGCGCCAGTGCAGCCATCTGCTCACGCCAGCCGTCGAGCTGCGCTTCAATGCTGTCGGGCAAAGCAAACAAAGTGGAGAGGTGTTCGGCAACTGTTGCAGCGTCCATCCGCCCCAGGCGCGCGCCTTCGTAAAGAGCCAGCAGATAGAGTACGACCAACTGGCATGTAAAACTCTTGGTCGCGGGGATCGCATGTTCGACGCCGGCGGCCAAGGGCATGGAGACATCGGCCTCGCGCTCCATGGTCGAGCCTGCGGCATTGGTGATGGCCAGTGTCTTCTGCCCGCGTTCATGCGCTTCGCGCAAGCCCGCCAGAGTGTCCGATGTCTCGCCCGATTGCGAGAGCACAAGAACGCTGGCCAAACGGAGATGGGCGCCACCACGGCTGCTGTATTCGCTGGCATATTCGACATCGACGGCCAAGCCGCACAGATCTTCGAGCAATATCTCGGCAACCAAACCGCTGTGACGACTGGAACCGGAGGCCGCGATCAGGATTTCACCCTCGGGAATAGACCAACCCGAAAGCATGTTGGCCACGTTGGGCTTCAACTTTTCGTGCGACGAGTACAAGGCCAACGTCCGGCGAATCGCATCGGGCTGTTCGAAAATTTCGCGCAACATCTCATGAGCGAACATATGCATTTCTCGCCCTGCGGGCCGCGCTGTCTCTGATTCGATTCGAAGCAACCGGACTGCTTCCCGCACATCCGCCTCGATTGTGGCTTGATGATTGTGTGCAACCTGCTCGCCCCGCGCGTTTTTTATGTTGTCGGCATGGCTTGCATCGGCGCGTGTCAGAGATCCATGCAGACATAAGATTCCTGTCCGGCGGACCACGTCTACCATGTTGGTGAGCCGGAGTCCGCCGCCTGCCATGACATCCAGCCGATCGCCGGCTTGCCTAAACAGGCGTGCCAGCGAGTCCGCGCCAGCAAAAACATCGGGCGCGCCGCCAGAGGTAAGCAAGCAGTCGGCGCCCGTGGAGATCACCGCTTCCAGTGCTTCACTCAGATTGGGCGCCTCATCGAACGCACGATGGAAGGTGACCCTCATGGGGCGGGCAAGACTCACCAATTCGCGGGTACGTTCTACATCTACCCGACCATCTGGAAGCAGGATACCGACGGCGATACCGGCGACGCCTGCCCGCTTGGCCTGTTCAATTTGCTCCCGCATCTGGTCAAACTCCCCCGCAGAGAAGACGAAATCCCCGCCGCGGGGGCGAATGAGCACATGCACGGGAATCGAAAGTGCTTCAACGGCTGCCGCTATCAGGTCGAACTCTGGGGTCATGCCGCCGATTGCTAATTGGGAGCAGAGTTCGGTTCTATCAGCGCCCCCGAATTCGGCAGCTCGTGCAGCCTCCAAGCTCTCGGCGCACAACTCGAAAAGAAAGTTCTTCATAAAAATCTGGTCGAAACTCCATTCTTTCTGGAACTGTTTCCGGCCAATCAAATTGGGCGGTGACGGGCAAATAGAAGCACTCGGGTTACATATGCGGCGCGAGGAGTTTTACGCCCCTAGTCACTCGTTCAACTTCGATCATGCGAGCGGCGCGTTTGGAGAAACCGTCAATTATGATTGTTCTTCTTAGAAACAATCAATTTATCGACTGATTCTATGGTTTATGGTGATGAAAGTTTGCGCGTACTCGCCAGATTCGTTCAGCGGATGGAACACGAAACCTCCTCGCCCGCACTCAATCTCAACATCTTCTGCTCTCGGCCGCAACCCTAACGCATCAAGGTTTCACGATTCTCTCCCCGGGTTGGCTGACTGTATTAGCAATCAAGAACGGTCTCTCACGAGGGTTGTGCAAGACTTCCGCAGCGGAATGGAGAGGGATGTCATTTGCAGGGAACTTGCAGCGCTGTGTCACCGGCACGTGATCAGAGCTGCATGGGACCGGCCCAACTGCCGCGACGGGCCTAGCCGGCCAACGCTCCAAAGGAGAATCATGAAAGCCCTTCTTCTGTCGATACTGAGTGGACTTATGGCGGCTCCTTGCCTGCAGTCTCAGCCCATTGCACTCTTTTACCTGACCAGCAGTCCCGACGGGATTCGCTCGTTCATGGCGCATTCTTCGCAGATTGATCTGCTGGTCCCGACCTGGTATCAGGTCGACGAGAACGGCCTGGTGACGGGGGCTCCGGACCCCACTGTGCTCCAACGGGCCAAGGATGAAAGACTGCCCGTCATGCCCATCGTCGCTCTGTTCAACAAGAAGAGCTTTCATGCGCTTTCCTCAAATCGTGTTGCTCAGACCCGGATGAATGAAGCGTTGATCCGCGAGTCGAAGCTTCATGGTTACACGGGATTCCAGTTCGACTTCGAAAACATAGACTGGAAAGACCGCGATTCGTTGACGGAGCTGGTCAAGGCGTCCGCGGATGCAATGCACAATGCCGGTTTTCAGTTGACCATCGCCACGGTACCCAATGCTCCTGGATATCCCGGCTCTGGCGGCTTTGCCAAGTGGATCTATACCGACTGGCGCGGCGCCTACGATCTCGCCACCCTAGCGAAGTATGCCGACCTGATCTGCCTGATGACTTACGATCAGCACACCCGTTGGACGGTCCCTGGACCCGTGGCAGGGTGGAACTGGACGATTGAGAACCTCGACTTTGCGCTTAAAGTTGTGCCGAAAGAGAAGCTCTCGCTCGGGATTCCTCTCTACGGCTACCACTGGTTCACTGGTGCGCCCAGCAAAGAGAACGAAGCCAGCAGCGAAAAGCCAAACCCCACAGCGGACTATATCGGCACGCCCAACGCTCTGCAGCTTGCCGATGACTACAACGGTAAAGTCCAGTGGGACGCCGAAGACCACAGCGCGTATCTGTACTTTTACCGCGACCAGATGCGCGAGTGGATTTACTTTACCGACCTTCGCACCTTCAAAGACCGTTACGAACTCGTCCAACAAAACGGCCTGCAGGGTTTTTGCTCATGGGTGCTCGGCGAAGAAGACCCTGAGATTTGGAATTATCTTCCGCACCGGCGCTTAGAGAACAAGTGAGCACCGCCTATGGAGGCCAGCGAGTGGCCCCCATCGATCGGCAATCAGGCTCGAATTTGCCCTCTTCGAGCTTGGTAGTGAGCACCGTACTTCAGTAAATCAGGTTCCGAAGCTTGCTTGCGGGTATTCGTTAGAAGTTCACTTTGAGCGAGAATTCAACTTCTCGACCAGGATTCGACCCGTCCAACAGACCGAAGGCACCTACGTTCCCGCTGCCCACATTCACTCCGGGGCCTGTTGCGCGAACACCGTTGCAAGAGTTGCAAGAGCTGTACTGGCCCCACCAGCTTGCAGGGACGCTGAAGATTGGTGTGTTGGTCAGGTTCATGAATTGTGCCGTCAACGCAACGTCTATACCTTCCGTGACCTGGAACCTCTTAGTCAGATCAAGATCCGCGGTCTTGAGGCTGGGACCTCGCAACGCGCCAGTCTGGCAGTTTCCATAAGTTCCACCGCTAGCCACGCTTGTAACCTCACTGACTGCANNCCGATGCTCCCACCGATCTGCACCGTTTGGAGGCTTTGAGAGCCCAACTGGCCGGCTACGCAATTGGGGCGGGGTTCGTAAGATCCAGTCAGCGTCGATGCTGAACCTGGATTCGCGTCTCCCATGTAAGCGCCGGCAAACGGGGTGATGCCGAAGCCAGACCGGAACGTGGTGCTGACCGCGGTCTCCCAGCCGCCGATTACTTCGTTGGTCACATGGTTGACGTTACTGCCAATCAGTTTTCCTCTGCCAAAGGGAAGGCTGTACACACCATAGGCGGCGAGCTCCTGTGCTGCGTCGATTGTGCAGCGGCCGTAGTCGCCCATCGGGTTGTACTCGTTCTGGAAGAAGTTCTGTGTAGCCTGGGTCTGCGATTCGCCGGCGCCTTCTTCATCGCCATAGGAGCCGAAATACCCCAGGGAGTTTGTCAGGCACTTTGACCAGGTATAGCTAGCCTGCATGGTGAGGCCATGGTACGCTTTCTCGGCCAAGGTAGCTTCCAGAGCATTGAACCGTGATATTCCGTCCGAAGCGTTGTAGCGAGCCTGTGCGCCGGCTGCCACGATTGGCTGCATATACGGACCCGGAACCACCGTCCCGGTGGTGGTGAGTTGCTTTTGGTTGTACAGGTAGATATCCGACATGTGGTCGTCCTTGTTGCCCACATATCCGATTGTCGCCGTGAGATTCGCTTTGAATTGGTGCTCAATGAACATGCTCCACTGCTGATCAACTGCCGGCTGAAGAGCTGGATTCGTTGCATGAGCCTGGCCGCTGGCAAAGCATGCGGAGGCGAACGCCATCAGTTGAGTCGGTGTGCAAGCCGCCGAGAAGGGTGTAAAGCCCTGATCCAGTGTGGTGACCGGATACAGCAGCGCGGAGCCAGAGTTGTTCAGTTCATTGTGCAGTTCCACGTAGGGTGGATTGACGACGGCCATGTTGTTCACGCCGTTGCCTTCCATGTAGCTGGAGATGTCATAGGCACCGCGAACAACCGTCCCAGGCGCCCAATCAGGTTGCCACGCAAAACCGACACGAGGCTGGAAATCATCCCATCCCTTGTAGGTGTTGTAGTTGGTTCCGATCTCAGGCGTCCCCGTGAGCAGGTTGAAGTTCACGTTGTTGTTTGCATTCTTGTCGCCGCGCGGCGTGTTCAGCTCATAGCGCATGCCCATGTTCAACGACAGGTTATGGGTCAGGTGGAAGTTATCCTGCACATAGCCCGCGAACACGCTGTTGACCAGGTTGAAGTTAAAAGGCACACCCTGCTGAACCTGCTGCGGCAGACCGAGCAGGAAGTCAGCGAACGCGCTCCCAATTCCTCCGTTAAGGCTCGTGTATTGGCCGCTGAAGTTGAACGAGCCGGCAGCTCCCTGGTTGCCCGCATAAACGTCGTTCATGATGTAGTGGAAGAGCTCAAAGCCTGTGTGGATTGTTTGTTTGCCGTGTGTCCAAGTCAGCGAGTCCTCAGCCTCGTATGTGGTGTCATGGAAGATTTCAACGCCGTCGGTGCTCCCCACCTGCCCGTAACCGAAGGTCATCGCGGGAAGAATGGGCTCCTGAACGCCAGGGAGTCCGAACGCCTGCGGCAGATTAACGCTGGTTGCATTGGTATACACCTGGTCGTTTGCTGGGAAATACTGGGCGCCGAAACGGGCATCGTTGATCAACGTCGGAGTAATCGTCCGAACGTAGTCGCCGACAAAATTCTTCAGTGGATATTCCCGGGTCAGGTTCGGGCTCAGCACGTTCGTGCCGTTGCTGCTGACATTGAGGGTGTGCATTTGGGAATAACGGCCCGAAATATGATCGTTCGGGGATGCTTGCCAATCAATTTTTACATCGCCCTGGTAAGAGTGGACGTACCCGCTGGTGAAGTAGTTCTGCTGCTCAAACTGCTGAGTGAAGAATGGAGAAGCGACCATGGCCGCCGCCACCTTGCTGTTTAGAGGAATCTGGTTATTCAGGAAAGCCGGACGACTGCCCAGAGGTGCTACCTGGCCGGCGTTGGCCCCGGTGAGATAGACAGGGCTGTAAAGCTGACCGGCGGGGTTGGAGCAAACGCCGCTGACAAACGTCGCACCCAGGTTTGTGCATACCTGCCCAAGGTTGCCGGCCAGATATGGCGTTGGTATAAGGGTATTGGTATTGCCGGTTCTCGGTGTGTTGTTAATCTCTGATTGTTCGTCGGCGAAGAAGAACAGCTTGTTCCTGATAATTGGCCCGCCAACTGCGCCGCCATAATTGTTCCACTGCAGCACGGGACGCGGTATTGTCGTCCCGGTAGGAACATAATTATTAGGGTTGCTTGCTGACGGAACCAGGAGGGACGCGTTGGCTTTGTCTTGCCAGGTGTTGGCATCGAGGTCGGTGTTGCGAATGTATTCGAACACGTCTCCGTGGAACTTGTTGGTGCCGGATTTGATGGACTCAACGACGACACCGCCGATATAGTTCCCGAAGTCCGCCGGTGCATTGCTGGTGATGATGTTGAATTCCTGAATCGCGTCGGGACTGGGCACGTAGGCTACATCGTTATTATCGGGCTGGTTGATGTCCATGCCGTCCAGCGAGGCGTTGTTATCCTGTTCGCGTGCGCCGTTAACATAGGGGCGGCCCGTACCGAATGTGTTCTGAGACGACTCGAATGCAAAAATGTTGGGGCTGACAACACCCGGAGCCAAGAGCGCAAGTTGGTTGATGTCGCGGCTGGCCAGGGGGAGGGTATTGACGGCAGACGAGTCGAGCACGGTCCCCACCTCCGTTGATACTGTCTGCAAAAGCGGCGGAGCTGCATTGACGCTGATCGTCTGATCCACTTTTCCCGGTTTCAATTGGAAATCAACCTGGGCGACCTGATTGAGAGCGAGAGAGAACGAATTGCGTATCTCCGCAGAGAAGCCCGATGCTTCAGCTTTGACTTCGACGTTGCCCACGGGTATTTGCGGAAATTCATAAAGGCCTGAGCCACTCGTCTTGGTGGTCCAGGTCGTACCACGATTAAGATCGCGCACGGTGATGGTTGCGCCGACAACCACGGACCCCGAGGAATCCACGACCGTGCCGGTGATTGCGCCGGCGGCCTGCTGGGCCCACGCACATGTCGATGCTGCCAACATCATGACGAAACAGGCAGCGCCAACCGAAATCAAATACATCCGATTCATTCGCTTCACTGTGATTTCCTCCAAGGTTTGTTCGGGGTGAATGTTTAGCTCATTGATTGACTATTTGGCTGGTTGATTGAATGCCTGGCTGGTTGAAAATGGCTCCACGATTCTGCTAGAGAACTATATAGCAGTCAGAATTTTGCAAGTCAAGCAAAAAAGTTAATGGATTTTAATTTGCGCGTGCTTGATCTGTGGAAAACAGTTCTGCAACTCAATATAATCAAGAGTTTATAGATCAAACAGCGATTCTTTCTGGATGGCCTGCTCAAGTCCGAGTTGCTCAAGCTGACTGCCAGGTTGATTTTGAGCGCTTCAGGGGAAGGGCCGTAACAAGCGAGAGGTATATCTTAAGGTACTGCTACCGCTCTATAGCTTAAATTGTCAGTCATTTCCATTCCATTGATGTATCTTGGGTTTTGTCCACTAGGATAGTCAACAGACGAAGGCCGGGGTTGAAATGAACGGAGCTACAGTGCCAACGCAAAGTCGGAAAGATGAGCCCGCGTACAAGAGGATTCAGAGCGCGATCCGCCAGCGAATTGAAGCCGGGGAGTTGAAGCCGGGAGATGTAGTTGACTCGGAAAGGGAACTGGCCCGAATTCATGGCGTCAGCTTGATGACGGCGCGACACGCACTTGCGGATCTTGCCCAGGAAGGCATTGTCGATCGACGCCATGGTGCCGGAACGTTTGTCGCTCCGCCCCAGATTCACTTCAACAAACTGCTCAGCTACACGGAGCAGATGGCGAGTCTCGGTTTAGCCATTCATTCTAAAATTCTGTTTTCTGGAATTGTCACCCGTGAACCCGAGATCGCAGCTCGCTTCGGTTTGTCCCCTACGAGCCGCCTCATCAAAATCGAGCGTGTCCGTTCGGCAGGCGATGAACCCGTCGCACTTGAGGTCTGCTATCTGCCCGCCGATGAATTTTCGGCTTTGGTCGATGTGCCTTTGGATCGAACTTCCCTCTTTGGAGCGCTTGAACGGGAATGCGGAGTTGAACTGGCCTACGCGGACGAGGAGATCGACGCAACCCATTCCGATCACCGAATCTCGCGGCTTCTGAGTATTCCTGGCAATTCGCCTCTGTTGAGAATTCGTCAGCTCATCTTCTCAACCAAAGGTCGCGCTACCGTGTATGTGACGGGTCTTTACCGCTCAGGTCGGCACACCCTGCGGATCCGCCGCTTCCGCTAAAGAATAACCTCATACCAGGGCCGACCAACCGTTGCATATCTTTCGAGTGTCGGTCCGGGTCGCAGGATTGTGGAATTGGAAAGCGATCACTCCTATCAAAAATTCCCCCTAATCTCTCTGCACTCACTATCGTGTCCATTTCGAAGTTTTCGTCTTGCACTAACGTCTATACCAATTGAAAATTCGCGATTTAACTGCAGCGCGATATTAACGTACGATTTTTAACGCTTGGTGTGGTGAACCCAATTACGCCCCTCTCCACCTTTGCGCCCCACGAAGATGCAGTTTTCCATCGGGATCGGACGAAGTGCCTCGGGCTAAGGAATCTCTATGCCCTAGAATGTCATTTCTAATTCAACACCGGAATAATTGATCCGTGGAGCGATCTGACGCCCTGGTCCTTGCTCGAAATACACCAAGCCGTATCTCTCCATTGTCTTGAGGGTCCGGGATAGATTAGATTTGGCGCGTCCGGTCTTCTCGGCCAACTCATTGAGCGATTGGGGCTGTGTCTTTACGATCTAGCCAAGCAGAGCTCGGTTCTTGTCGGAAAGAACCTGAGACATCGTTGCAAGAGACTGGAACCAGACCTTCGGCTCGTCCGGGGCTGGGACGTATTCGCCCCGTGCGATGGCCATGGTCCGCTTCTTATATTCTTCGAGGGTAGCGATACCAACTTTCAATGTGGTCATGGCGTACTCCTTTTCTGCAAGATGGCTTCAACTTCAGTCCAAAAGTCCGCTAACAGCGTGGAGGCATCGGCGTAGACATAGAACCTGACCCTCTTCCCCTTATGCTTGTGATGGTACTCAATACGCGTCCGTGCTCCCGGCCCGGAGGTCTCGTGGACCGGGTGGGCGTTGTCGAAACCCAACAGGCGCTTGCCGTCCTCATCGTGAAGTGAAAGCGAGTAGTTCAGGCCATGCGGCCGCTCAGGCGAGACTTCGACTTGCTTCACGACAAACTTCACCCAGCACATGCCCTCCGCATCAGCGACAAAGGCTCGCCGTCCAGGAATAGGAGCGTGTCAAGGCCAGGATCGCGCCTTACCATTCCCATAAATTATCACCCGCTGATAACCTAATCAAGCTGTCATTGTGTACCGCCAATCCCCGGCGAGTTGCATTTTCAAGGCGCCTGGATTTCCCCGGTCAACCCACCATCGGAAGGAGCTGCTGGGTGTCCCGCGCCCATTTCCGCGCTGTAGACGGAGGCGAAGATCTCCTCCATCCGCCCTTCCTTGTAGAGCTCATCGGGCGACCCCAATCCAAACATTTCAAGAAACACCGGAGTAGTCCGCCAGATCCTCGCCCGCCTGGGGCCCAGGCGCGAGGAGCGCGCGATCAGCTCCCGGTTCACGAGCGTCTGAATCACTCCCCAACTCTCGATGCCGCGGATGGCGTTGATGTCTCCGGTCGAGACCGGCTGTTTCAGCGCCACGATGGCCAGGGTCCCGAGGGCCTGCGCGGTGATGGGCTTGGGCCTGCGCGCGGGAAGGAGCCGGCCGGTCAGCTCTTCGAACTGGGGCTTGGTCTCGATGCGCACCGCGTGCGGCCGGCACCGTAGCTAGATTCCCCGGTCGGCGCCGAGCAGGTCGGCCTCGAACTCGCGGAGCGCGTTGCCGGTCTCGTCTTCGGTGACCCCGAGGCACTGGGCCAGGGCCGGCACGGCGACGGCATGATCGGAAGCGACCAGCAGCGCCTCGATCTGGCTCTTTTGATCCAGTGGTGGAAATCGCTCTTTCGGTTTGGAGCCCAAGTCGGATTCGCTGGGTGAAACCTGGGAGCCATTTCCGATTTGCGTATGGCCGAGTTGTTTTTAAAGGCAAGCGACGAAGATAAGGCACTTCTGCCAACGCTTGTTGTACTTCTCTTCGCTGCAGCGGACCTGTCATACGAACCCGTTGGCTCTGGGATCTTGGCGATGCTACCCTTTTGATATCTTGTTCTTGTGGTCTTCATCGGATTTGGCTTTGTCTTTTCTTTATCGACCTGATGAGTGATTTTGTCTTTTCGGTGAGCTAAAGTGAGTTGAGCTTTTCAAGATCGCCGTAAACCATTGATTCTAAAAGTGGCCCCGTAGCTCAGGNNGTGAAGCAACGCGGAACTTTGAATTCGAGGGCTGCCGAATCAGAAGCTTTGACTTCGCGACCGAGTCGGGCTATAAAAGTTGATGTCATGGAAAGACGTTCCATGGCATAGAGGCTGCTCTCTGATCGGGCAGCGAAGTTCACCAAAGCAATCGTCAGGATGCTCGGGAAGGCGGTGNNCTGCCCCGCAACTGTGAGCGCCACTTGCCTATGTGCCCGTCTTATTGGGTGATTGGGTGAGGATGTCAGCCAAAGTCGTTTCGCCCCTCGCGAAATGCGACAAGGAACCACTGGATGCGAACCCTCGGGTTCGTTTCTGGGAAGGTGGCTGAAAAAGGCGCAAGTCAGGAGACCGGTCCTCGGCGCTTTTAACCCGCTTACGTTCCGAGGGGGACGAAGGAGCCGTTTATGCCAGTTTCCGCATCATTGCGCGGACGCTCAGTCCGAGCGTTTCGTCGCGCGTTCCTGCCTGCATTTGCCGCCATTCTACTGACAACCTACACAATGCTGTGCGGAGCTGCGTCTATCCACGGCGTCGTGACCGACCCTTCGGGCGCCAAGGTCACAGGAGCAACGTTGATCCTGCTCGGCAACGGAAAGCCAGTTGCGACGGCAATATCTACAGCTGATGGCAGCTTTCAGATTGAAACGGGGTCCACTGGACGGTTCTTCCTGGTGGTCTCTGCGAAGAGCTTCCGCCAGTTGGAGACGCCTGGGTTCTACGCTGGGCGGCTGGATAACATCGAGCGCAATGTCGTGCTCGAACCGGAATGGGTGCGCGAGTCGATCGTGGTGACCGCAACCGGAACACCCACGCCACAGGCGCAGACCAGCGCCGCAACCAGCGTGCTCGGTCCCCTGGACCTGGCTTTGCAGGACGACCTGGTGAGTGCTCTGCGGCTCATGCCCGGCACATTCGTGGTGCAGGATGGACAGATGGGCGGGCAGACCTCATTGTTTGTCCGCGGGGGCGACTCGGATGCAAACAAGATTCTTGTGGATGGTGTGAGCGCCGGAGACCTTGGCGGGCGATTCGACTTTGGGCCGTTTTCCACGACAGCCGTGGAGAGTGCTGAGGTGTATCGCGGGCCGAATTCGAGCCTCTATGGCGCAGACGCGGAGAGCGGCGTCGTGAGCCTGACGACTCCACATGGGACTACTGGTTTTCCGTCGGTGTTGTTCCACGGCGATGGAGGCAACCTGAGCACCTCGCGCGAAGAGCTTGAGCTTGCCGGTACATACAACAAGTTCGATTATCTCGGCGCCTTTAGCTGGCTGCAAACCGTCAACGATTTGCCGAACGATGAATACCACGTGGCCACAACGGCGGCGAATGTAGGTTGGCAACCGAACGGGAACACGCAGATTCGGGCGACGCTGCACTATGGCNNCTACCACGTCGCGGCTCAGGCGACAGAGAAGGATCAGGACCTTTTCATGAGCGCGTCGATCGATAACCAGACGACGGCGAGCTTTCATCAGAGCGTCCGCTACGGGTTAACGCGCAAGCGTGAGCAATATTCTCTCTGGGAACCGTCGGGGGAACTGTTCACCTATGACATGTATGGAGATCAGGCGTATTTCGGAAATAATGTAACGACTACTGGCGCTAACGGGTACGCGGTTAGCGGGCGCGCCATTCTCGACTTCCCTGGAACCTACAATCCTTATCCGCAGGGTTATCAACTTGTTTCGAACCGCGATCAGATTGGCTATCAGGGCGACTACCGTTTTACTCCGCACATTACCGGAATGGTCGGCTTTCATTTTGAGGACGAGCGAGGCGCAGATCCGAATGGCTCAATGCCAAATGTCGAACGCAGCAACTACGACTATCTTGCTGCCGTGCATGGAGACTTCAAAAATCGTTTCTTTTATACCCTGGGCGGCAGCCTGGAGCACTACTCGCTTTTTGGGACGCAGACCTCGCCGCGTGCCGGACTAACTTACTACGCTCTGCGGCCGCAGACGGGCATCTTCAGCGGAACGCGGGTGCTGTTCAACTTTGGCGATGCGGTGCGCGAGCCCGCTCTCACCGACCAGTTCTATTCGCTGTATAACTTCCTGCTCAACGAGCCGACTGCGGGCGGCCCAGCAACGATTCAGCAGTTGCACATCAGTCCACTGGCCGCGCCAGACGCCCGTACTTATGAGGGCGGTGTCGAACAGTCGTTTTTCAGCGAGCGGTTGGTCTTTCGCAGCAGCGTGTTTCACAATGAATTTGGCCGTCAGATCGAATACGTTGGCCTGGATCTGGTTCCGGAGCTGTTGCCCAATCTCACTCCGGCCCAACAAAATACGTTAGAGCAGGTTTTGCAGGCGACAGGGGCCTATGAGCTGAGTATTAACTCGCAGGCTTACCGCGCGCTCGGAGTGGAGACCACGGTTGAAGGCGGTATTGGACGAAATATCTTCCTGCGCGGCGG
>PLKU01000325.1 GCA_003140705.1 Acidobacteriaceae bacterium
TGGAATTGCACCGCCCAGATGCGCAGCTCCGCGTTGCCAATTCCCGCCAGCGCGTTGGCGCTCACAGCTGTCCGGCGGAACCCAGCCGGTAGCTCCAGCGCCTCGTCGCCGTGGCTCATCCAAACCTGAATCGTCTCCGGCAACCCTGCGAACAGTGGCGTCGCGAGGTCCTCAATGGTCACCTCAGCCTGCCCGTACTCGCGCCGAGGGGCCGAAAGCACCTTGCCGCCCAGATGGTGAACAATGAAATGGAGCCCGTAGCAGATGCCAAGCACCGGCACGCCTAACTCCAGTACCTTTGCGTCCGCTGCAGGAGCATCTGCGTCATACACCGACGAAGGCCCGCCAGAGAGAACAATTCCCAGCGGGTGTAATGCTTGAATCTCAGTAAGAGGCGCTGTGCAAGGAAGCACGACTGAAAAGACGTTCAGTTCGCGAATGCGCCGAGCGATCAGCTGGGTATACTGCGAACCAAAATCAAGAATAACGATTGTTTGGGTGTCCACTCCCTAGTGTGTCAGGACGTGCGCATCGTTTGCAAGTCAAAGTCAAAGTGAAGAAATACCAGAAGAAATGGGCTACGGCAGCTTTGCCGCCTCCGTCTCTGCGTCCCAGTGGTCTGAGCCCGCCAGAAACCGCTTGGTCTGAAACGCCCTGGCGTCCGCCACAGTTAGCTGGTGTGACCAAGGAACGCGAGCGGATGGATTCGCGCCAAGCCCGGTGCTCTTGAACTCGGCGTAGAAGGCTTGGGGAACCCCCGGCGTCTTGCCCCAGGTATTCCATCCTTGCGGCGTCACGTCGGCAGAAAGCTCCGTATTGATGTAAACAACGCGGGAGTACGAACGCCATGGCCGCCCAAGGCTGGTCACCTCCTTCGAGGCAAGCGTTGAGCCTTCACCGTGCTCGATCCCGCTTGTCACTTTGCTGTTCATGATTACGAAGCCTGTGGTTTGATCGGGTGAGGTGCGCGACTGAGCCGTCAGGTAACCGGGGGCATTGGCGTGAATCTCGGAGTGGTCGAATACGGCAGTGGCATTGCCAAAGATAAAATCGACCCCGCCTTCAACGTATGAATCAAGATAATATTGCCGTCCGTAATCGGCGAAGAGCGTGTCCTGGTGGCCAAGAAAACGGCAACGTTTGAAGATGGAGCGGTCGGCGCGAACGGCTGCGGCGACCGCTTGCCCGGTGTTGCCGGCAGTATTCTCAAAGGTGATGTTGTCGGCTTCAAAGCCCATGCCGTTCACCTCAACTGTCTCAGTAAAGAAGGTCCCGCCAGCCTGCTTCGCGTTCAAGCTGTTGGTGATGACTACTTCTTCCGGAGATTTTCCCATCCCCAGCAACGTGATATTGGTGTGGTTCTGCGTAATGATCACCCGCTCGTGATAGGTCCCCGGCGCAATCTCAATGAACACGCGGGCCGCCTTGCCGTCAGGCCTCACACCCGGGAATGGATGATGATCCATTGCCATCTGAATAGTTGGGAATTCCTTTGTGCCTTCAATGCCCGTCCTGACGTCCGACGAGACACGAACATGCACGTCCTGCGCGCAACTCAAGATCGATTGGGTCAGGACAGCGAGGATCAGGCAAATCTTCATCAAGGTTTGTTCTCCCCTTCTCAGGGCCTCAGCGAGCAAACTCCGGCTGAGCCGGCATGCATGGCGCCCGGCCGCCATGATAACCTCCAAACTAGCGTAACCCACAAGAAATTGGCACCTCCATGTTCAATCCAGATTTCCCGGTAATTGTTGTTCGGTGACGGGTTTCAAAACCGGATGGGACTGGCGATTGCGCGTTGACGTTTCCGGCAAACTCAGCGTCCAAACTGAATCAGCGCTCGAATTCTGTTTGCAAGTCGGCCGAGCGCCGAATCGGAGTGCTCACCGGGCGGATATCGCCTCGAAAATCTTGCCGATTTGTTCAGTCTCCACGCAATACTAGGCACAACCTACCCTTGGCTTTTACAATGCAACAGGGACCCGTCCCAACCCAGCTCTGCTGTGGAACTAGCAAACTTGGCGGCNNTCAGCGTTACGTCTTGCGTCCAGAGTTATACGGTCGGCTATTTGTATGTGACGGGAACTGTGACGGCTCAATCCGGGGGAAACGGCATCGTCAGCGGCTTCAGGATTGATCACAATACGGGCAAGCTCCTTAGCATCGATGGACTCCCGATCTCATCGGGCGGCGCCAACCCGGGACGCGCGGTGCTGATCGTAGGCAGCAAGTTCCTTTACGTCCTCAACCGCGGTGTCAATTCGTTGGGTAACGCCGATTGCTTCGGGACCGGTGCCAGTGAATGCCAGAACTCTAATATTGAAGAGTTTGCGGTCGGTGGCAACGGCATCCTGACGCCGCAGCAGACTTTCTACACGCAAGGGCTCAACCCCTTCCGGATCGTCTCCGACACCTCGGGGAACTATCTTTATGTGCTCGATCATGATGCCCCATCGAGCACCGGGTGTGCACTTGCTTTGGGCGGAGGGGCGACTTCCTGCGGCGACATTACGGCTTTCCAGATCAACCAGACGACGGGCCGCCTGCAACTCGTTGTGAACGCCCCTGTCACGGCTGCAAACGGCTCGGCCCTGCCATACTTCCCCGTTCCGGCCAATCCGATCGATTTCCTCTTTAATTCCCAATATGTCCTGACCGTGAGCGGAACGCCAACAACTGGTGATTTGGTCTTTCCGTACAACTACAACGCCACAAACGGACAGTTGACCCTCAGCCAGAACAGTACCCAGCCCCTGAACATCGCGCAGGCAACAGCAATTGTTGCCGGATCTGCAAATATTTATGTGCTCGACAACGAGCCAATCACGATCGCGCCAGGCGGTACCGGCAGCTTCACCGCAGGTACTTACCCTAGCCAGATTCTTCCCTTCTCAATCGGGACCGGTGGTGCTCTTCAGGCGCAAACTGGCGGAATCGTCCCCGATGACCCGACGAAATCAAACCCGATTAACCTCATTGTCGAGGCCAAGGGCAAGTTCCTCTATGTGGTCAACCAGGGAAACAACACCAACACCACAAACTCCCAGAGCGGCATTGCGGGCTATGTCATCGATCCTACTACCCGCCAGCTCAGCTTCATCGCTGGCGAGCCATTCGGTTCCGGCGCAGGCCCCCAGTGCATCATTGAGGATCCTTCTGACCAGTTCATGTACGAGGCCGACTTTAACGATTCAAGTATCACTGGCCGGGTGGTTGATCCAAACTCGGGCGTACTTAACAATTTGCGTGTCTCCACCAACTATGCGCTCCCGGGTCCGGCCGCCTGGTGCCTGGTGGACGGGCGTACAAGCTAGAGTGGCACCGAATGCAGGTTTTATGGGCCCGGGANNACCTCAGCTCGGTCCCGGACTTAGGATGCAGTGGGTAGTTCCTCAAACGTAGCCGAATCCTGAACGCGGCTTTTCACGATCGCGCCGTTGGGTTCGATTCCAAACTCGATTTTTTGGGGCCCGGCGTTCAGGCCCCCTGACGAAAGATGCGCATGAAGTTCAACAAATCGGGCCAGTTGCTGCTGGTCTCCGCGGTCAGCCTCTCGCTCGCTACGCTAGTCACCGCCTGCGCCACACTGACGGTTGACTTTGTCTTCGTGACCAGTTCCAAGGCAGCGGGCCCCAATAACTACGGCGATGTCGATGTATTCGAGGTCAACTCGGAATCGGGCATGATGCGCCAGATTCCCACGTCACCTTTTCCCTCCGGCGGGAGAAATCCTGTCGCTGAAGCCGTATCCTCAGACAACACCAACCTCTACGTGGTCAACCAGGACGACAACTCGATTGTGCAGTTTGTCATTGGCAATGACGGTAAGGTCTATCCTCAAAACACGGTAAATACTCCGGGTATCTACCCCCTCGCCGCCACCATCAGCGGGCTGAACCTGTTTGTCTTGGACACCTACCAGCCACTCGGCATCTGCTCCACTGCGGCGCCGTGCTCGGGTTCGGTGGGCGTCCTTCCCATTACCGTCGGCTCTGGCTCGCCTCCCAGCGACACACTCGGGACTTCGGTTGCCAATGGAAGCCTGGCCTACTGGCCTTTGTGCCTGTCAGGCTACATTTCCGCAACCAACAGTACGAGTTGCAAGACCAGCGGATCGATCGACATAATTGAGCCCACAGGGATCACCGTTCTGCACTCCGGCGCCTACGTTTATTTGGCCACCTACGATTCAACCTCAAGCGCAAACTATATCTTCGGATTCTCGGTTGCCCCTCCAGGCACCGCAACGATTCCGCCTGGCGGATCTTGTCCGTCGAGCGGCCCGGTGCCGGTAAACATACTTCCGCCAGGCACACTCTGTCCGATTAACGGCGGCGCGCCCCTGGGCGGCGGGGCTTTTGCGACGGGGACCTGCACTTCTGCATTCCTCAACGCGCCCTTTGTCGTGGGAACCTGTCCCTCCGCAATCGCCAGCGATCCGTCCAGTTCCTATTTGTATGCAACAGACGAGGTCAACGGCACCGTCCACGGCTACTCAGTTGCCTCCGGCACCGGCCTCCTGACCCAGCTGAGCGGTAGCCCCTTCCCTGCTGGGAATCAGCCCTCTGCGATTGCGATCGATCCGAGCTACTCTTACCTCTACGTCACAAATGCGCTGGACTCGACGGTTTCGGCCTTCTCCATGAGCAACGGAGTGCTTACACGGCTCGGCTCATATGCAACTGGCCTCCAACCGGTGGCAATCGGCATCGATCCTTCCACGAATCACTTCCTGTACACCGTTAA
>PLKU01000368.1:0-203 GCA_003140705.1 Acidobacteriaceae bacterium
TGAAGCTCAAGCCTGTCGAGCTCCTTTGCCCCTTGGGTCGAAGACATAGGGCCCGTGCCCAGGGTCTCAACCCCGCCTTTGAAGCGGTCCGCCTTCTTGGCCATCCCCATCTCTTCATACTGCGTCTGCCCGGCTCCGGGGACGTGGAGCAGCGCATCCTTTTCGCCGCGATCGATGGTGAAGTGGTAGTCGCCGCACTGGCA
>PLKU01000368.1:242-2575 GCA_003140705.1 Acidobacteriaceae bacterium
CGGCAAAGTGCTCGTTGGCGTAAGCAATTCGGCGGTAATGCTCCTCGCGGAATTCGTTCTCCGGCGAATCCGGGTTGGGATTCCGGCGCAGCCAGAACTGCTCGATAAAGGCGTCGCGCTCCTCGTCATTGCTCAGGGTCCTGAAGGCTCTGGCTTCCTCATCCGTGATGATCCAGATCACGTCCTGGTTCAACCAGGTCTTGTAGGCGCCCTTTAACTCCTGCCGCACTGCCTTCTGAGCGGCAAATTTCTCCTTGTCGGAGCGCTCGCGCTTGCGGGGATCTAGTTCCTGGTCCTGGCTGGATGCGGGGGCAGCCTGCGTTTGCGCCGCTGCGGGTGGATTCGATGGATCTGCCGCCTGCTGAGCCGTTAGCCTGGCCGCGGGGATGAAGACGAGTCCGCAACCCAGTGCGGCAAATAGAAGATTTCGACCGTTAAACGTCATTGCCTTCAAAACTCCTGCGAATCTTTATTCTACGGGTCCAGGAGTGCGTGGGCAAGAATCCGTATGGAGTTGGCTGGTATTTGGACGCGAAATGGCCTCAAATGTTACCCAAATTGGAAAAAACACCGCATCAATTCGCCCCCGCGAGCGGATTTTGAGTCCCATCGCCACATTCAGCCGTCCAAAAGGAAAGCATATCCTCACGGAGAGCGTTTTCCCGGCACATCCCGGTCCCCACAAACCGGTAGGGCTGTCCGGGATTCCCGTGAGCAGCATTCACCCGCTGCCGTTTGGCAGCCTGCGAACGTTCGAACCTGTGCGCAAACGGTTTTGCAGCCAATGGGAACAATATTGGCAACAATTGCGTACACTGGAATCAAGAGATCCGGAGCACGAATCGCCCATGAAAAAGATACTATTGATTGTTTTCGCTGTCCTGGTTACCACGGGGCTGGTGGCCTTCTTCATCATTCATCAGCAGTCCGGCTACACCAAGGTTCTGACTGCCAAGCTCGTTAAGCAGGATATGGCCACGGTCGTCAGCGGAACAGGCCAGATCAAGGCGAAGACCTATGTCAATCTCGGCGCCACCGCCCTGGGCCGCGTCACCCAGCTCAGCGTCAAAGAGGGGGATCTGGTCAAGAAGGGGCAGACCGTCGCCACCATCGAGCACGTGCAGCAGGAAGCCAACGTCGCGGGCCAGCAGGCCACCATCGCCGCCGCCAAGACTGACATTGCCTCCTACATCGCTGCCGAAAAAACCGCCGAGGCCAATGTCGAGCACGCCAAGGCCGATCTCGAACAGAAGAACCTCGACTGGGATCGAGCCCAGGCCCTCTACAAAGACGGCATATTGGCCAAGCAGGACTTCGATGCCAAGAAGGCCGCTTACGACCTGGATGTGGCGTCCCTGGCGCAGGCCGTTGCCGGCCTCAACCAGGCCAGGGCCCAGACCGACTCCGCCCGTGGGCATATGCTGACCGCTGTGGCCACCCTGCGCAGCGACCAGAACGCTCTCGACCTGACCATGGCCGTCGCGCCTTTTGACGGCATTGTGACCAACGAACCCATCCGCGAGGGCGAGACGGTGGTCCCCGGCATTCAGAATACCGACGGTTCCATCCTCATGACCCTGGCCGACATGAGCATCGTCACCGCCGAGGTCAAGGTGGACGAAACCGACATTGTCAATGTTCGGTTGGGCCAACCGGCCGATGTAACCGTGGACGCTTTGCCCGGCAAGGTCTTCAAGGGGCACGTCACCCTGGTCGGAGATCAGGCGCTGCTGCGGTCTACAGGCATGGCAACCTCCCAATCGACCTCTGGTACAGAAGAGGCTAAGGACTTCAAGGTCGTCATCACGCTGGACGACCCCACAAACGATCTGCGCCCCGGACTCTCCACCACCGCCAAGATCACCACGGCGCACAAGGCAAGCGTGCTCTCCTTGCCCATCCAGGCGCTCACCATGCACAACCCGGATGACGACAAGCCCAAGGGTCAGGGCGGCGTCCAGGCCGCATCGAGCGCAGCACCGAATTCCGCTTTGGTCCAGGGCGTCTATCTGGTCGACAAGGACGCAAAAGGCAAGCTCCGCGCCAAGTTCGTCCCCGTCACCACCGGNNCCTACAAGACGCTGCGCGCCTTGAAGAACAATGCACTGGTCAAGCGGGACACAATCAAACCAGTGGTACCTGGCGCCGGCGCAAGCTCTTAACGCCGGCAAATCTTAGCAACGGCTGCAACAGGCAAAGGATGAGAATCGGATGGCTCTGCAAAGCATCGGCAGTGAAGAAAGTGTGCAACCCGCGGTGAGGCCGACCGGCAATGTAATCGTGGTCGAAGATCTGTGGCGCACCTACGACATGGGCTCCGAGCAGCAGGTGCA
>PLKU01000517.1:0-434 GCA_003140705.1 Acidobacteriaceae bacterium
GGCTTTAGCCCCTGAGGTAACGGCAACAGGAGGCATCAATGACAAGAAAGCCGATGAGTTGGAAACTTACCGTCGTTTGCTTCCTTGGGCTGATAGCTATGTTTTTCGTTAAAGATATGTTTTTCGGACACGACTCCTACGAATCGCTGGCGTCCTATCCCTGGCAGTACGTTTGGACAATTGTCCGGGGCACCGCAATCGGTTTCGCAATCTTCACAATAACGCAGCGAGCGATCTACGGCTGGAAAGTGCGGAACTGGGAGCGGTCTCAGAATCGCGAAGATTTGGAACCACATCAAAGTTCTTGATCATGAAAGAGCAAGTTTTCCGATTCGGAGCGCATTGTTGCCGAATCTAACCAAAGTACAGCGGCTTCCCCCGCAGAGGAGACAGAACATGGCATACAGCGATCAGGTAATCGACCACTACAACAA
>PLKU01000517.1:443-22408 GCA_003140705.1 Acidobacteriaceae bacterium
GCCAAGTTCAAGACCTTCGGCTGCGGTTCGGCGATTGCAAGCTCTTCGCTGGCCACCGAGTGGATCAAGGGCCGCACCGTCAACGACGCGATGGCCATCAAGAACACTGACATTGTGAAGGAACTGTCGCTGCCGCCCGTGAAGATTCACTGTTCGGTGCTGGCCGAAGATGCGATTCGCGCGGCCATCGGCGACTGGAAGAAGAAGAACAACGTTGCGGAAACGGCAGAAGCCGCCGCTGCAGCGCATTGAGAGGCTTCCCCTTTCCTGAGAGTGGCGCGGCCTCGGTCGCGCCACCGCGATGATTGGGAACGAGGAAAGAAAGAGCAAGTATGTCGAACATGGTGACAATCGAATCGAAGCCAGGCGAAGGCGCATCTGCGGCTCCAGCGCAGGCCACGGCCGGTACTCCGACTCAGGGCCTGCAGGTAACGGAACGCGCCATCAAGCGCATTCGCGTGGCCATGGCCAAGGAAGGCGTGTCGCCTGAAGAGGGCGGACTGCGCCTGGGTGTGATGGGCGGCGGGTGCTCCGGGCTCTCTTATTCGATCAAGTTCGATTCGCGGCCCCGTGAGCGCGACCGCATCTACAACTTTGACGGCGTCCGCGTCTTTGTCGATCCCAAGTCGTTTCTCTACCTCCACGGCATGACGCTGGACTACGAGGAAACGCTGATGCGCCAGGGATTCAACTTCATCAATCCGAACTCCTCGCGCTCCTGCGGCTGCGGTTCGTCGTTCTCATAAAGCCTCGCAGGGTTCAGCTTCGCAAGAGTTCAAAAACTATGCTCAAAGTCCTCGATACCGCGGTTCCGATTGCTTGTTGGTCCTGTTCGATAGGGCACCACGATTCCACGCTTTTTTGCCCTCATTGCAGCAAGATTCAGCCTCCACCCGGAGGCGATTTTTTTCGGGTCTTCGGTTTGGAGCGTGGGTTTCAAATCGATCTTCCAGCGCTGGAGCAGGAGTTTCATCGCCTCAGCCGCAAGGTGCATCCTGACCGTTTTGCCCGCGCAGGCGAGAACGAGCGTGAGTGGAGCCTTGCCGACACGGCACTGCTGAACGATGCTTATCGCACGCTGAAAGAGCCTTTGAACCGCACTGAGTATCTGCTCAAGCTTGAAGGCGCGGAGATAGGCGAAGAGCACAGTGGCAAAGACCGGAGGGATCCTTCGAGAGTCCCCGACGACCTGCTTGAAGAAGTCTTCGACCTGAACATGCAGCTGGAAGAGATGCGCATGGCCCGCAAGACGGGTGACGAAGATCCGGACCTTCAGACAAGTCTGACTGCCGCAAAGCAAAAATTTGAAGGACTGCTAGAAGCAGTGGACAACGACCTGCGGACACAGTGGCGGGTGTGGGATGCGGGCGACACTGCCGTGCGTCGGTCCGCGCAAAACACGATGGTGGCCCTGCTTGACCGGAGGCGCTACCTGAGCAATCTGGTTCGTGACGTAACTGAGACCCTGGGAGCTTAGAAGAAGAGCATGGCGGAAGGACGCGTAGTTGGAATCGACCTGGGAACCACCAATTCCCTGGTTGCTTATATGCAGGGCGATGCGCCGGTGGTGATTCCCGGCGTGGACGGATTGAATCTTGTGCCCTCAGTGGTGGCCCTTGATCCAATGCCCGGAGATGGTGGCCGACCGACCGTCACCGTGGGAAACACCGCGCGCAAGGCGCTCATCGAGACGCCGGAGCGGGTTATCTATTCCGTAAAGCGGCTGATGGGCCGCGGTCTCGAAGAGATCCAGAGCGAACTGAAACTGTTTCCGTTCCGTCTGGCCGATGACGTTGAAGCAGGAGAAGTCCCGCGCATCACGCTGGGCGAACGCAAGTTCACGCCGCCGGAGATTTCGGCTTACATACTGCGCCAGCTCAAACGCAATGCCGAACGGTTCTTTGGCGCGCCGGTAACGCAGGTAGTAATTACCGTGCCGGCGTACTTCAACGATGCGCAACGGCAAGCCACAAAGGACGCGGGCCGCATGGCCGGCCTTGAGGTATTGCGCCTGGTCAATGAGCCCACGGCGGCGGCACTTGCCTACGGGCTTGATCGTGCCAAAGAGGGCACGATTGCGGTTTACGATTTTGGCGGCGGTACCTTCGACATCTCCATCCTCAAGCTGCGCGACGGCATCTTTGAGGTGCAGTCCACAAACGGCGACACGCATCTGGGCGGCGACGACATCGACAATTTGTTGCTGGCTATCGCGCTGGACGAGATTCATGCCGAGCATGGAGTCGATCTCCGCGGGCATCCGGGGCCAGTGCAGGCATTGCGCAAGGCTGCTATCGATGCCAAGATCAAGCTGTCCTCGGAGCCGGTTGCACACTTCGACATCGAGCTGCCCAACGGCGACCGTTATCAACGCGAGATTTCCCGCGCAGGCTTTGAGCTGTTGATTGAGCCGGTGCTGGAACGCACGGCCGGCCCGTGCAAACAGGCTCTGGCCGATGCGGGCATCACGCCGGAACAGATTGATGAAGTTGTGCTGGTGGGCGGATCCACGCGCATTCCAGCAGTGCGCCAACTGGTCGACGATCTCTTTCACTTGAAGGCGCGGGGCAAGAAGCCGCATACCGAGCTGAATCCTGACGAAGTGGTCGCGCTGGGTGCGGCTGTGCAAGCGGACATTCTGGCTGGCGCTTCAAAATCTACTGAAGAACTGCTGCTGCTGGATGTGACACCGCTTTCGCTGGGCATTGAGGCCCTGGGCGGCACCGTAGCGCGCATCATTCAACGCAACTCCACCATTCCCGCATCGGCCACGGAGCACTTTACGACCGGCGTGGAAGGACAGACAAACGTCGCCATTCACGTGGTGCAAGGCGAGCGCGAGCTTGCCGCAGACTGCCGTTCGCTGGCGCGCTTTGATCTGCGCGGCATACCGCCGATGAGCGCAGGGCTGCCCCGTATTGAAGTGAAGTTTCTGATTGACGCCGACGGAATTCTCAAGGTGACAGCGCGCGAGCAGCGCAGCGGCCAGGCAGCAAAGATTGAAGTGAAACCGACGTATGGTTTGACCGATGAGCAGGTCGAGAGCATGATTCTCGACTCTTTCGATCACGCCGAAGTGGATTTTGTTGCGCGCTTGCTGATCGAAGCTCGCAACGAGGCAGAGACGATTCTGTCGCTGGTCGATCGGGCACCTGAAAGCCCGGCGTGGCAGCTGTTGACCGCCGATGAACATGCCGCGATTGCGGCGGCGCGCGACCGGTTGGCAGACGTCAAAGTGGGAGATGACCCGGCGGCAATTCGCGATGCAACGGTTGCACTGGACAAGACCACGCGGCGTTTTGCCGAGTTGATGATGGATGCCGCGGTGACCACCGCCATGAGCGGCAAGACCATGGACGCAGTCAGCGAAGATCTGGGCGAGGCGATCACTGCGCCCCATCCCATGGCCACAGCGGAATTCAACTGAAGCGGAGCTTGCAGGTCGGCGAGTCAGCGGGGTTCGCGGCGTCAAGGCGAAAGAGAAGGATTTTATGAGCGGAGCAAATCAGAAGAACATTCCCGCAGACAAGCTTGTGCGGGTCACGTTTCAGCCTGAGGGCAAAACGGTGGAATTCGAGTTCGGCACCATGCCCTATGAACATCACGGCAAGCCGATGTCGTTTCTGGATGTGGCGGAGAACTTCGACATTTTTCTCGATCACGCATGTGGAGGCGTTTGCGCCTGCACCACGTGCCACTTGTGGATCAAAAATCAAGATGGCATCAGCGAGGCTGACGACGACGAACTGGACCGGATGGACATGGCTGCCGACCAGCAACTGGACTCGCGCCTGGGGTGCCAGGCTGTTATCACTCGCCCGGGCGAATACGTCGTGGAGATTCCCAAGTGGAACCGCAACTACGTCTCCGAGGGTAAGCCGCTTACATTGGCGGAAGGAAAATAGGGAGACTGCCGCATGGCGCGCGAAATTCTATGGACCGATGCCGAAGAGATCGGCATTCGATTGCAAGAGAAGTTTCCTGACCTGGATCCGCTCACGGTGCGATTCACCGACCTGCATCGTTATGTCACCGAGTTAGAAGGCTTCGCCGACGACCCTGCAAAGTCGAACGAGCCTCGGCTTGAGGCGATTCAGATGGCCTGGCATGAGGAGTTTCAGGACGCGCAGGGATAACAACGACAGCTTGCCGTGGATTCATCTTACCGAGCACCGCTTAGTCTTCCCATCACTCGCCGCGCCGCTCGCCCCAGCTGTACGAACCTTCGAAATGCACGAATTCCTTCTCTTTTCCGGGGACTATATACACGCTGATGACGTCAAAGCGAACCGGTGGCGCGATGTCCTGCGGCAACTGGCGCACGTACTGGCGAGCCAGTCTTCGCAAAGTATCTCGCTTGTGGTTGTAATCCGTGTCTGCTCCACCCATCCCATCGCAAACCATTCTCGGCTCGATCGGCCAAACGCGCAAATCTCGCANNTTCGTGCTCGTTGACGATGAGCGGAGGGCAGAGGCGGATCGAAGTCTCGCCGCAGCCTAGGATCATGAGGCCGCGCTCAAAGGCAAGCGTCTCCACGCGGTTGCGAAGAGCTGCAGCCGGCTCGCGGGCTGCCTTGTCTTTGACCAACTCGATGCCGATCATCAGGCCACGGCCGCGCACATCGCCCACCAGGGGATGAGAATGCGTCCAGCCGCGCAACCGGTCAAGCATAAGCTCGCCCACGCGAGTCGCGTTGGCCAACCCTTCGCGCTCGATAATGTCCATGGTGGCGAGTGCCGCAGAGATCGACACCGGATTGCCGCCAAACGTTGATGCATGCGAGCCAGGAACCCAGTCCATGATCTCCGCGCGCGTCATACAGATGCCCAGAGGCATTCCGCTGGCGATGCCTTTCGCGATGCAGACCATGTCCGGCTCCACGCCAGAGTGTTCGACAGCCCACCACTTGCCGGTGCGACCGGAGCCACACTGCACTTCGTCCACTACCAGCAGAATGCCGTGGCGTGTGCAGATGGCGCGCAGTTCACGCATGAAGTTGTCCGGCGCAACCACGTAGCCGCCTTCGCCCTGGATGGGCTCAATAAAGATGGCAGCAACTTCCTCAGGCGCGAGGGTGGTCTTGAAGAGCTTCTCCTCGATGAAGCGCGCACAGCCCATGTTGAATGCCTCTTGAGCTTCCGCGTCGCCGGTGCAGCCGCGATAGGTATAAGGAAAAGGAATGTGCGTCACGCCCGGAACCAGCGGCGAAAAGCGGCGCCTCTGCTGGGGCTTGGAGCCGGTGAGCGAAAGAGCGCCCATAGTGCGCCCGTGGAAGGCGCCAAAGAACGAGATCACTTGCTGACGTTTGGTGTGATAGCGCGCAAGTTTAAGGGCGCACTCAATGGCTTCAGCGCCGGAGTTGCCGTAAAAGAACTTGTGCGGCCCGGGCATGGGCGCAACTGCGGAAAGCCGATCGGCCAGGTCAGTAAGAGGTTCGTTGTAGAAGTCGGTTCCAGAGATGTGGATCAGTTCTGCCGCCTGCTTTTGAATGGCCGCAACAACCTCGGGGTGGCAGTGACCGGTTGACACCACGGCAATGCCTGTCGCGAAGTCGAGAAACTCGTTGCCGTCTACATCTTCTATGCGGGTTCCGCGGCCGCGCCTGGCCACCAGCGGATATGAGCGCGTATAGCTCGGTGAAATAAGGCGTGTGTCCGCCGCCACGGCTGCCTGTGCTTTTGGCCCTGGCAGCGGGCATACGAGTTTGGGTCCGTATTGCGCGTACAGCTCTTCTTTCGTCATCGCAGGTCTCCTCATAAATGGTTGTTGTCCTCAGCTGGCTGCTCGAATTGAACGACCCGCGCGGTTGGCGAGGGCAAATTCATGGCGCTGTGGGGACAACTCAATCGATGGAATCGTCCTGTTCTGCTCGCCCACCAGGGAGAGAAGACGCAGGCCTTGCAGGACAATGTTGAACGGTCTGGGGCCGCAACTAATCGCTTGCGAAGAGGCTAGGTCGAGTGCGGATGGGCAGCACGCGCAGGTGCTTCCGCGGGCAAATGCTGCGTGCACGCGACCGCGACCAGCGCCTGGTGGCTGGCGCAACCAACAATCCGTGTGTGCCGCACATTTGCATGGGAGTCCTGCTGCACCGAGCATACCACGCACTGCGAACGCGGTTCCACGAGCCCCACCTGCCATCCGCGTGCCTGCTCATCTCTTGAAGAATCAACGATGGCGAAGATCAAAATCCAGATCCCATCGTGGGCCGCCCATGCAACCCAGGTTATCGTCAGTTGAAAAACAACTCCCATTTTGCCGATGATGCGGAAGCGATGGACAAGCCAACGATCGAATGCGATGTCCCGGCACGATCTGGCAACGGCCATTTCCGCTCCCTGACCGTGCAGGTGTCCGCGCCGGACAGCACACGCCCAAACAAGAGTGATAGACTCCACTGAAGAGTTCCTCCCCTGGAAGATCGTGCTGCGTGGCCTGCGGGCCAACAGATGATAAGCGCATTAAAATTGTGGGTTTGGGTCACGGCGACGGCTCTTGCGCTGGCGACCGGAGTGGGCGCGCTTGCCGGCTACCTGGTTGCCCGCGAGAGTATCCGGCAGCTTACCGAAAGCCAGCTCACACGTGACGCGACCCGGATCGAGGGGATGGTTGACTCCCTGCTCGACGAGTCACACGCCCTGCTTGCCTCGCAAAATGCATCGCATGACCCCTTCTGTTCGGACGCAGAGATCACCTACTTTCGTAGTTTGATCTACCACTCGCGGAACCTGAGAGATGCGGGGCGGATGCGCGACGGGCAGATGGAGTGCTCAGCCCTGTTTGGGCGGCCGATCTGCCGCACACTGAGTTCAAGCCCAATGTCACCCGCCAGGATGGGATGAAGTTCTACCGTGACCTGCCCCCGTACGTGTCCCCAAGCATGTCGATCTTCGTCATGCAACAGGGCGATTCCTACGTGGTTGAAGATCCGAGTTTTCAAGAGAGGCTTGAACGGATCAATGGGAATAGTGATACCACGATGATTGACGTTGCCAGTCAAAAGCGGGGCCGTGCAAGCGGTTTGCCTCTATCGATTCCCGGTGCGATCACCGACAGAGATGTACAGGAACGTGTAGGCGATGTTTTGTATGTCACGCATTGCTCGCTCCACACCGCTGTTTGCACAACTGTTTACGCGTCTTACTCGGCAGCTCTCAAGCTGATCGAAATCGCTCGTTCCGTGATGCGGCGGAGGGCGCGCTGTGCGGCGCGTTTCTGGTCCTAGCGCTTGCCCTGATCCGGCAACGTAACCAGAGCATGGCGCAACAGCTGCACAGGGCAATCCGTCAGGATAAGCTGCAATTGGTCTATCAGCCAATCGTTGAGCCTCCGACCGGTAAATACGTTGGGGCAGGGGCCCTGGCGCGTTGGACCGATGAAGAAGGCTTCGCTATAGGTCCGGACGTATTTGTGCAAATGGCCGAGGATCGCGGCTTTGTGAACGAGTTGACCGCTCTGGTGGTGAAGCGCGCACTTCGTGAATTCGCTGAGACGCTGCGCAGTCGCCCGGAGTTCCAACTGAGCGTGAATGTCACCGCAGCTGACCTTGCCGATCCGGAATTTCTGCCGATGCTGGAGCATGCGCTCAATGACGCTCGAGTCGCCACGCACAGCCTGACGATCGAAGTGACAGAAAGCTCGACTGCCCGGAAGCAGGTGGCAAAGGAGACCATTCGGAAACTTCGGCTCCGTGGCCATTGTGTGCAGATTGACGATTTTGGAACAGGCTACTCCAGCCTTTCGTATCTGCACGATCTCTCGGTGGACGAGATCAAGATTGACAAGGCATTTACGCAAGCGATCGGAACCAAGGCCGTGATTGGTGAGATTCTTCCTCAGATTCTTGCCATGGCCGAGACGCTTGATTTGATGGTGACCGTTGAAGGAATTGAAACAACGGAACAGGCGGACTACTTTGCCGGCTTGCCGAGGCCGGTCTTGGGGCAGGGCTGGCTGTTCGGCCACCCGGTTCCCGCAGATGAGTTCCATCGCAACCTGGCCGCAAGCCCGCTGAATTAGCGGCGCTCGCTCGTAAGCTTCATCCGATCAACCGAAATTGGCATGCTCATTTCGCTTGGAAACGAAGGCGGCGAAGCAGCAAATTCGCAACACGACGATCCCCTTCCTCAATTGAGTTGCTCTGCAGCGGCCAGGCAAGCTGCTTGTCACAATGCGGCAAGAAGCGAGAAGCGGCTCCCCCGCCACAGGCTACGATTGAATCATCTCCATGGCGCAACCAACCACCCCGTCGGCACATTCTGAGCGCAAGAGAGCCAGCACCACATCGATTGTGCTGGCCTTTGCGAGCGTCTACTTTTTCTGGGGTTCCACCTACACGGCCATCCGCATCGGTGCAGCCGACATGCCTNNCACGGCTATTCGGATTGGAACGGCAGAGATGCCGGCCCCGCTGCTGGCGGGGACGCGTTATGTGATCGCGGGCGCTGTGCTGCTGGCCTGGTGCCGATGGCGCGGGCTTCGGCTGCTGGGCTCGACAAGATCCATGTTCACTCTCAGTCTCATCGGGCTGTTGTTGTTGGGCGGTGGCAACGTAAGCCTGGTATATGCGGAGAAGACTCTCCCCAGCGGCCTGTCGTCTCTGCTGTTTGCCGCCACCCCGCTTTACGTAACGCTCATCGAGATGCTCCTGCCGCGCGGTGAGCAACTTTCAATACGCGGCTGGTTGGGGCTGTGCCTCGGTTTTGCCGGGCTCGCAGCTCTAACGGTTCCCTCNNCGACTCCGCGGTGATTTGGGCTGTTGCCGTCCTGCTGTTTGGCGCACTCTCCTGGGCTGTGGGAAGCGTCGTCTCGCGGCGCGCGCGTTTGCCATTGCACAGCCTTGTGGCCGCAGCCTGGCAAATGCTGGTGGCAGGGGTCTGTTGCACAGCGTTGGGCACAGCGCTGGGCCAATGGCCACAGTTCCACCTGAACGCCAACTCTGTAGGGTCACTCGCTTATCTTGTAACCGGCGGTTCGCTCCTGGGCTATACCTGCTTTATCTATCTGCTTGAATACGTGCCCGTGGCCAAGGTGTCGTCGAATGCCTACGTCAATCCGCTGGTCGCGGTGTTGATTGGCATCCTGTTTCTTCACGAGCGGCCGCGGGCGGCGGAGTTTGCTGGCATGGCTGCCATTGTGATCGCGGTGTTTTTGCTTACGACGGCGAGCGTGAAAGCAAAGGCCAGCACAGCGCCAGTCGAGCAGTTTGAGCAGGTACCCGCGGAGTAGGTCAGAGAACGGCCCAATCGCTACTTGAGAAGCAACACTGAAACCGCCGATGCGACTCCTGCGATCGAAAACACCAGCCCCAGGTACCAATAGATGCGGCTGCGCGTGAGCAGCGTAACCGAGGAAATGACCAGCCCAATCTCCAGCAGCGCTTCAGAAAGATCGAAGCGGTTGGCGCGCGCTTCAGCTTGTTCCACTTTGGTCTCCAGCGCTTCAGCCTTCTCCTTGTCGTCTTTCAGCTCATCGACCCACTTGGCCTGATGGTCGGCATAGCTCTTGGCGATCCTGCTCGCGGCGTCCTTGTCGGCGATGGTCATTACGCTCAACAAATCGGAGGCGAGCGCCGTGTCATTGGAACGGATCTTATGGGCCTGGTATTCGTTCCACTGATCGGTAGCCTTGTTCTGGTCGAGCACAGCCTCTGTGTGGGTCCGGTGACCCAATACAGTGGCGATGGCCACCAAAACAGCGACGACGCTCATGGTGAAAGCGATCGGGCGGAGCGACCGCTGGTGTTCAATGTTTTCGGCTTGTTCCTGCAACTCTTGCGATTCGTTGGCTTCCATGGTGCGGACCTCGTTGATCCCTGGACCCTGCGTCAGGGGAAAACCTATTTTTACGTAAAAAATCGTGCCTGGCTACTTGCGCTTCCAGCGCACGCCGTCCTTGGAATCTTCGATGATGATTCCCTTTTCAGCCATCTCGTTACGAATCTGGTCAGCGCGGGCGAAGTTGCGCTGCCTCTTAGCCAGGGTTCGCTCGGCAACCAGGGCATCGATCGCTTCATCGGTAAGAGCCTGGCTGGCCAGCAACTCCGGAGCCACGTCGCCCATGCGGCCTTCCTTTTGTGCCCATTCAAGCGCTCGCCGTGTTGGCTCGGCATCTCTATCCTCAATCACGTCGAAGACCGCATCGAAGCTTGCGAGAACGGCGAGGATGGCGTCGCTATCGTCGGCAAAGAACTGACCCTGGTCCAGGGCTGTATTCGCGGCACGGACCAATTCGAAGATGGGCGCGCGGGCTTCGGCGGTGTTCAGGTCGTTCGATAAAGCGGCAATGTAGTCGGTCTGGGCTTTGCACGCGGCGGTCTGGAGGGCTGGATTCGATCCTGCGGAAAAAGCCGCCTGCGGTGCGGTGAGGCGCTTGCGAAAGGTTCGCAGCCGGTCGATCGCATTGGTGGCTTCAGTAAGTCCATCGAAGGTGAAGTTTAACTGGTGGCGGTAAGGCACCGAGATCAGCGCCAGCCGGATCGCGGAGGCTTTGTAACCCTTCAAGAGCAGATCGCGGAGGGTGAAGAAGTTGCCCTCGCTCTTTGACATCTTGCGTCCATCCACCAACAGGAATCTCACGTGCATCCAATTGCGAGCAAACGGCCGGTGGGTAACGCTCTCGCTTTGGGCGATCTCGTTTTCGTGGTGGGGGAACATCAGGTCCTCGCCTCCGGCATGAAGGTCGAAGCTTTCGCCCAGATACTCCATGGCCATGGCAGAACACTCGATGTGCCAACCGGGTCGGCCTCGGCCGATTGCGGTATCCCACGAGGTTTCGCCGGGCTTGGCAGCCTTCCACAAAGCAAAGTCGCGGGCGGAGTCCTTCTCGTACTCGTCGAGATCCACGCGAGCGCCGTCTTCCATACCGCTCAAATCCTTTTTGCTAAGCTTGCCGTATTCGGGGAAGGATGCGAGGCGGAAGTACCAGCTGCCGTCTTCAGTCTTGTACGCAGCTCCCGCAGAGGAAAGCTTCTGAATCAGCTCCACCATGCGGGGAATGTGCTCGGTCGCTCGGGCAAGGATCTCCGGTCTCTCAACACCAAGGACTTCCAGATCTTCAAGAAATGCTTGCTCAAAGGGCGCCGTGTATTCGGCGATGGGGATGCCGGCCTCGGCAGCGTTGCAGATGATCTTGTCGTCGACGTCGGTGATGTTCATGACGTGGCGAACCGGGATGGAAAGCAGTGCAAGCGTGCGGCGCAGGACGTCTATTTGCAGGAAAGTACGAAAGTTGCCGATGTGGCCGTAGTCGTAAACCGTTGGCCCGCAGGCATACATGCGCAGGGCTTTGCCGTCCATGGGCGAAAGCTCGTCGACCTGTCCCGAGAGAGTATTGAAAAGGCGGAGAGGCATTGGTTTCTGATCTAACTTCTTTGTTTGAAACGGGATCAAATCGGCAGATTCCGGGCCCATTCGATTGTAGCAAGACGGGGATCAAGTATCCCAACGACCAGGACTTGTCGTTGGGGACCCCGCTTGATGAAGAGTGGACAAGTGGATTGGGTCGAGTGTGAGGTAATTCAGGGGCGTTTGCGGTTGGCGAGAACAAGGAGCATGATCCCGATGCCCGCGGCAGCGGCTCCGCGCCAGGCCCAGGCAATCTGGCCGGTCATGAAGCTGCCGGGCAGAATGTTGACGCCCTGAAGAATCCAGATCGTGCCCATGAGGATGAACAACCCACCCAGAACATTGGCGAAAGTCCGCATCGTTTTGCCCCTCGTCTCGCGACCATAGTGCTCAGAAGGTATGCTATCGCGATATCTCGGCTGATGCAGACTCGCTGGCAATCCAGGGAGTCTGCGTTGCTCCGATTTCCGCTCGAAGGGTCTTCCGCCTGCAATCGGCTTTCTTGGTTTGCGGCGAATCTTCCGCCACGCGGCGGAATCAAAGAAGCGCATTCAGTTTTAGTTCCAGGAGCCTCCGCCCATGACCTTATCGACCGATGAAGTCAACAGGTTGAAAACGGCACCCGCTGTTGAAGGCGTGTTACCTGTGCTGCACAGCCGCTGGAGCCCCCGTGCTTTTTCTGACCGCGACGTGGCCCCCGCCGACCTTGCCAAAGTCTTTGAGGCCGCGCGCTGGGCGCCTTCCTCAAATAACGGACAACCCTGGAGCTATCTGGTTGGCCTTCGCGACTCCAGCACACACAGCAAGATAGCCGCTTCGCTTGCGGGCTTTAACCAGGCATGGGCGCCCAATGCACCGGTGCTGATTCTCGGCGTCACCAGGACCACATTCGCCTACAATGGGGGCGCCAACGCCTACGCCCTCTATGACCTGGGAGCGGCCACCGCGCTGTTGGTTGTGGAAGCTGCCGCCCTGGGCCTGGCTGCGCACCAAATGGCCGGATTCGACCACGAAGCTGCGAGCCAGGCCCTTGAGATTCCAGAGGATTACGCCTTGGGCTCGGTTATCGCTCTCGGCTACCAAGGCGAACCTGCGATGCTTGCCAATGAGCGGTTGCTTGCCCAGGAAGTGGCGCCTCGCCAGCGTAAGCCTTTGAAAGATTTCGTCTTCTCTGCCTGGGGCTCCCCTCTTGACCTGAAATGATCGGCGCGCCCCTCCTTCCGCCTCCGGGTTAAACTTGAGTCTGGAGGGGAGCGTCTTTTGAAGCCCAAACGGTCCCGCAGACGTACCCGCAGACGTCAGCCCATTCGTTGGAAAACCCGGCTGGCGATCAGTGCAGCTGCCCTGATTCTGGGCCTGTTAGCCTGGGCTGTCATCGCCCGCCAGCTTGCCCCTTCCTCGAATTCCGTCCTCACGCGCTATGACGCAATTGTTGTGCTGGGGACCCCTGCCGACAGCGATGGCAATCCGACACCCGACCAATTGGCGCGTGTGACAGAGGCTGTGCACGAGTACGAGCGTGGCGTGGCGCCACGGCTTATCTTCACCGGCGGGGCTGCGCACAACCATTTTGTCGAAGCGCGTGTGATGGCTCGTACCGCTGAAGGCCAGGGCATTCCTGAGTCCGTCATTGATGTGGAAGGGGAGGCGATGGATACCATTCAAAACGCCTGTTACTCCGTCCGCATCATGCAGGCGCACGGCTGGCGTTCTGCCGAGGTCATCTCCAGCGCGATTCACCTGCCTCGCGTTGGGCTGATCTTCAGCCGTCTGCCATTGGAGTGGACTACCCACGCAGCTCCGCCCATCAGGCCTGTGTCGGCGAGCTATACCACTTCAGCCGAGATCATCGAGACCCTGAAGACAGCTCGTTATCTTGTCTGGACCCGTCAGACTGAGCACTGCCAGCCCTAAGAGACCCACAAAGATGGCTGCCTTGGATTGTCCCCCATCGGCACGGTCCTGTAAGCTGTGGAGTGATGCGTCTCCCAGTCAGTTTTCCTATTTCTTTCGCGGCCGCGGTTGGCATCGCTCTCTGCGCGCAGACCGGCGCCCTGGCCCAGGTCACCGCTTCTCCGACCGGCGGCAATGGCACCTACAATTCCAGCGATCCGCTGGCCAATGTGCGCTATGACAACCGCTTTGATGTTTCGTTGGGCTTGGCCTACGACCATATGAAAGCGGGACCGACGCTGCTGCAAGGATCAAACCTTGGAGGCCTTGATCTTTCTGCCTCCTATTGGCTCAGCAAACGTTGGGCGATTGAAGGATCAGGCCGCAGCTATCTGGGCACCAGCGGAGCGGCGCCCAACACATTCCTCGTCAATGGGCAGGAGGAAAGCATCAAAGGCCCGTTTGTGAGCGAATACTTCTTCACGGGTGGTCCCGAGTGGCTTGGTCCGCATAACAAGCATGGAGCGATCAGCGCTCACGCGCTGTTCGGCGGCGTTTATGGCGACTTCGAAAAGGAACTGCGTGGACAATCGCCGGCGTTGGTCGATTTCTATAACAATCAGCTTGCTCCGGCTGCGATCATCGGCGGTCATATGGACTTGAATCGCTCGGCGCATTGGGTCTTTCGCGTCACACCCGACGCTGTGATGACGCACTACAGCATCAACTACGGGCCAAAGACCTCGCAATTCGATGTGAACTTCGCAATCTCCGTGGGCATCCAGTACAAGTTCAAAGGGAAGCGATAAAGCGCCAGGCACTCAAACCTGTTGCTGCGACGCGTGGGCTGCCAAGTTCTTCTGCGTGTGGTATTCTCCACCGTTCGATGACGTGTGGGTAAACTGCGTTATCTGAAAATGTGCTTTACCGGATAGCGTCACCTCCCTTAGCATCAATGTCCCGGGAGGAACGCAACGAAGGCGGGGTCAAACCTATATGAAAGACACACTTGGAGTATTGCTTGCGGGCGGAGCAGGTGAGCGGCTTTTTCCGCTGACCCGTGATCGCGCCAAACCGGCCGTGCCCTTCGGCGGAAAATACCGCATCGTCGATTTCGTGTTGAGTAATTTTATCAACTCCGGAATCTATTCCCTTTATGTGCTGACACAGTTCCGCAGCCAGTCGCTGCTCCAGCACCTGTCCGAGGGATGGCAGTTCGGGAGTCTGCTCAAATCGCAGTTTTGCATTCCCGTGCCGGCCCAAATGCGTTCTCCGGGCGAAACCTGGTACCAGGGCACCGCCGACGCCATCTACCAGAACATCAACCTGGTGGAGCAGTCCGACCCGGAAGTGGTGGCGATCTTCGGCGGCGATCACATCTACCGCATGAACATCACCAGCATGATCGAGTATCACATCGCCAAGAATGCCGAGGTCACCGTGGCGGCGATTCCCGCGCCACGCGATATGGCCAGCGAATTCGGGGTGATCGAGGCTGACGGAAATGGCCGCATCCTGGCCTTCCACGAGAAGAACCCCGACGCTCCCTCCATGCCGGACGATCCCAATCGCGTGTTTGCCTCCATGGGCAATTACATTTTCTCCACGCGCACCCTGTTAAAGCTGCTGCATGACGACGCCGCGGAAGAAGCCAGTGAGCACGATTTCGGCCACAATATCCTGCCCAAACTGGCCGGCAAGGCCGAGATTTACGCCTACGACTTCCAAACCAACCGCATCCCCGGCGAACGCCCCGACGCCCAGCCCTACTGGCGCGACGTGGGAACCATCGACGCCTATTACGAGGCCAACATGGACCTCCGGTCCGTCAGTCCGGCGCTCAATCTCTACAATCGCGCCTGGCCGCTGCGCAGTTCCAGCTACTCCGATCCGCCCGCCAAGTTCACCTTCGACGAGGAAAACCGCCGCGGCCAGGCCATCGACAGCACGGTCTCCGGCGGATGCATCCTATCCGGCGGGATTGTGCGCAATTCCGTGCTGGGACGCAACGTCCGCGTGCATACCGGCGCGCTGGTGGAGGATTGCATCATCATGGATAACTGCGACATCGGCCGCCGCGCGAAACTCCGCCGCGCCATCCTCGACAAGAACGTCAAAGTAGGGGCGGACACGAGCGTCGGCTACGAACCGGCGGCCGACGCCGCGCGCTATTTCGTGACCGAAAGCGGCATCGTGGTAATTAGCGGAGAGCGCTCCCCGGTGGATATCAGCGGCATGGTGGTGTGATGGAGCCACTGGGCAAGCTGCCGGCCATTCGGGACCTGAGCCGCGACCCTGAGGGAGCGGAGGGCCGGGACGTCGGGAGTGGCCCTCCGCTCCTTTACAATCGCAGCTCGGCGAGTGGTGTGAAGGTGGGGCAGGCTTTAGCTCAATGCCACTTGCTTTGCATCCGGTCGGCAATTCTGCACAANNCAAAGTAAGTGGCATTGGGCTTTAGCTTGCCCGGTTGTCGTCTGAATGGAACACCAGGTTCTCGGCTGGATTACGCAGTACGGCTACTTCGCCATCTTTCTTCTTCTGGTGTGCGGCATCGTCGGTCTTCCGGTGCCCGATGAGACGCTGCTCACTTTCACCGGCTACCTGGTCTTCAAGGGCGCCCTTTCCCTGCCGCTGGCCTACGCGGCGGCGCTCGGCGGCAGCCTGAGCGGTATCACCATCAGCTACACCCTGGGCCGCGCGTTCGGGATGAAGCTGATCCACCGTTACGGGCGCTACATCCACATCACCGAAGATCGCGTCGACAAGGCGCACGCCTGGTTCGCCCGCGTGGGCCACTGGGGACTCACGTTCGGTTACTTCGTTCCCGGCCTCCGCCACCTCAGCGCCTTCGCCGCCGGCATGAGCGCTGTGGAGCTTCCGCAGTTCGCCCTCTTCGCCTATAGCGGCGGCTGCCTGTGGGTGGCCACCTTTCTAGGCCTGGGGTACTTCCTCGGCGAGCGCTGGGAGGCCGTGGAAAAGAATGTCGAGCACTACTTCGCCGTGGTTGCGATCTCGCTGGTTATCCTGGTTGCGGCGTACTTTCTATGGCGGAGCCTGCGGGCGCGCCGCTTGCGGGCCCCAGGTAAGTAATCGCCAGCGCCGTCCCTACCACCACCGCGCAGCCCAGCACGTTGTACCATAGCCACGAAATGTTGGTGAAGAGAAAAGCCCAGAAGATGGCCNNTTGACGGCCACAATCAGCGGTCCCAGCCGCTTACCCCATCCCGCGAAAACCACCGCATACACGCCCCAGAAAAGCGTGGCACACCGCGACGCCACCAGGTAATGATGGTCGCTGGCGCCGCGCCGGATGTGCCGGCGGTATAAATCCACGATGGTCACCGTGGCCAGGGAATTGATCTCGCCGGAGCTGGCCGACATGGTGGCGGCGAAGATCACCGCGATTACCAACCCCACGATCCCCGCCGGCAGATATCTGGTTACGAACGAAAGGAAGATGTAGTTGGTGTCGCTGAATCCCTTTTCTCCGCCGCTCCGCTCCACCAGCCGGGCCGCCGCGGTGCGGGCGTCGTCGATCCGCTTTTGCGACGCGCGGTACTGCGCGATCTGCCGTTGTTCGGCCGCGGTGTCGCCCTGGTGGTGCGCATCCACCAATGCCAGGGTCGCCTGGCGCCGCTGCTCGTAGGCCTGCTGGTAGCTTTCCGCCACCGGCTGGAAATCGCCACGGGCTTCGATGCGCGCCAGTTCGGTGTGCTGGAACAGCAGCGGCGGCTGCACGAAGAGGTAGAACACGAAGACCATCGCCCCGATGAACAAAATGAAGAATTGCATGGGGATCTTAGCCATGGCATTAAAAAGCAAGCCAAGACGGCTTTGGGTGATGGAGCTCCCGGTCAGATAGCGCTGCACCTGCGACTGGTCGCAGCCGAAATAGGAAAGGAACAGGAACGTGCCGCCGAACAGACCGCTCCAGATGTTGAAACGGTCGTTCCAGTCGAAGGTGGTGGTGACCGCGTTCAGCCTGCCGGCCGCGCCCGCCAGGAACACCGCGTCGCCAAACGACACCGTCTTCGGCAGCAGCACGATCACGGTGATCAGCGACACCAGCAGTCCCAGAAAGATAATGCACATCTGCTGCACGTCCGACCACGTCACCGCCTTGATGCCGCCGAGCACGGTATAAGTGATGACCGTGGCTCCCATCAGGAACGTGGTGAGGTGTTCCGGCCATCCCAGGATGACCGAAAGCACCAGCGCCGGCGCGTAGATGGTGAGTCCCGCGGAAAGGCCGCGCTGGCACAAAAAGATGAGGCTCGCCAGGGCGCGCGTTTTACCGTCGAAGCGCTTCTCCAGATACTCATACGCCGTATAAACCTTGGCCCGGTAGAACAGCGGCACGGCCGTGGCGCAAATGATCACCATGGCGATGGGCAGTCCGAAATAAAACTGCACGAACCGCATGCCGTCCACGTAGGATTGTCCGGTGGTGGAGATGAAGGTGATGGCGCTGGCCTGGGTCGCCATGATCGAAAGGGCCATGGCGTACCACGGCATCGACCGGCTGGCCAGCAGATAGCGGTCCACCGTGTCGCTGCCGCGGCTGCGGTAGAGGCCGTACGCCACGATGGAGACCAGAGAGGTGACGAGGACGGTCCAATCGAGCGGCCTCATCGATACGCCCGCGTGAAGAGATAAAAGGCGCCGATGAGCAGGCCGAGATAGATCAGGATGGCGGTATAGACGCGCCGCCACGTACCCAGAAACGGCGGTCGCTCATCGGGATCGCGGGGAAGCTGCGGCATGAGTACATAGTGGCATAAGGCCCCTGGTTGGTGCTGGGGTCCGCCCGAGGTGGTGCGGGGATTCCCGCGGCAGCCGCGAAGCGCCGCCGTCGAAACCGGAGCGTCAAACTCGCGGGGGACGGCCGTCCCTCTCACGGTTTGGGCGACAAACCAGCCAAATGGATGCGTAAACGCTGCGGCGTCAATCGCGGGTGATCGGCCAACTTCTCGTATCCGGACTTGCATATGAGTCAGTTCGGCTTGGTTGACTCGGGGTCCTCATGGTCGTCCCATGGAAATGCCAAGCGCGCGCTGAGCGCACGCACGCCTGCGAGAAGTCAGTCAGGCGATTGGCGGCCTCGGGCGTAGACTGGGGTTGTGCCTTCTGGAGGCACACAACGCGGCCAGAATCGCGCTCGTTTTGAAAAGCTTCGCCGCGCACCCTCCAATTTTATTTCCACTCACGGTTGATCGAGATTGAGGCTTTGCATTCAGCGTAAGCTCGGGAGAGGCCGCGGCCCTTGGGCAGGGAAAGACAGACGACGCGGCCAAGGTACCGCTATGATGAGTGTATGAAAGGGATTCCGGCCCTCCTGCTCGCTCTCACTGTTCTACCTGCAATGGCGGGCACGGACCTTGAGGGGACGTGGCAGGGGGTCTGGAAGCGCCCGGCGGCTGATGCTCGCGTCGCTCTCGTGCTAAAGCACGCAACGCGGCACGATATCAATGCCTATGGCGCCACCCTTTACCTGCTCGACGAACCGGGCCTGCATCTGACTCTCAACCAGGCGAAGCTCAGCAACGGTAACTTTACCTTCTCCGGTTTTTCGGGCCAATACAGCGCTACGATCTCGGCAGGCGGCGATGCCCTGACCGGGAGCTGGACGGGGGACTCCAAACAGGAGATGAACTTTACACGCGCGGACGATGGAGCGGCGCTGACGGCAACGTTCAACGTTCGTCCCACAGAGGCGGATCTCCGGCAGTATATCGACACCGTACACACGAACAGTATTCTTGTCGGCGACCATGCAACTGGCTTTCACCTTATAGCGCGCGTTGACCTTTTCGACGCGACGAAGGACAGCGGCCCAGTCCCGGCGGCGTATGTCGATATTGACGAACTGTGGCAGGGTCCGCTCTCGTGGAAGTTAACCGTCCGCGATGACGGAGGAACGTTCACGGAGATCGACGACGGTTCGGCGGCGTACACCATAGGTCATATCCCGGAGGAACCCGGCTGCTGCCACTATCCCGGCAACACGACCGTGGACTACGTGGTGATGCATGCGCTCTCGGCGCTCTTTGCGCCCTTTCCCGATGAGCTTCTGCATGGGAACCTCGCGCCCGCTCCCGGAGGCGGATGCTGGGACCACAGCATCGGCAAGCTCTGGCCGGAGCTGCTGAACAACTGTACCGGCATTCTTGCCGGCCCCAACCTATTGGGCACTGATTTCACAACCCCCGTAGCACAAACCGGATACCGGTTTTCGCCGTACGACTTCACGCTGCGTCACATTGACGCTCCGCTGGACACGGCCGCAGGATACCGGCTCGATCTCTACGACTACGCGCCATTTGGCACACACAAGATTGCGCGCACTATCGACATTAGCCATCACTTCTCGCTGCTGGCGCGGATGCATGTGCTGACGCTCGATCCGGCAGCCGATTTCAGCGTTCTCAGCGCGCGCACGCCATCCGACGCCACACCCATCGCGCCACACAGCCAGGAGAGCCTGCCTGAGCACGAGATCGTTCCTGGAAAGCCGCTTGACGGGGGGCCGACCCCGGCACTAATGGACGGGGATAAACGATGTGGAATCTGCACGGTATCCATCCAGCTCTATGTGGATGCGGCTGGCAAAGTAGCCGGCCTCAACGTTCCTGATGACGAACATCATCTGATTACACCAGCGTTGCTTGATGCGGTGAAGCTGATGAGGTTCAGCCTCGGCTACAAGGAGGGTCGCGCTGTACCGTTCGATTACACGCTGACTCTCTGGACAGGAATCCCCTAAGTACAAGGTCAGTTCGACCTGCCAATGCAAAACGGGCAGAAGTCCGCACAGAGATCGAGCCGAACCCGGCGTGGAATCCGCAGCATGGTGCAGTGTTTTAATGCAGGCCCTCGGGAAAGGCGCCGCCCGAGAACACGAACCAGTTCGCACGCGAATTGAGGCGGTAGGTCCCGGCCAACCCACCCGCTCGTCAAGTCCGCATTGTCGATGATCGCGTGTAGTCGCGCAGCGTTTAGGAAAGCCTCCCCCCGCCACTTGGCCGCAAAACGCCTACCCGCGGAAGTGAGCCGGCCCGCGCGCCCAGCCCTTTCCAGTTGACGAAAGCAACCAGTAGGCACCCATTTTCCTGCCCCACGTTGTCACAAGAATGATTGGCCGATCCTGCCAGCCTAACCCCTCTCAAGCCACGAGAGGCACCAACTGTTTCACAAGCTGACAGTCTACTCCTCGCGTCCACGCCTCCCGCGCAAGCGTCCGCTCGTCCTCGGTAATCAAAACGCACTCGTGTTGTAGCGCCAACTGAATCAGCCCGGCATCGGTTGCGCCGATTTCGGGCAGGCACTCTCGGAATGCATCGTCGGACGCGAGGTCGAGCAGCCGAATCAACCTTTCGTCGATGTCCCATTGGATCAGGAGGTCGATGCTCGTTCGCCAGAAGGCCAACCGGCCGTTGCCGTAGAGCCCCAAACGGCTCTTCTCCAGGCCGTTCAATTCGGCAACGGCGTGCGCTGTGGTGATTTTTTCTCTGATAGAACTCAACAATTCCAGAAACCGTCGTTGTGCCGGCGGGTGTTGCAACGGGTCGGCTAGGACGTTGTTAAATCTCGGAGATCGCCCATATCCGATTTCGCGCAAGCCGTAGTTGAGAACCAATGCACTGAACAGTGGGCCCGAATCGATTACGGCTTTATGAAACATCTTTAGGCCGTCAATCTATTCCGGTCGGGGACAACGTATGGAACGTCATGGCGAAGCGACAGCTCCAGTCGAAGATCCTTGAACTGATTCAAGAGCGTCCTGCTCACACTGGAGAGGTGCTCGGCAACCTGCGTCGTCGAGTGGTAGCGCTCTCGTACGTTAGGAAAACTCAGAGACTGGAGCAACCGTTCCCGATACTTGTTCCAGAACCTGGCTGTCGAATAGTGCGAGGGTAGCTCGCCCACGTTATTGACCACGTTTTGCGCTATTAGCTTGAACCGGTCGGACGCCGGATAGGCGCCGAAAATCTCACGCGGATCCTGAATGCCGAGTTCGAGCAATCTCTCTGGCGCCATCAGCGATCCGCAGATGTCGAGAAACTCTTGGTTTGCCACCAGGGCTCCGTGCAGCGCGGTCACAGAACTCAGCAGAGTTTCAACAGCCGCATCGTGAGCCCGGGTATTCGCCGCCAGCGCCGCGTTCAACTGAAGGACCTGCTCAAAGTTAGCCTCGGCCTCCTCGCGCAGGTGTCTCTTTGCCGGCCTGAGGAGTTCCAACGTTAGTGGGGCGAAAGAAAAGGTCCAGTTTCGTTTACCTAAGAGGCCGAGTTCAAGTTCCAGAGACGGGACCAGCGGGTTGAAGACCGTGTCGAACCATGCACGAACAATCCGCGGCCCCACCCGCGGCGCAACTTGTACCTGAGCCGATCCTGTTTCAAGTAACTCGTTCAGGACTTGCGCGATAGCCGAATAAGGAACATTTTCCCGCGCCAGCCAGTCTCCGACATCCGGGTTGGATAAGGAACGGGAGATCTCTGCAAGTCCGGATTCTTCGTACCGCCCGGCATCGACGATGTCGTACCTCGGATCGCCCGGCGGGCTATCCGAACTTCTCTGGATGTGAACGATTCTCAACACGTGCACAATCCTAGCATAGGGCACCCCGAAGGACCTTGCCGGTGTCCGATCGGGGAACTCCCTTCTCAGCCGGCCCGTTGAGCCGGAGGGCGCGAGCCCTGGTGGTGCGCATCCACCAATGCCAGCGT
>PLKU01000383.1:0-5049 GCA_003140705.1 Acidobacteriaceae bacterium
TATGCATCTGATCAGGGCTGGAGATTTTGCGGGAATCTCTTGCGTCAGTATTGGCCAACCATCAACAGAAGGCTCCAACTCGTCCCGGAGAACTCGCCGACCTCCACAGCCTCCAAGCCCTGATGAACGATCCGCCTTCTCCCAGAGCTCTCGGAACCCGTTCGTCGCCAAGACGATTCCGGTGAGTGTCAGAAGTCCAACGAGCCCCCACAGCCAAGGATAGCGCGAGCCATCATCGAGCTCTGTCGATTTTGAGGCCATGTTAGGCATGAAGAATCCGAAGGGCTAAAGTCAGAAGCATTACGTTATGGAGAGTGTGCATGAGTGCCGTATTCAACGTCGAGTTGGTGCGCAATCTCACGTAACCCAAGGAGATCCCAAACATAAAGGCGTACGGAGCCAGGATGAACGAACCATGTTCAAGAGCGAAAAGCGCGGACATTGCGATGACTGACAAATCCTCCCGCATATGCTTACGCAGCCAGCTCAGCAAGAGGCCACGAAAGAACACCTCTTCGAAGACTGGCACCAGGAGGCAGCCATGAGCGGTTGCGATGATCCATGCGGTCGCCGGTTGACCCTTGAGACGGCCTGCGTCCGTCGCAATAGAGACGATTTTCCGCGCAACGCTGGGTAGGCTGCCGAAGATCGAACCAAGGCAGTAATAGAAGAGAACGACGACGGCAGCAGTTGCGACTAAGATGCCGACGCTGGCGGCAAGGGCTTTCGCGCCTGTGAAGCGGAGCGAAATCGGTCCGGCGTTAGCAGGCCTGAAGAATAGACATAGGGTCGCCGTCAAGGTCGCATAGACAAGAAGCGCGACGGCTTGAACTCTCACGCTCTGGCTTATTAAGCCAAACGCCACGTAACTTATTCCGCCTATCACAGCGGCGGCCAGAATCTGTCGTAATCAATTCGGAAACAGGCTCTCAGTGACTGGCGGAAATCACGGAATTCAATCAGTACATGCCGTTGGTGGAATGGGCTACGCTATAAGTTGAAGCTGGCAGATTGTTGGACCTTCCGAGAGAATTCAATCAGCACCGGATTCACCCATGGCGTTGAGATGCCGTCGTGACCGCGATTATGAACAGAGCGTATTTGTCGTTAGTTGTCCCAGTAGCCTCTTTGCTTTCTACGAGTGTTCATGAAACTCAGATCTCTCCTTCGTGCCTCGACGATTGCCGTTTGCGCATCGCTGCTCCTTTTCATAAATCGACCAACCACTCGCTTTCCATCTCGCCCGTACCAGGCACCTGAATTCGAGTTGCTGGACCTGAATGGCAATCAGGTGCATCTGTCCGATTTTCGTGGAAAAGCGGTTGTCCTGAATTTTTGGGCATCCTGGTGTGCACCATGCAGGAGAGAGCTACCGTGGTTCATGGACTTTCAGAAAGAGTATGGCCCGCGAGGACTGCAAATCATCGGGGTATCGATGGATGACGGCGGGAGAGATGCCATTGCGCCGTTCGTTCGCAGAACAGGCATAAATTATGTCGTCCTTCTCGGCGACAATCACGTCAGCTCTCTTTATGGAGGGCTGGATGTCCTGCCGACAACCTATTACATCTCCCCTCATGGAGATGTCATTGCATTCGTGAACGGTGTGATCAGCAAGTCCGAGGTTGAACGCGACATCAAACAGGTACTCGGGTCGGGTGTTAAGAACTAGGCCCCGCTCATTCCGCGCGGAGAGTCTCAGAAGGATCGAGCCAAGACGGAGTAATGCGGCACGGGAATTCGATCAGAGAAGACATGCTGGAGGGCGCACAACTGGCTCGAAGAGGCCAGATCACTCGCCGACCCGCATTTGCGGTCATATCAGCTCATAGGTACCGATGGACGGGCATTACGCCAGGATTCGGCATTCCGGTCGGATGACCAGCTATTCGGACAGAACTCGGTTTTCGGCCTACCGGGAGTCGCCAGCGGGCAAAGAGCAGGGTTAGCGACGGATTCCCACATCATCTCTCACTGCCTATCCCACACAATCGCAAACACGGCGTTCGATTTTGCGGGCCTGCTTACTACCGTCAGTCGCTAAAGCCATGGCAAAAGCTGCGGCGCTGACATTGTCCGGCATCTCGAGTATTACCACCCATGTCTTGGTCACCGAAAGACAGCCAAAAACCGAATCTGCGGCCTACTGCTTGTCGTAAACCAGTTTCATTGTCATGGACTTTCCATCGGCGTCAACGCCCGACGTTGTTGTGGTCATGGTTTTGCCATCGCCGGAAATCACGATGCGTCCGCTGGCGCGATATTTGGTTTTTGAGTTCTTGGCTTCGTAGGTGAAGGTGTTGGCATCTCCCTGCTTGACCGAGATGCTGTCATAGGGCGATCCTTCCCCTGTCACCTCTGACGACGAGCCGTCGTAGCTTGCGCTATAGCTTGCATTGATCGCCGACCCATCCGTGCGCATGCCCGTGTTGGTCACCTTGACACCGCCAGGTGCCGCTTCACGCGTGACCGTGAGGCTTTTCACAGGCCACGGTGCCGGCGTGTACTTGCACTTCGCAGTGTTAGCCTTCCAGGTTCCGAGGGAGTTGTCTGCGCCCCATGCGGACACAGTGGTAGTGATTGCCAAAGCAAACAACGCCAGGCTGAATATCTTTCGCATATCGATTCTCCTTTTGACATTGAGGGGAGGTTCTGTCAGTGCCGTCTCTGGCCACGAGCCCGGGATGGTGAGGGTTCAGAGCCGGCTGCGGAAATGCACTATAGCTGATAGAACGATTCGAGGACCGTCAATCAGCTACGGGGACCTAGCTTATCACAGGGCAACCGGCTACATGTACATTGGGGAAAAATGGTGTTCTGTCCGGATAGCCGACAATCCGACCGGAACGTGCGATTAAGGCATCCTGAATCAGGCAAGCACAGGATTCAGACCGACCTCGCGGGTTACAGATAGGACCGTAATGTCGTCCTCCTGGCCAAACCGCGCGGCTGCCTCGGCGATAGTGTTCGCTGGTTGATTGCTGATGGCCTGTGTGCGCTCAAAGCCGTAAAGTTCTCCCTGCGGATTGGTCGCTTCCACCACGCCATCGGAGACAAACGTGAGCTGGTCGCCGGGAGCAATTTGGAATTGCGTTTCACCGTAGGTAGGTTCGGCTGCCAAGCCGAGCGGCAGGCCAGGTTCGACAGCCATCTCCTCGCCGTTGCGATACGGAGCCGGGTTGCCTGCGTTTGCAATTGTCATTGCGCCATCGCTCGTAATAAGCGCAACGCAGCACGTGACAAGCCCTCCGATCTGTCCATAAAGCACGTGGTTGAGATATGTCAGAATCTCCGTGGACTTTCTTGAGGTACAACCTCGCAATGCGCCCATGATCGCGCTCACGGTCATGGCCGCCTTCAGCCCTTTGCCGCTGACATCGCCTACCACGACCAGCACGCTTCCATCTGCTCCGGGCAGGACGCGAAAGAAATCCCCGCCGACCTGTTTGGCGGGCACATACACGCTCTCGATCCTGAACCCCGGAACATCCACCGCAGGAACAACCAACCGCTCCTGCACCTCGCGGGCGGCCTGGAACTCGACGCGCAGCTCATCGCGGGCGCGCCACTCCTTCCATGCGCGCTGGGCGAGGAGAGCGAAGATGGCGACGTCACAGACGAAGTCAGCCAGCGCAATCGATTGCTCGTAAAACGGACCCACCATCACTCTGAACGGCAAGATGCCCGTGTTGTTCAGCAGGGATATAGCTGGGTTTGCGAGAAGCGCCAGTGCAAGCAGTGGGTTTGTTCTCCTGACCAGAATCGCCCAGANNTGACAGGTTAAAGACAACGGCGGCAGCCTGGGCGAGACGCTTCAGCAGGGGAGCACGCAGACGGTGAACGGTCCAATTCAGCTCGACGAGGGCAACCATGAACACCGTTAGCGGTACAAAAAACACCAACGCGCCCACTTGTACTCCCTCTTGAAATGGAAGCCTTCCCACCCCAGGCAAGGAGGAGCTCCACGCAAGCAGGACGAGTGCCTGGGGAATCATCACCCAGGCGAACAACAGCAAATCGCGCTCGCCGGTCCAACGCCATGCGACGAGCATCCCAATCCCCAGAAGGGCAATCCCGATGTTCAGAGCCAGGTTCAGCCCGTTCGCGTAAAGTTCGGTCGCATGGTCGGCGCGCTGGGCAAGCAGCAGATTGCGGGTTTCATCGATGGAAATCTGGACAACTGCAGGATTGGCGGGCCTGCGCAAATGCGGAGGGCACCATACTCGAAGCGCCACGACAGCAGTTCTCCCTGGCGTCGCTGCGGTCGCCGGCAGGTCGAAAACCGCATCCCGCCGCTGGATGTCAGGTTCAACATGAGGTGGAAGGCTGCCTTGACTGCCCGCAAGCACACCGTCCGCATAGAGTTCGTCTGCCAAAGAGTAGGGAAGGCCCCCCAAATTGAAATCGCGCGAACTGCGGACGGCGAGCGCGCCTGAAGCGTTGCTGCGCACCGGGATGCGGAAGCGAATCCAAATAAAGCCATCGGAGTAGAAAGGCGGCATAGGCCATTGGCCATTTTTGGCAATGGGCCAGGCGCTGTCATCGAAGCTTGGATTGGCCCAACTCAGCTTGCCATCCGGGTCGTCGCCGAAGTGGTAGCGGATCGGCTCGGCCGGATAAGATTGCTGCGCGCCACACAGCAGTCCTGCGGAGCTTGCGCAAAGAACTGCGAAGAGGGCCAGGAGTCCTGATATGCGGGGAAGCATGCGTAGATCATACCCCGCAAATATCTTGTAAGCGACGGGATGACAACTTCGAGCGTTATGCCTGGATTACGGCAATCCGGAAACAACCCCAGCCGTAAAGGGGTAAGGTGCGAGTCGGCGACCTTCCAGGATCTATGTCGATCAATGGTGCTGCGGCCTGCGCTTTCAGAGGGTATTTCGTTTGAAAGATGGAAGGTGGATGATGGCCAGATCGCAGTCAACAATCGATAGTTGACGAGGACTTTAAGGGGTCGATGGCCTCTATATCACTCCTTGCGAGAACGATGAAACGCAGGTCCAGCAAATTCGCGCAATACACGCGCTGCGATATAGTTGGCTCCAT
>PLKU01000383.1:5054-5269 GCA_003140705.1 Acidobacteriaceae bacterium
TGGACCTCGGCCCCGACTGGCTCTTTTCCCCGGACGATAATCCCGCCTACGCCTCGCCCACGTACGACGACAGCGGCTGGAAGACGATCTCCACCAACAAGCAGTTGACAGACTACGGCGTGCGCGGCATCCCTTACGCCTGGTATCGTATGCACGTTCACTTTGAACCTCACTGGCATGACCTGGCGGTAGAGGTCCAAAACATCACTGGCAGC
>PLKU01000279.1 GCA_003140705.1 Acidobacteriaceae bacterium
TCGGCACCATCGCCGGCTGCCGGGTCCTGGACGGCGTGATCCGCCGCGACGCAGAGGTCAAACTGATGCGTGGCGACGAACAACTCTTCAAGGGCAAGATAGCCTCTCTCAAGCGCTTCAAGGACGACGNNGGCATGGAGTGCGGCATCGGCCTGGCCGGCTTCGCCGACATCAAGGAAGGCGACCTCATCGAAGCCTTCAGCACTGAAAAGCTAGCCGACGATCTCGGCGCTCTCACATCCGCCAAGGCATAACNNATAACTCAACGAAGTGATTCAAACCAAATCGGCCCGCTCCTCCCTAAGAGGCGCGGGCCGGCTTTTGTGCCCCGCCGAAATAAATATCCGAACACCTCGTCACCAAGCTCCGTCTTTGGGTATGAAAACGGAGCGCCTCATCATTGAACGCGGACGAAGAAGAAGACTTCACGGATCTGGTTCAGCGCCAGGCGCGCTTCGTCTTCCGCATTGCATTCGCCCTGGTGCTCAATCCCCATGACGCTGAGGACGTTGTTCAGGAGACTTTCTTGAAGCTCTACCGAAATAGTGGATGGCGGAACCTCACGAATGAACGAGCCTTCCTTGCTCGCGTCACCTGGCGCGTGGCGCTCGATTACCGCCGGCACATTGCCCTGCATAAAGACAGCAACACCTTGCCGCCTGCCGATCTTCCTTCTCCATGGCTAAATCCCGGGCAATTCCTGCTCGCCACCAATCGCCATGCGTTGGTGCACTCCCTCATCGACGGGCTTCCGGAGGATCTCCGTCTGGCTCTGGTCCTTTCCACATTCGACGAACTCAACTCCAGAGAAACCGCCGGAATACTCGGCATTTCAGAAGGTACCGTCCGCACTCGGCTCCAGCGCGCACGCCAGGCCCTTCATCAAAAGCTCACCGCCCTTGAAGAGACTTTCTTTCAGGAGACGCGTCATGCCTGATGAACCGTTCGACCGATTGCTCGATTCCGCTCTCTCCAGTTACGCCGAGCCTGGCCCGGACTCCGGCCTTGAGCGGCGCGTGCTCGTCCAGATCGCCGAAGGATCACGTACCCAACCGCGCTCCGTGCGTCTCTGGGCCCTCGCCCTCGCAACGGCCGTCCCCCTTCTGCTTCTGGTCGCCCCGGCAATCCACACTCGAAGCAATCGGCACATCGCACGCACAGACCGGGCCAGCCAATCCCTGCCGCATGCCCTTCCGGCGACCGCCCCTTCGATGGCAGTCTCGCCCGCCCGGCCCCATTTACTCCCCCGAGCAGCCCATCGAGAGTCGCTTCCCAAACAAGACGTCTTCCCTACCCCTTTCCCGATCACCCCTGAGGAGCAAGCTCTTGCGACCGTCGCATTGCGCGCACCCGCCCCTGAACTTCATGCACTTGCTGAGGCTCAACAGAAGGACGACGAGTCTTCCTGCATCGCTGCCAACCGCTACCAACCGCATAACCCGCCCGCCCAGGGCGGAAATTAAGGAGAATTCCATGCAAAAAACCAGCGCAATCTGCTCCGTTCTACTTCTCTTACTGCCATTGGGCAACGCCGCTGCTCAAGACGCTGCCAAGCCCCAAGAAGCAGTCAAGCCAACAGAAGCATCCAAAGCGCAAGAGCCGCCGGCTCACTATTACCACCTTGATTTTTTGCTCCAGGAACTTGGCGTTGACGGCAAACCAGTCAACAGTCGCTCGTATACAACCATCCTCAGCACCGATCCTCGCGACCCTTACATGTCCATCCGCACCGGCTCAAGGGTTCCAGTGGTGACAAGCGCAAAGCAAACTGACCCTGCAGGTGAACGGCCGGAGACGCAATATCAGTATCTCAACGTTGGCGTGACGATTGGCGCCCGCGGCGCGCGTGAGATTGGGACTCAGCTTGCAATCCATTTGAATGCAGATGAAAGCAGCCTTGCCCCGGTCTCCCCCGCTGCGCCAGCCGCTGTGGACCCTGTTATCCGTCAAAACTCATGGGAGGCTATCGTTCTTATTCCCATCGGCAAACCCACCATCGTCTTCAGCTCCGACACCCTCGAAAGCAAAGGGAGAACGCAACTCGTAGTCACAGCCATTCCACTCCAATAGAAGGGAGCCGAACACCTCATCCATCCACATCCTTACCGTGAAAGGATGAGAGGCCGGACACCTCATCACGCGCCAGCCGCGACTTTGCCCTCACTAAGCTCCCCGTCTTCTATGCACGGCCACCGTGCCTACATCGCGGCCGGGCGAGGATCCTCGTAACGATTCAGCAGCGAGGTTCGCATCGGCACGGTCCCCCTCGCGCCACCATTCGCAATAATTCGTTTCTTCCTCCAATCCATCTGCGCTCTGCCCGCGTACTAGGTGCACGGGCCAACCCAGGCCCGATCCATCACCAAAGAGAGGCATCCATGGATTTCAAGATTCTGGCAGACGAATTCCACCGCATCAGCGAGCAGTTGGTGAACCGTCGTAACTTCATGCAGCGCTCAAGCATGTTGGGCTTGGCCGCGGCGGCCGCCCCGCTCCTCACCGGAATCTTCACCCCGCTCACAGCCCGCGCCGACGAGCCAGAAGCCGCTGGCGAAGCAGATGCCGAAGCGGCGCAGGCCAAGGACACCGTTGCGGAGATCGCCACTGCCGCACTCATTGCCGAGGACCTCGCCACCACCTTCTATTACAACGGCCTCGTCGGCGCTGTGATCCAGGATCCCAATCTCGCCGGCGCCGGAGGCTCGGCGGACAACGTCACCTCAGCCGGCAACCTCGGCAACGTCAACTATATTCAGGCGGCTCTCACTGAGGAGATCTCCCACGCCAATCTTCTGCGCGGCCTGCTCAACATCCCCAAGGCCAGTGCAGATCCGGTGCAGACGTTCTACTTCCCCGCAGGCTCATTTGACACGTTGGGTCCCTTCCTCGGCCTGCTCGACGCACTCGAGAACGCCTTCATCGGCGCCTACCTCAATGCGATCCAGGAGTTTGCCAAGAAGGCCGCCTGGGTCCGTGAGCAGCGACGGCAGGGCAAGAATTACGATGACACCTACTCCCCGGAGCAGCTCGACTACCTAGCCAAGGTCTCGGCATCTATCATGGGCATCGAGTGCGAACACCGCGTCCTGGGCCGCGTCATCTCCAACAGCAACCCGGCCAACAACCGCAACTATGAAACCACCGATGACATCACCGCCGTGTACAACGGCAAGCATTCAGCGGTGGTCGCGCTGACCCCATTCCTCACGCCGAGCACCGGCCCCGGCTTCTCGCTTCAGACCGCGATCGACAAGCAGGGCACAGTCTCCATCCCCGTCTCCGGAGCACCCCCAGCGTTCTAGCGTCATGCAGAGCGGGCAGTCGAAAGGCTGCCCACTCCTTGGGAAGCCTGCATGGCATGAAGCAGCAGCGACGATTTCCCGCCATTTGCGACGGAGCACAGCTGACTTTGCTTCAGTTTTTGATGTTTTTTCAGTACCTGTAATTTCGATCAAATCGTAGTGCGGAAGCGCATCAACCTTCTCCCAATTTCTAAACCATTGAATTCATTGTGTCTGAGGAAACGTGCTTGCAAATTCAAATTGCCATCATTCAGGAAACTTACTCGCAAGAATCCTCGGCTCAATTACTTCAACCCTCCATGGTAAGCCAATGCTGCGCTGGTAACCCAATCCTTCGATGCAAACCCGATACGCGAGCGGTCGTCCAACGAGCAGGAGGAAAGTTGAATGCATCGAATACTCGTTGCAAGCGCTCTGCTATCCCCATTGCTTTTCACTGCAGCGGCAGTCGCGAGGCAAACCCCGACCGACTCCTCTGCCACAACAATGACTGCCCCGGTCAGCACCGGCGTTATTCCGGCGCGCGTTGTTGAGGCGCACAACGTCAAACTGAATTCCGGATACGTTCACTGGGATCCCGCGGGAACTGAAGTGTTATTGAAGCTCAATATCGACCAGGACGGCACCGCGCAAGTCATCCAGGTCGTCGACTCCTCGAACCCGGCAATCAACGGGCCTGTGATCGATGCAGTTCGCCAGTTCCGCTTCAGCCCGGCCAAGCTGGATAACCAACCGATTCCGATCGACATGAACATGATATTAACGGTCGAACCTGTCGGCTTGCAGCCTTGATGCTGCTTGCAAGCCTCGACACAAAGACATCTTCAACCAGCTAGATTGCAGAATAGCTAGGTTGACGCATTCTGATTGCCCCATCCGGGCGAGATGGCCATCACCAGGATGGGGACCTTTCTCACTCTGTACATTGAAGCAAGATTACAAGCCTGATCATCCGCAACTGGACCCTGGTCAAAAGGAAAACGCTGCCATCACGAGCTGCTCCGTTCTCTAAAAGCAATCCTTGAAAAGGCCAGTTTTTAGAAGTTTTCAGCGAGGCGATTTTCTCTATCAATTAACAATCACACAAAGTGGAACGCTAACTCATTGAAAAATATGATTCGATGAAAAATACTTTGACAAATGTCGTGGTTTAGGTTTATGATTGTGATGGTTACTGTTAACGCCAAGGAGGTACTACATGCGACGTATTCTTGCAGCAAGCATTCTTTTGTCCCCGCTATTCTTCACCGCATTGGCTGTCGCAAGCACCCCAGCGAACGACGCTTCTGCCTCAACCCCGGCTCGTCCTGTAAGCACCGGTGTCATCCCCGCTCATGTCCTCTACTCTACCGGCATTGAACTTCCCAGCACCGCAACCGTTCCGAACGATGCGGAGGTTGTTCTCGAACTCAAAGTTGGCGAAGACGGGAAGGCACGCGACATCCAAGTCGTGAAGTCAGTCAACCCGCAACTCGATGCTCCCGTGGTTGCAGCGGTTCGCAAGTTCCGCTTCAGCCCAGCCATGCTCGACAACCAGGCGATCTCAGTACCATTGAGCCTCACTGTCACGGTTCAACGCTAATCTCAGCACAAATCGCAACTACTGATCGCTCCGCACCCAACCAAGACTCTCACGCTGGTGACGCATGCGCCGCCGGCGTGAGAGCCTTTTCAGCTCTTAACGAATTTCCAACGGATACCGTTCGCGTTGCACGCAATGCTGCGCCACAGCGCGACTCAATGCCACTGCATCCGCAGGCGTGAACCGCGCAAGTCGCCGCAGAATCGCAAGTTGCGTCCGCAGCAAGTCACCTTCAGCACAGGCCGCCAACACACGCCTGGCCGCTTGCTCCGACAGCCCCATCGTCTCGTCCGCCAGCAGTCCCGTCGTATTTGCAGCGAACTGACCCGTTGCCGATTCAGCTGAGCTGCGCCCTGCCCCTGCCAGCTTGCGCGCACGCAGAAGCGCCGACTCCAGCGCATAAACCTGCATGATGATTTCCGCCAGATCTGCCATGATCTCCTGCTGATCCTGAA
>PLKU01000156.1 GCA_003140705.1 Acidobacteriaceae bacterium
AGGCGCGGGTGTCGTCGTTGAACCCTACTGTGTTGTAGAACCCCGCCGTTTCGGTAACCTGCTCCCTGAAGCGCGTCATTCCCTCAGGGCTATCATGAAACCACCACGAGGGTCCAAGGCGCAAGCACGGATAGTGGCCCGCCAGCGGGGCAAGCTCCCGGCTATAGGTCGACTCGTCAAGCGTGAACAGAATGATGGTCAAGTCGCGCTCATTGCCGAACCGGTTCAGCAGGGGATGCAGTGCGTTGACATAATTTGTTGCGCTGGGGATGTCCGCGCCCACATCGCGGCCATAGCGCTCATACACCTTGCGATTGTGATTGCGGACGCTCCCCGGGTGAATCTGCATCACCAGGCCGTCTTCCACGCTCATCCGTGCCATCTCCGTGAGCATCTGTGCGCGGAAGAGCTCATGTTGCTGCTTGTCGGCTTTGCCTGACCGCACGTTGGTGAAAAGCTCCGTCGCCTCGGCCGTGGATAGGTCGGCAGTTTGCGCCGTGGGATGTCCGTGGTCAGTAGCCGTGCAGCCGAGGGTGCGGAAGCGGGCGCGTGCCTTGGCAAGTGCATTCAGGTAGCCCTGCCAAGTGAGCGTATCTTCTCCGGTCTGTTCACCCAGGCGGGCGATATTGTCTGTAAATCCAGAAAAATCCGGGTCAACCACCGGGTCGGGGCGGAAGTTGGGAATAATCCGCGCCTTCCACCCGGATTCGCGGATCGCCCTGTGATCGGACAGCGAGTCAAGCGGGGAATCGGTGGTCGCGAGCACTTCCAGGTTGAATCGCTCGTAAAGCGCGCGCGGAAGAAACTCGGGCGTTTTCAACCTCTCGGCGATGGTGTCGAAATAGAGGTCGGCATTCTTCTCTGACAGCCGGTCCGTCAGCCCAAAGAGTTCCTGGAACGCAAAATCCAGCCACATGCGCGTCGGGGTCCCGCGAAACAAGAAGTAGTTCTTGGCAAAGAGGCGCCAGACCCTGCGGGGGTCCTTCATCTCCTGTACCCCGATCTCAAGGTCCTCCATCGAGATTCCCTGGCTCAGGAGCATCCGATAGACATAATGATCCGGCTGGACGAAGAGCTTTGCCGGATCAGGGAAGGGCTCGTTCGTTGCGAACCAGCCTGCTTGGGTGTGCCCGTGAGGGCTCACGATCGGCAATCCCTTGATTTCGGCATAGAGCGCCCGGGCTATGGCTCGGGCACCGGATTCGGCGGGAAACAAACGATCTTCATGGATCAACATGACTCAGGCTTTACCCTTTCAGTGGTTAGCGCAGCGTGCTGGCCAGCGTAGAGGTCAGACCACAAGTATATACCGTACTGTGTAATGGCTTGATCGAAAAAAGACGCCCATCCATGGCAATATATCCTCTCGATCTTACCCGTTTGCGTGCCCGCTGCGCGGGCCATCGGCTTGCAGCTGTTCCATCGGTAACTCAGGCTTTGTTTGAATAACCCATGCCCGTGAGAATGCCTCGCATATAGGCAAAACTGACTGATACACCCGGCATCGGATCGTCGCCATGAATCTCATATTCGAGATCCACAAATCCCTTGTACTTGGTCGCAATGAGAGCTTCAAAGATCTCGCGCACCGGCATCTTGCCTTCACCTACAGCAACCTGGCTCTCCTTGGTGTCAAAGCTTGTCAGATCTTTGATGTGCATGTCGAAAAGTCGTGGCCCGACCTGATGGATCGCTTCCACCACGTCCGTTCCCGCGCGTACCGTGTGACCGACATCGATGCAGCAACCCATTCGCGGGTCCATATTCTTCACCGCCTTCAACACATCCAGCGGTGAGGGCCACACCTTGTCTTCGGGCCCGTGATTGTGAATCGCAAGCTTGATGTCGTATTCCTTCACGAACTTTTCAATGCGGGGAAGAATCTCGGGCTTCGGGTCGCCGGCAACAATCACAGAAATGCCCGCTCGCTTGCAGTATTCAAACTTGCTGCGGATGTCGTCGTCCTCGTCTTTCGGAAAATAAATCGTTCCGGCAGCATGCAACTTGATTCCGGCTGCGCTGTAATCGGCAAGCGCCTGGGCCTCGAGCGCCGGATCCATCGGAAGATGGTCCTTCGTGTCCTTGCAGTTCAGATCGGAAAGATTCAGCTGCTTCATGAAGCCAATCACCTGGGCGCGGGAGAAATTGCGAAATGTGTAGCTGGCCATCCCCAAATGAATCGGCGAGGGTTTTCCTGATTCTGACGCGGGTTCCGCCAGCGATGGTATCGCGGTCGATGTAGCGCATGCCGCGGCAATGAGCGCGCCCGATTGAAAGAAATTGCGGCGTGAAAGAGATTGCTTCATTCGATGGGAGTCTCCTTGAGTACTCCGGTATACCGTTGTTGATTCAAGAGCTTGTTCGATCGGTCGCTCATGTCCGGTCATCCTGGAATGCGGCCTCGGTTCAATGGTTCAATTCAAGCTTTGCAGGNNATCCGTCCGTCTTTCGTATCGAGATGCAACTCCCGATTGACTTCCCATGCGATGTTGGAAAGCTGCAGCATGGTGACGGCGACATTGCCAATCGAGACCGGTGCGTGGAGCTTCTCGCCCTTTTGAACTGCCGCGATAAAGTTGGCGAAGTGCGCCACCGTCATCGAATCGTTGCCCACCAGGTCCGCCGATCCATGTGCATCGCCAAGTTTGGCTTCGCTCAACTTGTTGCCCTTCAGATCGTAGATCTCATAGCCATCGCCGTCGATGAACATTGAGCCGGTGGTTCCCATTACCGTTGAGCCGCGATCCTTGCCGTAATACTTCATTCCTGAACAGCACTTGCCCTCCCATGAGATCAACTTGTCCCCGTAGTCAAAGCTGGTGACGAGAGTGTCATAGAACTGCCAATCATCCTTGAAGGCATATCTTCCGCCGGATGATGTAATGCGATTCGGATAATCAACGCCGAGAGCCCAGCGGCAAACATCGATCTCATGCGTGCCGTTATTCAGGGCCTCGCCCGTCCCATAGATTCTGAACCAGTGCCAGTTATACGGATGCAGGTTGTCCTTGTAAGGCCGGCGAGGCGCAGGGCCTTGCCACAGATCCCAGTCAAGTTCCGCCGGAACAGGCACTACCTTTCCTACGCCGATCGACTTTCTCGTGTTGCTGTACCACCCCTTCGAGAAATAGGGCGTACCAATGACTCCGTTGCGCAGTTTGTCGATGGCCTCGATGATCAGCGTGTTTGATCGCCTCTGCGTGCCCATCTGAACATGCTTGCCGTACTTCTTTTGCGCCTCCACCAACAGCGCCCCTTCAGCAGGATTGTGGCTGCATGGTTTTTCAACGTAGACGTGCTTCCCGGCCTGCAATCCGGCGATGGCAATCGGGGCGTGCCAATGGTCCGGGGTGGCGATGGTGATCGCGTCCACTTCCTTCAATTGCAGGATGCTGCGAAAATCCTTGTCCGCGGCAGGGGCTGTGCCCATCTCGTGCTCGGTCCTGCCGGCAAACTTCTTCAGGATTGTGCTGTCCACATCACAAACATGGGAAATGCGCGCTGTGTCCTTGTTTGCCTTGAGCGAAGCAAGGTGAGCATAGGCGCGCGAGTTGAGGCCGATCACGGCAAAGTTGACGCGATCATTGGCGCCGAGAATCTGACCGTAGCTTTTAGCGGTCGATCCGAGAGCTATTCCGGCGGCTCCAACCGCCAGGGTGTCGAGAAACTCACGTCGTGTAACCAATTTATCTCTCCATCTGATCAACAAAGGTTTGAGCAATTCAGTTGAGGTTGACTTGCATGCAATCCAAATCCACGCTTAAAGCGTTCCCGAATCTTTCAGGGCTTGCTTCATTCCCGCCCAGCTTACCCGTGTAGACTCCTCCGATGTGGCTGCCCCATGCCAGTGGGTCTCAAGGCTGACGGCGTCATGATAACCGAGTTCCTTCAGCGCGCGGAACTGTGCAGCCCAGTCGATAAATCCCTTGTCCACCGGCGCCCACTCGATCTTGCCTTCCGCGCCCTTGATGGCGTTCTTGCAGTGGCAATGGTGGACTCGATGCTTGGGCAACGTGTCCCAGGCAGCAGGGAAGGCGTCCAACTCGCCGCGCATGACCGCATTGGCTGGATCCCAGTTCAGGACAAAGTGCGGAGACTGAACCGCATTCAGCGTCCGTGCTGCTTCGCGGCCGGTTGCAGTGTTGCACGCAAACTCATTCTCCAGAACCAAAAGTATGCCCTCCTTACCGGCAACTTCGGCCGCCGAGCGGAGCTTCTCGTCGATCGCCGCCCGGTAAGGAGCAACATCCTCAATACGCCAGAAGTCGAAGCAGCGTACCTTGTCGGTTTTGAACTGCTTGGCAAGAGCAATTGCCCGCTCGAGGATCTCGTCCTGCTGCTTGAAAGTCACCTCGGCGGCCCCATGCAAATCGCCAGGAGAGCTCTCCTTGGACTTGGGTGCGCCTGGCCAGTCGGTCTTGAACAGAGGGCTGGCGATGTCAGTGACCTGCAGGTTGTATTTGGCCAGGATCTTGAGCGCCTCATCGATCTCGGCTGCGGTTAGAGCGCCCGTTGTCTTGCCCCACATGGACCGCAGTTCAACCCAGTTCAGTCCAAAATCATGAGAAACGACGTAGCAAACATGGTCGAAGTCCTGCGAGATTTCATCGTTAATGACAGAGATCCTGAACGGAGATTTTGATAACTCGGCGCTGCTGAAAAGTGGGAGTGCAGAACAAGCTGCGGCGGCCATTCCTGCAGAAGCTAGAAAGCTTCGCCTGGTATTGCCTTCCATGATTCTCCTTTCGCTTTGCGCGGTCAAACGATGGCCGTCGGAGCCGCTTTGAACCTGTGAAATGGCCGGTCACTCCAGATAAGCAGGGACCGGCCGGTAGACTTGCAGTTTGCAGCAGCGGCGCTGGAGTTTGATCCGCGTTCATCACCGCACGCTCTGACCACCAGCAATGCTACTTACCGCGCCCGTCCGTTCCAAGGTCCGCCGGGCGTTGGCTGTTGTGCTTCGCTTTGGCTTAGAAGGTTATCTTCACCGCCGCTTGAAGCACACGAGGACCGCCGACGCCATTGACATTGCCAACGCCGCTTCCCAGAGTGCCGGTGATCTTGCCAAGCGTTGATCCTAATGTTCCGTTCGGTTGACCGAATGCCGGCGTATTGCTCATGTTGAATGCATCAAACCGAGCTTCAAGAGCTGACTCGCGGAAGATAGGAAAGCTCTTGAAAAGCGACAGGTTGTCGCTGAAATAGCCAGGGCCACGGAACTGGTTGCGTTGCGTGGTTCCGACTGCGCAGGGAACAGGATTGCTAGCCGAGTATGCAACGCAAGTAGCAGGCGCGGCAAAGGAAGCTGGATTGAACCAGGTCGGGGCAGGATTCTTCCCGCCGGCGACACTATGCGTCACCTGGTACGGGCCAATCTCATTGACGGTCTGAGTGGTTCCGCCTGTGAAGCTGGATGTTGAAATCGTAAAGGGCAGGCCCGAGAGCATCCCGATGGTGGCCGAGGTCTTCCACCCGCCGATTGCGTAGGCACCGACGCCAGAGCTGAAATAACGGTGACCGCGTCCCGCAGGTAGCTCGTAGGTGACTGTCTGCTCGAAATTGTTCTTTCTGTCGAAGTCGAGCAGGTTGTAATTGCGGCGCAAATTGCCGCTGAAATACAACAGCCCTCCGTCCTGAGCGCCGGTCTGGTAGCCCTGCGCCTTACCCCAGGTGTACGCCGAGTTGAATGCGAGGCCATTGGTGAAGCNNTGCAGCGACTCATAATTGCTGGAGAAGCCCATAAAGTATTGTGTTACCGAAGCAGTTTTTCCAAAGGCAACGTCCAAAGGATCGTATGAGCCGCTCTGACCATAGATCGAGGGTTGGTTGATGTTCTGTGCCAGGTCGATCCGCGTCCCGTGGTTCGCCACATAGGCGACCTGCAAAGACATGTTTTTCGGCAGAGCTTGCTCAATTGCCGCGTTCCATGAGGACACATAGGCATTCTTGAAGTTGAGGGGAATAAGGAGATTCGACAGTCCGATGGTCCCGTTCGCGGCACTCTCGACGAGAACTCCGTTCGATGGAAAGGTCACAGTCGGGGTGGCGGGTATGCCGGTTGTGAAATTGATAACGCCACCAACCGGATTCAGGGCTGGACCGTAGGTTGGTGTGTTGGTGTATCCGGTGCTTGTCTTGATCGGATAGTTATAGGCATAGCTGTTGTCCACGAAGGGAACATAGCTGACGCCGAATCCGGCACGGAAAACGGTCTTTTCCGTAAGGCGATAAGACGCTCCAAGACGCGGGGCAAAGTTTGTATAGTCCGTTGCCATTCCGAGATTCGAAGGATTGCCGTCTAAGCCGGCGATGACCATTGAATCGTTGGACGCGTTGTAGTTGACGAAGCCGCCCGGCTTGCGCGGCGTGGCTGGCGGATACAACTCATAGCGCAGGCCGATATCCAAGGTCAGCTTCGGACTCACCTGCCACTTGTCGGAGACAAAGAAGAAGAGCCAGCTCTCGCGGAAGCACGGGAAGGTGCTGTTCGTGTCCTGACCAACCTTGTAGGGAACGTCGAATAGCATGCTGGCGACGTCGTTGGCCTGTCCCGTGGCTGCGGCGGTTGTGCCGGGGGGGCCGTACTTAACTGCGCCCGGCGCGGACGTGGTGTTCTCGTCGAAGTAAAACTGCCCTGCAGCGGCGTTGTTGTTTCCTTGCAGAAGATCATCGCGGACGCGGCGGATGTCGGCGCCTACCTTCAAGGTGTGGTTGCCGAGAATCTTGGTCCAGTTGTTGGCAAAGTCGATATTGGACTCGGCACGGAGCCAGGGCAGTGACGCCGAATAGCCGATCAGCGGGGACCCGAAGTTGTTTGGCGCGAATGCGACTTGACCACTGCTGGTAGGCGTGTTGTCTGTGCCGTTGGGACCATTGCCGGGAATACCGAGCGTCGTCGCATCATTCTTTCCGTAATCTGTCTGCTGGGCCGAGTTACGCAGATGGGCCAGGCCGACACGCGCTTCGGTAAACAGGGTTGGCGAGAAGACGTGGTCATAGTTGAAACCGGTGCTGTATGCAGCTGCAATTCCGGTAGCTTCAAAGCCTCCGCCACCAGGGCCACCGAGGAACGCTCCGAAAAGCGGTGCCTGGTAGGTGGTGGTGTTCTGATGGCTGAAACGGCCGCTTAGATGGTCCTTTTCACTGATTGTGAAGTCTGACTTGATGTCGTAGCTTATGGCATCTTTGCTGAAAGGCAGGTTCTGCGAAAAATTGTTGGCCGTTGCCCCTGCGAGGTACGCCGCTGACGCGAGGTTCGTAGCGGGACTTCTGGCAAGGGTGTCCAGGTCCTGTAGAACGGTTAGTCCCACTTTGCTCAGCCCGGGGTTCGTGATTGGAATGAGATTGCCGGCGAATGCTGCTCGTCCTGTCCCGCAGCTGTTGTTTGCGGCGCTACCCACGCAGTCTACCGTATCTCCGGTGTTTGGATCGTAGACCTGGCCAGTGTACTCGCTCAGGTTTATGTTGCCGTTGGTCACGTTATAGAAAGGAATGGTCGCGTTTGTTGTCGCGGATTCGTGGTCAGAGGTGCGGAGAAAATCGCCGAAGATGAAAAGCTTGTTTTTGACGATTGGTCCGCCGAGCGAGCCGCCCGTGTAGTTGTAGACCAGCCGTCCATTGGGTCCCTGTGCGAAGTAATTGCGGGCGTTGACGCCGTTGTTTTCCATGTTTTGGAAGGCTGAACCATGAAACGAATTCGACCCTGACTTAAGTGTCACGTTGACGACGGTTCCTACGGCACGCCCGAACTCCGCTTCGAAGTTGTTCGTGGTAATGTCCACGTTCTGAATTGCGGCTGCGGGTGGAACGAGGATGATGTGGATGCCGGTTCGCTGGTCGTCATCAATACCCTCAATCTGGTAGAGATTGACGTAGGAAGACTGACCATTGGAGTTGGTAGATAGATCATTGTTGGCGTTGTAAAACTGCGAGTTGTTGAAGACAATAGGCGCCATGCCCGGCACTGTATTCAGCAGGGATTGAAAGCTGTTACCGCTGCTGAGGGGTAGATTGCCGATCGTGTTCTGCTCGATTGTGCTTGAGATGTCAGCGCGGTCTGTCTGCAGCGCCGGAGGAGCCGTCGTGACTTCAATTGTTTCCGACGTGCTGCCCGTGACCAGGCTTATGTCGACGCGCGTGGTGGTGTTGGTATCGAGGATGATGTTTTCGCGGGTTTCCTTCTTGAAACCTTTGGCGACGACCGCGATGGTATAGGTCCCGGCTGGAAGATCCGGTTCCGTAAAGTTCCCGCTTTCATTAGTGATCGATGTGTGTTCAACACTCTGACCGGTGAGAACAATGGTAACTGTGGCGTTGGACACGACCGCACCCGATGGGTCGGTAACCGTGCCGAGTAGAGTTCCGTTAACGGCTTGCCCCATAAGTGCATGTGAGAATCCCAGCACAAACAGGACGACGATGGGCCCAAGGAAGGGCCTCATTAATTTGTGTAGCATCGTTGGAGCCTCCAAAGTTGCATCGCTTTCAAGGTCGAGCATCATATGGTTTGAAGATCGAACAAACGCTACATTTCAACTGTCTCACTTGTCAAGAATAAAATTTGAACTTTGGAGGAACTAATCCGCTGGGTTTCTGGAGTTGTCTTGCAAACCTCGCTCGGCTGTACTATCCTGTTTTTTTTCTACGAGATGCCGTATCCTTACGCAAGAACTATCTCCCCTGACCGCGAGCGAGCCTTGCGCTCACAAAATGAACCTCGAGTGCTCCTGAACGCGTCGGCCGAGCCACTATATCATCGAATTCTGGGCCCGTCGTCGTTTCATGATTCCACCCTCCGGGATGAGCAGATTGCAGACCTTTCCTCACGAAATGTTGCGCGAGATCTACGAGCAGCCAGACGCAATTCGGCGCACGCTCGCGCTCTATCTCGCCGACGATCAACTCAAGCCGGAAGTGGAAAGCCTGCTGGCTACCTGGCCAAATTCCGCTGGTGAGATCCTGATCGCCGCCTCCGGCTCAAGCCGCCACAGCGGCCTGGCCGGCGAGATCCTGCTCGAGGATCTCTGCGGCCTCGCCGTCGACGTCGAATATGCGAGCGAATACAGCTGCCGCGGAGGTAAGGACCCCAAGGACATGCGCCACCCCAGCGTCCTGGTGCTGTCGCAGTCAGGCGAGACCTCCGATACGTTGGCGGCTCTTTATGAGGCTCGACGGCGCGGACAAAGGACGCTGGCCATTACCAACGTCTCCTCCTCCACCATGGCTGGCGTAGCAGACGTATCCATGCCTCTGGCCGCCGGCGTCGAACGAGCCATTCCGGCTACAAAGAGCTTTACCTGCCAGTTGACCGTGCTCTATTTGCTCGCGCTCTATGAGGGTGTGCGTTTGCGGCGGATCGATTCCGCCGAGTTGGCTTCCTACATCAAGCAGCTTCAGGCGCTGCCCAACTTGATTCAAGCTCAGCTCGCCGGTTGGCGGCAGACGATGGCAGCTCTGGCTGGAAAGTACAGCTCGGCCGCCACTTTTCTCTACCTGGGCCGCGGCATCCACTATGCCATCGCGCGTGAAGGGGCGCTCAAGCTGAAGGAGGCCTCTTATGTCCATGCGGAAGGGTACCCATCGGGAGAGCTGAAGCATGGGCCTAATGCCCTCGTAAGCGACCGCACGCCACTGGTGGTTCTGGCCACGGTGGATCAAGATTTGAGTGCCTCGGTATTGCGCTATGAAAAGACGCTGCAGCTGCTCTCCGATATGCGGGCGCAGGGAGCGAAGGTGATCGCCATCGCGAACCATGGAGATACTCAGGCCAAGGGACTGGCTGGCGATTGCATCTATGTTGACCCTGTCTCTGAGTACCTGCTACCCATCCAGGAGGTGATTCCGTTGCAATTGTTCGCTTACTTCATGGCCCTCGAACATGGGGTCGATGTGGACCGGCCCAGGAATCTCGCCAAGGCTGTGGTCGAGAAGTAACAACCGCCCATTTCCCCGCCTGCCACGCCAGCGTAAGATTGCGCTTGGGCAATCGCGGCTGATGTGCAATGCCATCCATGGCAGCAGCCTTTTTTGAAGTAAACGGAGAGCAAGGAAATGCAAGAGACGATGATGGCAGCGTATCTGCCCGGCAACAGCACAGTCGAGATCCGCACAGTCCAGGTACCCGTCCCAGGACACGGTGAAGTGCTGTTACGCGTGAAAGCTTCCACAATCTGCGGTTCGGATATTCGATGTATCTATCATGAGCACCTGGGTAAGGGCCCCGAAGGCTATCAGGGGGTGATCGCCGGCCACGAGCCATGCGGCCAGATTGTAGCCACGGGTGAGGGATGCCGCCGCTTTAAAACGGGCGATCGCGTCATTGTGTATCACATCTCGGGCTGCGGGGTTTGCAACGATTGCCGCCGCGGATACATGATCTCCTGCACCAGTGAAGAGTATCGGCGAGCATATGGATGGCAGCGCGACGGCGGGATGGCGGACTACATGGTGGCGGAAGAAAAGGACCTCATCGCTTTGCCCGATGAGCTCTCCTATTCCGACGGTGCGCAGGTCGCATGCGGATTCGGAACAGTGTATGAGGGTCTGGAAAAGATCGGCATCAATGGCAACCACGCCGTGCTCATCACGGGGCTTGGGCCGGTTGGCCTGGCGGCGGGCGCTCTTTGCCGCAAACTCGGAGCCAACAAGATCATCGGCATCGATGTGCTTCCTGAACGAATGAAGATCGCCATCGACCTTGGTCTCTGCGACGTGGTTTTACCGTCCAGCCCCGATAACGTGGCTCAGGTCCGGGAACTCACCGGCGCCCTCGGTGTTGAGCGCGCAGTGGACTGCTCTGCGCACCATGAGGCTCGCACAACTGCGATTCGCGCCACGCGCAAATGGGGAAAGATAGTTCTTATCGGCGAGGGCGGTAAGGTCGAGATCAATCCTTCACCCGACATGATCCACGATCAGAAGACACTTTATGGTTCCTGGGTCACTTCCACCTGGCTGATGGAAGAGTTGGTGGAGCGCCTGGTTCGCTGGAACCTGCATCCGGCCGATATCATCACTCATCGGTTTCCCCTGGAGCGAGCCGGAGATGCGTATTTGTTGATGGCCTCCGGAAAGTGTGGCAAGGTTGCGGTGTGTGCGGATGAAGAGCTGAAATAGATTTCGAATCTGGGCAGATCACCGCCAAAGGCTGACCCTCGCCATCAACGTGCATTCGATTGTCAAAACCGGTATCTGAACAACCATCTCGGTCCAGAAGTAGCTAAAGTTGTGCAAGCGCGGCACAGAATTTCACAACGCTAAGGTCTTCAATGCTGATCAATCGGTCGGAGGCGAACCAGAGATGAAGACAGTTTGGGAGCAGGGCTATTTCATTTGGGGGCAGGGACTGGCGGTCTCCGCCCTGATCGCCGCTCTGCCGATTGCGGTCCTGCTCTTTCTGCTCGGCATTTTGCGCAAACCGGCATGGGTTGCCGGGCTGGCTGGCCTCGCATCGACATTGGTAATCGCACTGTTTGGATTCCACATGCCCTTGATGCTGACCCTCAGTGCTGCGGCCCATGGGGCGGCCTTTGGACTATTTCCCATCTCCTGGATCATCTTCTGGGCCATCGTGCTCTACAACATGACGGTCGAGACGGGGAAATTTGCCATTATCAAGGACTCCATTGGCTCCCTCACTCCCGATCTGCGAATTCAGGCCATCATCATCGCGTTCGGGTTTAGCGCTTTTATTGAAGGCGCGACCGGCTTTGGCACCCCGGTCGCCGTGGCAGGCGCCATGATGGTTGGCTTGGGGTTCTCGCCCTATTTTGCCGCCGCAATCTGCCTACTCACCAACACAGCGCCCGTGGCTTTTGGAGCCATTGGCGTTCCTGTCATCACGCTGGCCGGGGTTACCGGACTTCCACTCGACAAGCTGAGTGGCGCCGTCGGAGCTTTATGCTCGCCCGTTGCCGTCATCTTGCCCGCCTACATGATTCTTGCCATGGAGGGCTTCACCTCAGTTGTTGAAGTTTGGCCGGCCGTCTTAGTTGCGGGGCTGGCGTTTGGCGGAGTGCAATATTACGTTTCCAACTACATCAACGTGCAGCTCACCGTCATTCTCAGCTCGATCTCCGCCATGGGCGCACTCATGCTGCTTCTGCGGGTCTGGCATCCGCGCGCCCATACGCGTAGGAAGCCTGCAAAGGGCGTCGTCGGTGCGCCGGGACCGTTTGATTTGGCCATCGAAACCTCATCGCGCGGCTCCGCGGCTCCTGCCCACACAGCGCCGGAAATTCTGTCAGCTTGGATGCCGTACATATTTCTCGTCATTCTCGTCCTTCTCTGGGGATTCAAACCGTTCCAGTCCATCCTGAACCAGGCCACCTTAGCCGTTCCGTGGCCGGGTTTGCATAACCTGATTCTTCGCACTCCGCCCGTCATGCCTGCCGCCTCACCCTACCCCGCAGTCTTCAACCTGAACCTGCTTTCGGCGGGTGGCACCTCCTGCATGTTCGCCTGCATCCTCTCCGCTATCTTCCTAAGAATGTCGCTCGGCGGTTTTGTCCGGGTCATGCTGGCATCAACGCGCCAACTTGCACTTCCCATTCTCACCATCTCATCCGTCCTTTCCATGACGTTTGTGATGAATTACTCCGGCGCCACGGGAACACTAGGCCTGGAATTCGCGACCACCGGCGTGGCTTTCCCCTTCTTCAGCCCATTTCTAGGATGGCTCGGCGTCTTTCTCACTGGCTCTGATACCTCTTCGAATGCCCTCTTTGGAAGCCTGCAGGTCATCACCGCCGGTCGCCTCGGCTTCAGCCGCGTCCTGATGGCCGCTGCAAACTCATCGGGAGGTGTGATGGGCAAGATGATCAGCGTTCAGACCATCGCAGTCGCGGCCGCTGCCACTGGAATCACAGTGCAGGAGCAATCGAAGTTGCTGCGATTCACCCTCAGGCACAGCATCATTCTGACCACGCTGGTCGGGCTTGAGGTTCTGCTATTTGCGTATGTGATCAAAGTGATCTGACAACCCACGCAGGGAAGCGACAGTCCCGCAACCCATGCATCGCCGTCAGGCCGGGATCGACCGCCACGCACACAACGATTCAGTGTATGCAGCGCTGCCGTCGCGAAGCCAGGCATCCAGTTGGGCGGGCTCCTTTAGCTGCTGGCCACGTGCGCGCGGCACAAGAAGGAAGCGGCAATCCAGTTCGGGCAAGGCCGTCATGTCACCCCAAAGCTTTTCGAATTGCGCAACGGGGAAGATATCTTCCTGCCCCTTGCCCCATCGCCTCTTCACATCTTTCAGCGTGATGTAGGTGGGCATCTGCGCCGCCATCACACGCACTGCTTGGTCCACCCGCGCTTCGTCATTGAGAGTCTCGCGCGTCAAGCCGAACGCTTTGAGCAAGCCATCAATATCAATCCAGTAGGTCGCGCTGTTGTAATAACGCAGCCTGCTCTCCATCTCTTCGTTGGGTAGAGCCAGCCCCTCAATCAAGCGAACGCGCCCATCCACGCGAGCCAGGCCGCCACCGCGGTCTTCCAGGTGCCGCGCTATCACTTCGGTAGTTAGCGCTCCGCCACTGTGGATGTGGTACCCCAGAATAGACGGGTCGACATTCGCTCCGGCAGTGTCGATATTGTGAACCATCAGATAGGCAAGCTGCGGACGCATCTGAAGCAGCCGCATCAGAGTCCCGTTGCGCAACAAATTTGAAACCTCATACCAGTGACCAACCGGATGAAGGCACTGCATGGGCACGTTGGCAGTGTAGTCCGATCCCTCGCCGGCACTCCTGGCCCACTGAATCAGCGCCGCATGCAGGCTATCGCGCACCTTCTGCGCCTGGGCATCCAGCAACTGCTGCGGCATCTCTTCCCAGGCAAAATGCAGATCGCGTTCCATGGGAATCATGCGCAACCCGATGCTTCGTCCCGGCGAAAGCAGAATTTCNNATTTCTCCCGGATACCCGTAGTTCCCCTCTGCCTTGAGGTGCGCCTCGATGGGTTCGTGCGTCAGATAACTCGTCGTGATCACATGAGGAAGCAGGCTGCCGCACCCGCGACTCACCCTCAGGCTCTTGGCGAGGTGGACCTCAAGGAAGTTCCGATAGCGGCCACCAAGATTGCAAAAATGGTTGAGCGCCTTCACAACCCCGGAGCCCCTTGTCCAGCGGGTTCCAACGCCTCCGGCAAGAGACACCACGGCGACGCGTCCTTCGGCAAGCGCGTTCATCCCCGTGGCACGATGACTGTCGTCGAGGCGGTCCGGCTCAGCATCTTGAATCAGGCGGGTAGCCCGCAGCCGATTCTGCGCCAGGCCAAGCCGCCCGGAGCGAAGATCCTCTCGAATTTGTTCGTGCTCGAATCGGTCGAAGCCGAAGTCGTTCAATAGCGTATTCAGCGATTGATTCTGGCCCGCATCCGCATCGTGGCTCGCTGGCAGCATGTGATCAAACAGCGTATAAATCATCCCCGCGTAGTCGGCCTTGGACCGGCAAGCCGCAGTAAACCGCTCCAGCTCCGCCCGGCGTGCTGTAGACAGCCGCGAGACTTCAGAGCGAATCAGCTGAGGCACCTGCAAGGTGTAATAACCGGGGGGCAGCAATGCATCGTCCCCGCCAAAGATGGCGGCCTGCGTCCCTTGCTCGTTGATCGCGAAATCGTAGACCACGGGTTCCATCGCGAATGAGACGCTACGCTCCATCTGTCGCCTGGTCTCGCTCATGATGGCTTGCATGCGCACCTGTGCCTCCGCTTTACGCACGGGGTTGAACAGGAATCCCATGCCGCCGCCGNNCATGGTCTGGATCGGGCCGTCAAAGTTGCGTTCCAGGCAGGAGCCTACTGCGCAAATGTCACCCTTCTGAAGATGCCCGGCGATCTCGTCAAGGAATTGGATCGCTTGCTTGCGGCCAAGCCACTCAGGACCGCTGCGCAGCAGATATTTCTCGGTGACCATCTCAAGAACCGGCCCCACGTCCTGCGCCATGCCGCCATGGACCAGCACCAGGCTCTGCTGAAGTTTCTCGCGGGCTTCGCGCGGGATTTCGTCTTCGCTGAAGATTCGGTGTTCGGGCAGCAATCTCCCGCGGCTGACGCCGAACTCTGGATCGCCTTCTTCTGCGTGAACCCCGTAGATGAGCTTGATT
>PLKU01000316.1 GCA_003140705.1 Acidobacteriaceae bacterium
GGATGGCCATCTTGCCGATGTCATGGAGAAAGGCGCCGCGGGCGATCACCTTGATCTGCGCAGGCGGGATGCCCATGGCGCGAGCAAGGGCGATGGTGTAAGCGGTAACGCGCTTGGAGTGTCCTTCAGTCTCAGAGTCCTTCAGATCGAGGGCGTCGCCCAGCGCCTCCAAGGTTACGTCGTAAGAGTGCTCCAGGTTTTCCATGGCCTGGCGGAGCATCTCAGTCCGGGCGGTCACGACCTGTTCCAGATTCTGCTGGTAGTTGTGACTGTCCTGCAAGGCCTGGCGGTGGTCGAGAGCCCGCTTCACGGTGCTGACCAGGTGTTCACGCTCGAAGGGCTTGAGCAGGTAGTCGTAGGCGCCGCGCCGCATGGAGTCAATGGCCACGCTGATGTCGTGAATGGCGGTGACCATGACCACGGGAAGCTGCGGCTGCTGTCCATGAATGCGGTCGAGCAAGGCAATGCCATTGCCATCTTGCATCACGATGTCGGTCAGGACGAGGTCAAAAGTATTGCGATCCAGAAAGTCGAGCGCTTCCCGCCCGCTTGAAGCCAACTGCACGTCGAAACCCTGGCGTTCAAGCGTGGCGCCGATCATGGATCGTACATGCAGCTCGTCGTCGACGGCCAGAATTCGCGCCGTCGCTCGCAATCTTCCCGTTCCGGTGCCATCTGCATCCGCGCGGGAGATTGCTCCAGGCCTCAGAACGCCTATTCCTGCCAGGTTCAAACCCAAGTCCGGATCCTCCGAAGATCTTTCCCAACCACGGTGTTGGCCGCGATAGTGCGCTGGCCCAAAATGATCGTTACTCTCTTAACTGCCAGCTGGCACCTGACCGGCGGAAAAACCATTTTACGGTCCTGGTTCAGTGCTGCTTGTCCTGCTGTACTTCACTTTGGATACGCACCGCGCGAGAACCCAGTTGCACAAAGAATGATGCCCAGCTTCAAAAAAGTTGCTTACCCTGGCCCTTGACGAGGTTGGCATACCCAACCAACTTCAAAAGATATTCAAGAAAAAGCTCTTACCGTGATCACACGGAACGGTTAGATGCCATCGCCTGCAACAAGGCTCAACCTCGGAGTAGCCGGCAGTCGTTTTTCTCAAGAATGCTTCAAGCTCCGCTAAGAGTTCGAGGACATTCTAAGGTGACGCTACGCCGAGACGCGGCGTTGCGCAATAACATTTCCGAGTAGGGGACTATCCCCGAATACGGGGAGGAACGGCGTTGGCTTTCCGGTGGGGAAAAATTGACTGGATGGCCAGGTGAAATGAGGTGGAGGAGAACTCGGAGCATCTCGGTTTCCGGAGAGTCGGCGAGGCCATTCCTACGACTTTTTATTGCTCGTGGCGGGGTCCTGGGCCTGTTTTCGGCTGCGCCGGGTGGCGACCCAGCCGTCTTTTATAACCTGGTGGGCTCTGGCTACGGCCAATGCTCCTGGTGGAACATCCTTGGTGATGCAGGATCCTGCGCCAATATAAGCGCCATCCCCCACCGTTATGGGCGCGACCAGGGTTGANNCCGTCGTAGTTGCAGGTGATGACGCCGGCTCCGATGTTGCTGCCCTCGCCTATTTCGGTGTCTCCCAAGTAAGTGAGGTGGTTGGCCTTGGCTCCCTTGCCGAGCGTGGCCTTCTTGGTCTCGACAAAGTTTCCTACATGAGCGTCCTGGCCGATCTTGCTGCCGGGACGGAGATGCGCAAAGGGGCCGATTTTGGCTCCGTCTTCAACGGAGCTCTCGGTGAGGATGCAACTTTGACGAAGCAGGACGTTGTTGCCGAGGGTGCAGTTTTCAACCACCGAATAGGAGCGGATCAAGCATTCTGCGCCGATGCGGGTGGTTCCCAGCAACTGGACGAAGGGCTCGATGACCGTGTCTGGGGCCACTTCAACATCGGCATCGATGACGCAGGTTTCCGGGCGGAAGATCGTGACGCCTGAAGCCATGAGGCGGTTCGCGGTGGCGGCGCGCAGGGTGGCGTCGAGTGCGACCAATTCCGCAATGGTATTAGCGCCGAGGACTTCCGCCGTTTCAGCGGCCTCAATGGCCACCACGCGGTCTGAGGCGGCACCGAGAAGGACGGCCATGTCGGTGAGAATGAACTCGGCGTTGGCGTTGTTGGCGTTGAGCTTGTCAAGGTGCGCGAGAAGCGGGGCTGTCTTGAAGGCGTAAATGCCGGAGTTGATCTCAGGAAGGGCCAGTTGCTCCGGGGTGAGTGCCTTCTGCTCGATGATGGCGGCAACTTCTGACGAGTTTTTTGATTTGCGCAAAATGCGGCCGTAGCCAGTTGGGTCCTCGGGGGCAGCGGTGAGAATGGTCATCGCCGCGTTTTCAGCCATGTGGAATTGCCAGAGGCGCTGAATGGTTTGAGGCCGAATGAGCGGCGCGTCGCCGGAAAGCACCAGAATGTGGTCGTAGAGAGCAATGGCTTCACGAGCGGACTGGATGGCGTGGCCAGTGCCGCGTGGGTCAAGCTGCTCGACAAAGCGGACGCCGGAGTCAGCTACTGCAGCTCTAACTCGCTCTGCCTGATGACCGATGACTACATAGATGTTTGCAGGATCCACGACCTGACTGGCAGTGGCGATGACATGGCTGAGGAGGGGCTTGCCGCCGATTTTATGCAGCACTTTGGGTCGGCCCGATTTGAGGCGGGTGCCCTTGCCAGCCGCCATGATGACGACGGCAAGCTTCAGGTTCGAATCCACTTCTTTGCTTTCCATTCACGGGCTCCGGCTGAGCTTGGTGGCTTCTCCACCCTTGATCCAAAGAATAAGGCATGGCAAGGGTGGAGAAGCCAGTATTTGTGGCAACTGCATGCCCGTGGGGTGGCTATTGTTGCGCCGGGGCGGGATTCCCAGCCGGTGGGCCCGGCTGAGGAATGGTGATGTCGATGTTTTGCACCGGCCCCATTTTCAGCTCGTCCAATCCTGGCTTGATTTCAGATCCGTTGCCCACAACCAGGACAGCGTACTTTTCGGGCTGAATGTATTTCTTCGCCATACGATCCAGGTCGGCAAGGGTCACTTTTTCAAGGGCGGCTTTGTATGTGACGAGATAGTCCGCGGGGTAGCCGTAGAATTCGAGACGTTCGCTTTCGGCGAGGACCTTGTCTTTGGTGTCGTAGCGGAAAAGGAACGAACTGAGCAGGTTGTCTTTGCCGCGGTCCAGTTCCTCCCTGGTGAAGGGCCGGGTGGTAAGCCCGGCAATCTCTGTCATTGCAGCCTTGGTTGCTTCCACAGTGGTCGCGCTCTTGGTTACGACGACAACGCCGAAGGTTGCAGGGTGGTCGTAAGCAAACGAGAGGCCGCCGCCTACTTCATAGGCCAGTCCCATTTCGGTGCGGACTTTTTGGAAAAGCCTGCTGGTAAAGCCGCCGCCGAGGATCTGGTTCATGACGGCGAGAGCAGGAACGTCGGGGTTACGGCGGTCAGTGCCCATGCCTACGATTTGCACGTCGGATTGATTGACGTCTTCCTTGTTAATGAAGAAGACACCTGGCTTGGGCCCGGGAAAGGCGTCGTGGCGGGCGGGCGCGGCTTGAGCCGGTGGCAGACTTTCAAATGCCGCACGGAGCTTGGCTTCCATGGCTACGGGGTCGAAGTCGCCACTGACGCCGACGATGAGCTTGCCACGGATGGTGCGATCATGCAAGGCCTTCAAGTCGTCGAGGGTGATGGTGCCAATGGTGGCGAGTTCAGGTTGACGGGTGTAGGGACTATTGGGTCCGTAGGCCAGCTTTTCCCCTTCGCGTTCGGCGATGGTCGATTCGTCGTCGTTGCGGCGAACG
>PLKU01000123.1 GCA_003140705.1 Acidobacteriaceae bacterium
CGCGTCATTTTGATAGCTCGATACCCGCATGGCCTTCATGCCTGCAGCTTTGGCAAGCAAGGCGATTTCGGGCTCAAGTTCGACATGTTGGTTGGAGATGTGAAAGGCCAGTATGCCGCCCGGTGCAAGGTGCCGCTTGTAGAGAGCGATTGCCTGCGTGGTCAGCAGGTGAAGGGGAATGGCATCGCCTGAGAATGCGTCGATCACCAGGACGTCGAATCCCATCGGCGGTTCGTGTGCAAGCGTGGTCCGGGCGTCCCCTTCCACGCTATCCACCTGGGCCCCCGAGTCGCGCATGTAGGTAAAGAGGTGCTGCGCTATCGGGTATACAGCTGGATTGATTTCGTAGAACCGGATTCGATCACCGGGGCGGCCATAGGCGGCGATCGTTCCAACTCCGAGTCCAACGACACCAATATTGCGCGCACGGCCCTGGCAGCAAAAGCGCATGGCCAGGCCTATGCCGGAGTCTTCCGCGTAATACGTGGTTGGAGTCCTGCTCAGCTCTGGCGAGAATATCTGGCTGCCGTGCTGAATCGTGCCGTTGGTGAGGGTGCGCACCATGGCTCCCGGGTGCGATGACAGCGATTCTCGCACGCGCAGGCTGCCATAAAAGTTGCGGATAGCCACGGGAGTGTCGCGCCGGTACGCGGCGTAAAGCATGAAGACCAACACGAGCAGGAGGATGCTCGCAGTGGACCACAGCAGCCGCTGCGCCCATCCGCTCGACCAAGTGACGACGCATGCAAGCAGCGCCGTCACCAAAAACGTGAGAGCCAGATCGTAGTTGAAAGAGAAAATCATAGGGCTTGCGATCCCGATCAAGAAGGACCCAAGCGCGCCGCCCGCCGCAAAGTACAGATAGAAGAGGGTGGACTCCGAAGACCGGCGCGGACGCAGAGCATATGCCTCAGTGTGGCAGAAGAGGCACGCGAATAGCACCTCCACTAGAAAAAAGGAGATGCCGACGGTCAGTGGCCAGGATACGTCGACCATGGAGAGCATGTACCCAAGACCCGCCAGCATGACCGCTAGAAAACGCACAATGATGCCGCGCGGCAAGAACCTGGGAAACTGAAACGCAAGGATGATTGTGATCAGGTACACCGCAAGTGGCAATATCCATAGCAGCGGGATGGCGGCGATATTCGCAGTGAGATAACTCGTAACTGCGCTCAGTTGCATTGCAGCGCCCATCGGCAAAAGCACCCAGAGCACTTTATGCCCAACAGGCGTCGGAGCAATTCCAGACTCGTCCTCTCGTGATTCCTGCGAGGCGGTGCCGGGTGTGGATCGGGTCCTCCAAGTCAGGACACCGGAAATGATCACAAACGCTGCAAAGCCACTGGACCATAGAACACGCTGGACCTTGAGGCTGCAGTAAGGCTCCACAAGCGTTGGATAGAGCGCAAGAGCAAGCAGAGACGCCAGGTTCGACAGCGCAAAGAGCCGATAAGGAATCCCACCGGTCTCAACGCGAGCAAGCCAGACCTGCATCAATGGGCTGGTTGCGCCGAGCACAAGAAAAGGCAGCCCGATCGAGATGCCCAGGGCCATGAAGATCGACGTAATGGGATGGGCTGAGCTCAGATGAATGTCGTAGGAGGACCATGCGAGGGCAGAGGCGACGGCCAGCACGAGCAATACGAAGTGCAGCTTCCAATCCGAGCGTTGCGCGAGCCAGTGCGCGTAGAGATATGCGACAAGGAGAGCCGTCTGAAAAAAGACGAGACAAGTAATCCAGACTGCAGCCGACCCACCCAGCGACGGCAAGAGCTGCTTGGCGGCTATTGGCTCGACGAGAAAGAGCAGGAATGAGGCAAGAAACACAGCAGAACCGAACAGCAAGCGTGCATGTCGCATGCGCAACCTCGTGCGGGCCAACTATGGGTCAAATGGCCGCTGCCGCCGGCAGTATATCTTCCACATCCACCCACTGCGTGGGGTAATTGCCTGTATAGCATGCAGTGCAGTAGCGGGTGTGCTCTTTGCCGTCGCAGCTCATCAGCAAGCCTTCGAGGGATATATAAGCGAGTGAGTCGGCCTCAATGAATTGGCGGATTTCCTCAATCGACTTGTTCGCGGCAATCAAGTCGCGCTTGCTGGGAGTGTCCACGCCGTAGAAGCAGGGCGAGATGGTGGGCGGGCAACTGATGCGCAGATGCACTTCCTTGGCACCGGCACCGCGGACCATGCGCACAATCTTCCGGCTTGTCGTCCCCCGGATAATGGAGTCGTCAATCAGGATGACTCTCTTGCCCTCGAGAAGATTGTGGACTGGGTTGAGCTTGAGACGGACGCCGAAGTCACGAACGCGCTGCTCGGGCTCAATGAAGGTGCGGCCCACGTAGTGGTTGCGGATGAGGCCCATGCGGAAAGGAATGTGCGCTTCTTCGGCGTAACCGAGAGCTGCTGTGACGCCAGAGTCGGGGACGGGCACGACAACATCCGCAGGCACGCCAGACTCGCGGGCCAACTGGCGCCCCATCTGGTCGCGGCTTTCCTGCACCCAGCGGCCGTAGATGCGGCTATCTGGGCGGGCGAAGTAAACGTGTTCAAAGATGCAGCTGGTTTGCGGAACTCCGGTGGCGTACTGGCNNCAAAGTAGACATGCTCAAAAATGCAACTGGACTGAGGGTAGCCAGTGGCATATTGCCGGCTCGTCACTCCGTCTTCCGTGACCATGACCAACTCGCCGGGAAGCACGTCGCGCTCATATTCGGCGCGGAGAAGGTCGAAAGCGCAGGTCTCTGATGCAAAAACGATGGTGTCAGGTCCGTCAGGGTTTCGGATGCGTCCCATCGACAGCGGTCGGAATCCTCGCGGGTCGCGGGCGGCAAAGATGCGATCGCGCGTCATCATGACGATAGAGAATGCCCCCTCCACCTGTGAGAGAGAGTCAGCTATTGCGTCAACCAGTGAGCTAGCGCTTGAGTGGGCGATGAGCTGGACGANNGGTTGCCGTTGTGCGCGATGGCAATGAGTCCCTTGGTGGAATCCACGCGGATAGGCTGAGCATTGAGCAGGGCCGAGTCGCCAGTGGTGGAGTACCGCGTGTGCCCGATCGCCATCGACCCCGGAAGCTTGGCCAGGACATCCTCGGTAAAGATCTCAGAAACCAGGCCCATGCCTTTGATGTTGGCAAGATGCTGGCCGTCAGCGGTCGCGATTCCCGCTGACTCCTGACCGCGATGCTGTAGTGCATAGAGTCCGAGGTAGGCTTCGCGGGCGGCGTCCGGACGGCCGTGAATAGCAACAACGCCACATTCTTCACGGAGCTTGTCAGAGTCGAATGGCGACGTGAGTTCCTCGAATCCGGAAACTTCTGCACATGCAACCGGACTTGCCAAGCGAGTGCCGTTAACCTTCATCGACCGAATCTCGTTCGATGCGTCGATTTCGCCTTTGATTCCTTGGTAGAGGCGCTGCGTCATGCAGTGACCTCGCCGTGGAGAGTGGCTTCCAAGGCGGAGGCCCAGGGCTTTCGGAGGCTGTCGAGAGGAGCAGAAATGAAGGGCTGACGATCGACCGAAATTTCAAGACGATTGCCGCCTGTGGTGCCGATGCGGGCGGTCAGGAAGTTGTATTTGCCGGCCAGGGTCTCTATTTCGGAGATGTTGTCAGGATGGGTGGTCAATAGCACGGTCGATGCCTGCTCGGCGAATAGGCCGAACAGAGGGTGCACCATGAGCGACTGGTCCTGCTCGACGGCTGCACCGATTGAGAGAGGGAATGAGGCCTGTGCGAGCGCAACAGCGATACCACCATCAGAGATATCCCGTGCCGAATAGAGCAGCTTGCGGTCCGCGAGTTCAGCCAGTAGAACGTGCAGGTCGGCTTCGGCGTCCAGATCAAGCGAAGGCGGCTGGCCCCAGATACCGTCCAGGACCACCTTGGCAAATTCCGACGAGCCGAATGCAGTAAGTCCAGCCGCTGCTGCTGCGTCTGTCGCCTCTGGTTTCTCCGCAACCAGGGGCTCGGACTGGTAAACGGGGAGCACGTACTGGCTTATGGGCGGAGGATCGAGCGGGACATTCAGTTTAGGATCCGGCTCTTCACCACGTGGAATCGGCCAAAGTAAGAGAATAGCGTCGCCCTCTCCCTGAAAATGGGATGGGACGGCTTTGGTCACATCATCAAGAATCCCAACGATACCGAGCACTGGTGTCGGATAAATGCCTTCGCCACGAGTTTCGTTATAGAGAGAAACATTGCCGCCCGTGATGGGGGTCGACAGTGCCGTGCAAGCCTCGGCAATGCCATCGATGGCTGCCGAAAACTGCGCCATGATCTCCGGCTTTTCAGGATTGCCGAAGTTGAGGCAGTTGGTTGCAGCCACGGGGGTTGCGCCGGTGCAAGCCACCTTGCGAGCCGCTTCGGCCGCGGCATGCATCGCGCCAAGCTTGGGATCGAGCCAAGCCCAGCGGCCGTTGCCGTCGAGCGCCATTGAAAGTCCGCGCTCGTGACCCTGAGTGCCTGTTCCCTTGATCCGCATCACGCCCGCCTCGCCCCCTGGCCCGATTACGGTGTTCGTCTGAACCATGGTGTCGTATTGCTCAAAGACCCAGCGCTTTGAGCACACGTTTGAACTGGCAAGGAGCTTCTTCAAATCGGCTGTGAGATTGCGATCTTTGGCGAGTTCGGCGAGGATCGCTTCCGGCGGGTAGACGGGTACCGGGCAATTCCATATGCCGACAGGGCGATGGTATAGCGGCGCATCGTCAGTGAGGGACTTATTGGGAATGTCGGCTACAAGAACGCCGTGGTGGCGAATGCGAAGGCGCGGCTCGGGCTCGACGGTACCAACGATGACCGCATCGAGACCCCACTTCGCAAAGACACTCAGGACCTCGTGCTCGCGGCCCTTGGTGGCAACCAGCAACATACGTTCCTGGCTCTCTGAGAGCATGATCTCGTAAGCCGACATCCCGGTTTCGCGCTGCGGAAGAAGGTCAAGCTCGACATCAAGGCCCACACCGCCACGCGCGCCCATCTCGCAAGTCGAGCATGTCAACCCCGCCGCACCCATGTCCTGAATCCCGACGATCGCCCCTGTATGCATAGCCTCAAGGCAGGCTTCAAGAAGGAGCTTTTCCATGAATGGATCGCCAACCTGGACGTTGGGGCGCTTGGCCTCGGTGCCCTCGTGGAACTCCTCGCTGGCCATGGTCGCGCCGTGAATTCCGTCCCGCCCAGTCTTCGCACCGACATAAATCACCGGGTTCCCGAATCCGCTGGCCTTGCCATAAAAAATCTTGTCAATGCGAACCAGACCCAGCGCAAACGCATTTACGAGCGGGTTCCCGCTGTAACAGGTTTCGAACTTAGTCTCTCCGCCAAGATTGGGCACACCGAAACAGTTGCCATATCCTGCGATCCCGCTGACCACGCCTTCGACGATGGCGTGGTTACGGGCTATCAGCTTGCGTTCTTCATCGTCCTCTCCAGCTTGATCGCTAATCGGCCCGAAGCGGAGCGAATCCATGACCGCTAGGGGGCGAGCACCCATGGTGAAGATGTCGCGCAGGATTCCGCCAACTCCCGTTGCAGCGCCCTGAAGAGGCTCAATGTAGCTGGGATGGTTGTGCGATTCGATCTTGAACGCACAGGCCCACCCGTCGCCCACGTCGATGATGCCCGCATTCTCGCCCGGACCCTGCACCACGCGGGCGCTCTTGGTGGGCAGGCGCTTCAGGTGCACACGACTGGACTTGTAGGAGCAGTGTTCGCTCCACATCACGCTGTAAATGCCCAGTTCCGTTAGGGATGGAACGCGGCCGAGAGCCGCATGAATGCGACCGTACTCATCCGCGGTAATACTGTGTGAGGCAAGCAACTGCGGGGACACCGCTACCGGTTCGGGAACATCTACAGAGGAAGCTGTGGTCATCACGGTTGCCTCCATTGTCGCACGGGATTCTCGTCATGGGAGAGGAACGAAGCGTGTGGAAAGGCGGAACAGGAATCAGAATTCAGCGGATCAAGAATTTGATGACCTCGCCGCTGTTGCCAGCCAAATAAGGAGCCAGTTTGGCGTAAGTCTTGGCAATAGCGCGTCGAGCAAGGGCTGTGCGATACTTTTGATGGATATTTCGATCCAGGCCGGGATGGTGGAACTGGCAGACGCAGCGGACNNCGACCCCCCCTCCCGGCACCACTCTATCTTATTTAGAATCAGTAATTTACTATCCAAGAAAATCTGGCGTGTGTACTACGTGCGGTGGTCATTTTACGCTCGCTTCATGCTTACGATTTTTCGCCGCCACCTGACTTCCTGCAAGCATTCTTCGAAAGGGCGCAAGTACCGTTCTTGCGCTTGCCCCATATCTGTTGAGGGAACATTGCATGGCGAAAAATTTAGAAAGTCCCTGGACCTCCGGAATTGAGAAGCGGCGAATAAGCTCATCCGGGACTGGGAAGTGGATGGCATTGCCATCATTAAGACGGCGCGGGAAGCCGTGGAAGGGTTTCTCAGCGACCGCGAGGCCATGAAGTTGTCTGACGCCATGATGCGGAAATATCGCCACATGGGGGCTGAGATTGAGACGCTCTTTAGTGATAGACCAATAGGGTCGATCACGCCCGATGAAGTTCGGGCCATGCGCAAGCATTGGAAGCTCGCGGCAATTACAGCGCAAAAGAGAATGGAAATGTTACGGAAATTCTTTTCGTTTTGTGTGGATGCGGAGTGGATTGAAAAGAGTCCGGCGAAATTGGTGAAAATGCCGCCGGCAAAGTACGATCCTACCCTTCCATTTACGGATCAAGAAATGGAGAAGATTCTCTGGGCGGCGGATTTAATACGCGAAGCGCATCCGAAAATCCCGCAAGAAACGCCAAAGAAATTGAAGGCGCTCATTCTACTCATGCGGTATTCCGGTATCAGGATCTCGGACGCAGTGATGTTCCGGCGCGAAAAATTGAAGGACAACAAACTGTTTCTCCGGCAGGAAAAAACCAAGCATCCGGTGTGGGTTCCGCTCCCAGAACACGTTGTCCAGGCGATCGCAGCGCGCGACGAAGGCGATGAATATTTCTTCTACCGGAACGTGGGGAAGCCGAAGAGCGCGATCACAGAATGGCAGCAACGGTTGAAACTGGTGTACACGATGGCCGGGATTAAAGATGGCCACTCCCATCGATTGCGAGATACTTTTTCGGTCGAATTATTGCAAAAAGGAGTGTCGCTTGAAACCGTCTCAATGCTCCTCGGACATACCTCAATCAAGACGACTCAGAAACATTATGCGCCTTGGGTCAAAACCAGACAGGATGCATTTGAGGCGGCGGTGAAGGGAACGTGGTCTTCTTCTTGAGTTCGTTGTGGTGAATTTGACTTTGCCGAATTAATTTAGGACATTACAGGTAGACGTGGAGGTAGGAATGGACGATTGGCAGTGGAATTCATCCAACATGTTGCATCGTCTAAGGGTGCGCCACTCCGACCATCCCGGAGAAATTCCGGTGTGGATTAAGATTCGGATCGATCCCACCATGCACGAGCATGCAATTATCGACCAATACGTCGAAAATCTAAGGCATACCGGTTTTGATTTCGAGTTCGACAAGCATGAGAGCGGTCCGGAGATAATCGCTTACTTGGCGGTGGCAGTGGTAGGGTCAGCCTAGCCAAGGAGGTCGTCGGTTTGGTTACGACAATCATCAAGGCCAGAGCTGCGACCCATAAGAAGGGGAAGATACCCGTCAAGCCAGTGGAATTAATCGTTCGCCGGGTGGATGAGAAGCGCGGGTTGACCGATGAGGTTATCCTGCGCCTTGGGCAAGACGAGATGGACGAAGTCGCCATTGAGCACAAGCTGATTGAAGCGCTGCACAAAATTGCGAAGCATATGAAGTGAAATTCCCCTTTATTTATGTCCTTAGATTTTCGACCTTTTCCTGAGATGAATATAGGAAAGGAAAGAGCCAGTGTGTGGTCTCTTTTTTTTAGCGGCTCGGTCGGTTTTTTCATTCGCGTTCTGAAAGCTTGAGAGGAAGTGTGGTGAATCTTATTTCTAGCCACCGTCAGACGCTTGGTTAANNGCAGACTTGGAGCATGCGCGCTACCACCCTTTGTGATCGACCGGATATACGGCCTCGGTCCCGTACCGGCGTGGGCAATCTACGAGGATTCAACTTCCCACTTAGGTTCCCTTTTGCCATGATCAATGGACTTCCTTTTTACTCAAGCTTTCAAAGTACGAAGTCTTCCGTCCGCTGCACCTTCCGCTCTCCGCTCGGTCCGTTGGCCGATTGGGTTCGTCTCGGTTTGCTCTCTGGCCTCTCTCCCATCCGTGGCGGCGTGGAGCGCTCTGCCGTTGGGGTTGTTTTTCCATTGCCCGGAGGCAAAGAAGGCGAGAGAGGGGTCAAAGAACAAACTTCTCTTCGCCGGAGGGACGAAGGAGCACCGGCTTTTCCTGAGCCTGAATGAGCTGGATCCTGCCAGTCACATCTCGGATTAGCTGTACGTTACTCACGCGGCAACCATGGGGGATTACGTACGTTCGNNACCATGGGGGATTACGTACGATCGGCCACAGCCCTACCCACAGGATGAAAAAACGCTTTCAGCTCGATACCAGTTCAGGCCCTTGCGAGGAAAAACTGTTATCGATGTGAAAGCGTGCAAGGGCTTTCTGCTATCAAGTTACCTTAATGAAACCACAATGAAGGGAAAACGCAAGCGGCATCCTGGGGATAAGTCAATCGGGCGGGAAAAAGGCCATTTTATCCTTATAGCGTTGTATCGCTTGTTCGGTGATGGCAATTCGGTTAAGGTCCGTGGGTTCACGAAAGAGCGCCGCAAGTTCACGCTCTTGAATTTGTAAGTTGAAGCGTAACCTNNCGGTGAGATTCATCATGATGTTTGGAAGAGTACCTCATTTTTGGCAAGCGTGGGATCGCTGCGAACCAAGTTGATTACCCCCGCTCGGGCACGAAAAAACCGCCGTCCCAGGAATACACTGGAAGAATTCGGCGGTGTAAAAGACTTCTTTTAGCTTTATATAAAATCTCAGTCGGTTCGACCTGGGCGTGGCCTCATAAACACGCCTACTAGAGATGCCCGTGCAGCAGCGAGGATCGTTACAGCAAGCCGGTCAGTCGTGCGTACGTCGAATGATCCAAAAGCCCGTGATTAATTGCCCAGTCGGTCATCCGGATCGCGTCGCTTGGGATCGCGGGGCTTCCTTTCAATCCACTCGCCTTCGACAATAATGCCCATGTACTGCTTTGCATGGTGTTGAGGGGTCCCAAGTGATATTGCAAGATTTCAATAGAAAGAATTCCGTCCGAGTCGGGCCTCGTGATATTTACTCCTTGGCTTTCGCATTGGATCAGCTTTTCGATGGTTTGGGCATTCTTGACCGGAAACGGGACTGTATACGCCCAGCCGTGGCCAGAAATGACCGTCTGAGGGGTTTTAGGCGGCTGGATGGGGTAAAGGGCTGGCTGACAGAAAAGGGCTGAAATAAGGGCTACGGTGCATATAGTTTTCAAAATATTGAGCGTGTCCTGTCACTACCGCTCCGCGCTGGTTCGCGCATCTCCTCAATGAAGGGAGAGAGTTGGTTTGGCGACCATATACGCATGAATTATTGGTGAGGAAATGCAAGGGACAAATCCACAATCGGAACCTTTAGATTTCTAGAGGCCAAATTCCTCTCTGAGCTTGCGAGCGATTTGCTGAATTTCAATAAGGAGTGTTCGATCTGATTCAATCAGTTCTTCGACCGCTAACCTGGCCCGATTCCAATAAACATCGCGATTTATTTTGAGCGGGGGATTTTGCTCTTCAAGCTGGTCGCAGAACTTTTCGAACTCGCGCCTATCTCCTTGATCTCCCCCGTCGCATGTTGGAAGTAATTTTCGAGCAACAACACCGCCCGCGACATTTCCCTGTGCCATCCTATGCAGCCATATTGCGAAAGCGTTGACATCACCTCCGCGAAACAACGGGTATTGAGTAATGAGTACCGCCGCGAAATGTCCTTCGAACTTCTTGGATTCTGCGTTGTACCTGAGCTGGGATTTTAGAGGTTCGTAGATGATTGGACCAATCAATTCAAAAAATAGACATGCGCTGCTTCATGTGCGCAGAGGGCTTCGATAAAGCCAGGAGATCCTAAGGAACCTCTGCGCAGGTGCGTGATTTTGTAGCGACGGCGCGACTGCGGATGATTTCTTGATTTTGAATCAGTTTTCTGTCGGAAGAGGCGGGTTTCTGCTTGTCTATTTGGTCTCTTGAGGCCATTTTCCGGCCTCTGGAGACACTACGCCCTTTGAGAGGCCAGCCGGTTGCGGTGTTGGTACAGGTTCACCGGCGCGAAGGCCGCGCACAGCCACTGATGGTTTTTCCAGATGCCTCGGTAGCGCACCTTGGTAAATCCAAAGACACGTTTCAGGATGCGGAAAGGATGCTCTACCTTGGCTCTAACTCGGGCCTTGGTGGTGTTCTTGCGCTTGGCTTCTTCATCCACATAGTTCTTGTATTTCGTC
>PLKU01000004.1 GCA_003140705.1 Acidobacteriaceae bacterium
CTTGTGCTACCGGATTCCGAGGCCTGATCCCGGCTACATCGGCACCGCATCTGGAGACCCCCGCTGGTCTGAAGCCACTGGCATCACGGTATGGCTGTGCTACGACCTCAAGGGCAATTGCATTCTCACCGATCCGGCTAAAATCGCGGACTTGATTCGTTCCGCGCCTGACACCCTGCGCCATACTTCGGTCGCCCAGTCCACGCTTACTGAGGCTCGCAAGAAGGCGGACAAACAACTCGTCACCGACTATCTCAAGCCGCTGCAGGCACCCATGGGTGTCACCCCTGTTCTCAAATGCTGGATGGAGATTAACTGAGTATGACCAGGACTGCCGACCAACTGCGCGCGATACAGAATTTTGACCAACTCATTCCCTTTCTCGAAGAAGACCTTGAATGGCCTTTTCCGCACGGCAGGGCTCAGTACGNNGACTTTTCAGTACTCTGCAGAAGAAGTTGGGCTGGAATCTGAATACGCGGCCAAGATTAAGAGTATCCATCAACTGCGGCCTCTCGTCAGCGGGCAACCGTGGGGCGTCTTCTTTGTTGAGTTTGAGAACAAGAAGCTGCCCATCGTCGTTCTTCGGCGCATCCTCAGCCATCTCGTGCTGAAAAAGCGGAAGTCCGCCAACCCCGCGGAGCGCGCCAGATGGAACGCCGGCGATTTGATTTTCATCTCGGCGTTCGCCGAGGAAGGGACCCTCAAGCGCGAAATCGCATTTGCCCACTTTCACCAGGACCCCGGCGATCAGCCCACTCTCCGCGTCCTTGGATGGGATGGAGGCGACACGCCTCTCAAGCTGGAACACGTAGCACAGATCCTCAAGCAGCGTCTTTCCTGGCCAAACGACACTAACAATCATGAACTCTGGCGGAAGCAGTGGGCCGGAGCCTTCCGCTACCGCATCGGACAGCAGATTCAAACAGCCGACATGCTTGCAGGAGAACTCGCCCGNNCGTCGAATCAACCCGAGGGCCTCTTCGCAAAATGCATGAGGCCTTTCGCGCCGCGCTCATTCACGATCTCGATCAGGAAAGTTTTGCTGACACCTACGCCCAAACCATTACCTACGGTTTGCTCACAGCGGCCATCTCGCGCACAGACCGTTCTGCAGGCGCAGACGGCACCTTTGTCCTAGCAGAGGACATCCACAACATGGTGCCGATCACCAATCCCTTCCTGAAGGAGATGCTCGAATCGTTTCTGAAGGTCGCGGGACGCGACACTGGCCGAAATGTTGGCCTCGATTTCGACGAACTCGGTGTTCAGGATGTGGTTGAACTCTTACGCTCTTCAGACGTTAACCTACCCGCTGTATTGGAGGATTTCGGCAACAGAAATCCCGGCGAGGACCCAGTCATCCGCTTCTACGAAGACTTTCTGAAAGCATACAACCAGGAACTAAAGATTAAGCGCGGCGTTTTCTATACGCCCCAGCCGGTTGTGTCGTATATCGTCCGGAGTGTTCACGAGCTTTTGCGCACTGAATTCGGCATAGAAGACGGCCTCGCCTCAACGGTAACTTGGGGAGAGATGGCTGCAAAGCACGCCGAGCTGGCCATCCCAACAGGATCGAAGGTGACAGACCCCTTCGTAGTAATCCTCGATCCGGCAACGGGCACGGCGACATTCCTTGTCGAAGTCATCGATTTAATCTACAAAACCCTCGATAGTAAGTGGAGGCAACAGCGACTTTCCAGAGAGCAGCGGGAAGCTGCATGGAATGAATACGTACCGAAGCATCTTCTTCCGCGGCTCCACGGTTACGAACTACTGATGGCTCCGTACGCTATCGCTCACATGAAAATTGGTCTGAAGCTCCACGAAACTGGCTATGCTTTCGCAAGCGAGGAACGTGTACGTATTTATCTCACCAACGCTCTCGAACCAGCGAGTGACGAAAAGAAGCAGCGTGAATTCGAGGAGTGGGCTCCCGCCCTCGCCCATGAAGCCAAAGCTGTCAATTCCGTCAAGCGGCTACAGCGATTCACCGTGATTATCGGGAATCCGCCGTATTCCGGCGAGGGGATGAACAAAGGAGACTGGATTCGAGGCCTCATCGATACTTACATGTACGTCGATGGGTCTCATTTAGGAGAGAAGGGGAAAAAGAACTGGCTTCAAGACGACTACGTTAAGTTTCTCCGATATGCTCAGTTTGAACTGGATAGGACAAAGCTTGGCATTTTGGGGTTCATCAACAATCACAGCTTCCTTGACAATCCAACCTTCCGGGGAATGCGCGCAAGCTTGCTTGGCTCCTTCCGAAGGATTCATGTGCTTGACCTTCACGGAAGCAGCAAAAAGAAGGAGCGCTGCCCCGACGGCACATCCGATGAGAATGTATTCGATATTCAACAAGGTGTTTCGGTTGGATTCTTCTGGGCGGCGCCTGCTGACGAAACCAACCGCGCGGTAGCACACGCCGATCTTTGGGGTTTCCGCGGCGATAGCTCGAATTCCTCGCCACGAGGAAAGTACAACTGGCTGGCGCAACATAGCAATTCCACAACCGACTGGGTTAAGTTAAGTCCGAACTCGCCCTTTTACCTCTTTGTGCCACAAGACGCCGACCTCCGACGCGAATACGATAATTACTGGAAATTGCCAGATGTAATGCCGCACTACGGAGCAGGGATTATTACTTCCCGCGACCACTTCGTCACCGACTTCGAAGATGCCCCCCTTCTCAAACGTCTGGAGCTATTTCATGACGGCTCAGTTTCTGACGAGTGGATTCGGATCAATCTGGAGGTCAAAGATAATTCGATGTGGAGTATGGCCGAGGCACGAAAGGCTTTCAGGAAACACCCTATAAGAAAAGAACTTCTTGTTGACATACTCTATCGTCCTTTTGACTCTCGCCGAATCTATTTTGAAACGAACGTTGTGTTCAACATGCGGGTTCAGGTGATGCGACACATGTTGGCTGGTAACAACGTCGGCCTCCTGACAGCTCGAAGTAACAAATCGCCGACACCAGACCACTTCTTTTGTTCAAAGCTGATTGTCGAAACCAAGTGCGGGGAATCGACAACTCAATCCAGCTTCTTTCCTCTATTCCTCTATCCCGAGCAAAGAGGATTGGGCTTCAAACAGGGGCTTCAGGTAAATCTCAGCCAGGCCTTCCTCACTGCCGCAGAGAGTTTAGTTAAATCTGGGAAAAAGGGGACAAAGGACGGAGGTGCAGAAAGCATCTTCCGATACGCCTACGCGGTGTTTCACAGTCAGGGCTATAGAATCCGCTACGCGGAATTCCTGAAAATCGACTTCCCACGCTTGCCGTTGACCGGCGACCCGGAGCTTTTTNNTCGCCCAAGCTTGACAAGCCTGTTAGCACCTATATCGGTCCCAAGAATCCAGAGGTAGAGAAATCTTCATACGCTCGTAATACCGTGTGGATCGATAGGGCACAGTCTTGCGGATCCCGAGAGGTGCCCGACGCAGTGTGGAACTTTCACATCGGTGGTTACCAGGTTTGCGAAAAGTGGCTTAAAGACCGAAAAGGGCACACTCTATCCAAAGACGACATAGCCCACTACAACAAGATCGTAATTGCGCTGAGCGAAACAATTCGCCTGATGAAGAGGATTGACGAAGTAATCGACGAACACGGTGGTTGGCCGGACGCTTTTGCGTCTTCAGGTGAATGAACAGCCGGCAGGAAGGGCGCAACCGAGATGCCAAGCGAAGCAACCCCGCATTTACTACATCTAATGACCGACGCTGCCCTCAAGTCCTTTTGGAGGAAGCAGACGCTACGGAACTTCTTGCGCCGGTGCGGGATCTCGCAGTCCGCTCTTTCGAGCTGGGCACCAGAGGAGACAAAGCGTGATTTCTTGGATCGGCTCCTTCCGCTGGTTGAACGCAGTCCAAAAGCGTCGTTGGTGATCTCCCACATGGCTCGAACGCTGGCCGNNATAATTGGGAAGACTCGGCGGAGAAGAAGAGGCAGGCTACAGAGGCAGTAAACGCGCTCCGCCAGTATCTGGCCAAGCAACAAGAGAGCGCCGAACAGGACCGTGATCGCCTGGAGACGCAGGGAAGAGTTCGCGCGATCCAGGAGCGTTCTCGCCTGCAACGGCAAACCTTGTCCTCACTAGAGGACCGGCTGCGTGACCTATCAGGCCAGCTGGGAACTCAACAGGCCGGGTACGACTTCCAGACCTGGTACTACGACATGCTCGACTTCTTTGAAGTACCGACGCGCCGCCCCTATGTCATCGAAGGCCGTCAAATCGACGGGTCAGTGACGGTGCAGGGGACAACGTATTTGAACGAGCTCAAGTTCACAACCGATCAGGCCGGTGCCCCAGATGTCGATGTGTTCTACCGCAAAGTGCAGGATAAGGCGGACAACACGATGGGAATCATGGTGTCAATTTCAGGGTACTCATCCGCCGCAATCGACGCCGCCTCAGGGGCTCGAACGCCCCTGCTCCTCCTCGACCATTCGCATCTTTATTTGCTTCTTACCTGGGGCATGACATTCATAGAGCTTGTTGACCGCGTCCGCCGGCACGCGTCGCAAACATCGCGAGCGTACCTTGCTGTTCGAGATTTCAACGGCTAGCGGCATGGAACCTCTCCAGATTGTGTTGTCAAAGTGAAATCATTGAAAGCGAATTTGAAAGGGAAGAATGCCACAAGGCAAACTGCAATTAGGAACTGAAGCGCTCCCGGTGGAGTATGAGCTGACGCAGAACCAAAGTGGGACCACCGGCGTACTCAAATTGATGCAAACGCCGCTTCCTGGACTAACAAAGGCGATATTTGATATGGCCGGAGCGAATCTCATTACAGAGAGCGGGCAATCCAGATGGATCGAATTCCGTACGAGTGTTGATGGATTGACAGTTGAGTTTGTCGTTCCCTGGCCCACAGGACGGAAATAGCCCGCACCCGCGAGAAGTTAACAGCAAGAAACCCGCACGAGTTTTGAGGCTAGTAAACAGGGAGAAATGTATGGCCCATGAAATTGACCATTCAACGGGAAGTCCGGCAATTGCTTATGTCGGCGACACGCCTTGGCACGAACTAGGCGAAAGGCTTCCCCAGCGCCAGCCCATCGAGACTTGGCTCAAGGCAGCGCGGCTCGATTGGGAGTTAAAAAGGCTTCCTGTGCAGTACCTCGTGGACGGAAGATTGCGAACGATGGACGACCGCTTTGTCCTCGTGAGAAGCGATACTCAGGCCGCGCTTTCGGTGGTATCCGGTGATTATCAGATCGTTCAGCCGAAGGAAGTGCTCGAATTCTATCGAGGTCTGGTGNNTTGGCTACACTCTGGAAACTGCCGGGGCCTTGGACGGCGGGCGGAAGGTATGGGCGCTCGCAAAAACGCCGATATTCGATACTGTAGACGGCGCTGGAGGGGACACCCTGGCCGCGTATGTCCTGCTCGCCACCTCTTGCGACAAAACGCTAGCCACGACTGCGGCATTCACGAGCGTTCGAGTGGTCTGCCAGAACACCCTGTCTTTTGCGATGGACGACCTCAAAACCGGAAGGCGCCAGCACGAAAAGGTGCACCATAACCAGCGGTTCGACCCGGAAGCGGTGAAAGAGCGGCTAGGCATCATGGATCAGGCTTGGTCAGGTTTTCTCGCGCGCGTTCGTATGATGTCGAAGTACACGATGAGTCCTGAATCGGCTTCCGGGTACTTCGAGGAACTCCTTGGGAAAACAGATACGAAGCCCCTATCGATCAAGGCCGAGCGCGAGAGAAACACAATCTTGGCGTTCTTCGAGTCTGCACCAGGACAAGAATTGTCCACGGCCAAAGACACTCTCTGGGGTGCGGTGAACGCCGTGACCTACTATATCGACCATGTGAAGACAGGCGCTGGCGCGGACAGACTCGACAGCGCGTGGTTTGGTTCCGGGAATGCATTGAAGGAAAAAGCTTGGGCCAAGGCGAGCGAGCTAATCACGCAGTGAATGCGTGCACACAGATCGAAAGCTTTACGTTTCAAATGAAAACCTGTCTCAAAAAGTCTTCCATCTGCTTCAGGCTCCTCTTTTGATTCGCGTCGAGTGGGTCGGGACCGAAATGCATAACCTCATTGCGGACATCGCGAATTTCTAGAAGCCTCTTCGTGAATTCGGCCTTGTCGATATTTACGCTCAATCGACACCATATTTCATTCCGTTCGAGCAATCTGACATTCTCACCAAAAGTCAGGAGCGCTGGATCAGATTCCGCGCGCGCTCGGGAGTGCTCCTCCAAATTCAACAGATCGGCTGGAGTTACTTGCACATGGAGTTTCTTCCGGATGAGCATCTCGATAGTCCGCAGGCACATGAATCCGTAAGAGTGCTCCCCCAATTCGACCGCGAAATCGGTTGAGGTCACGATTCCGGTAATCGTTCTCTTCTTAGATCGAGCTAAAACGTAACCGTATCTTTCGATTGTTGGAAACGCATCGAAAAGTGCGGCATCTGAGTCGATCACATGCGCATCTACGCGACAATCCGCTACCGTTTTCGGCTCAGGTGCAACCATGGATCGCTTCGCAATCGATTCCCAGGTGATCATCCCGCGAACTTCTCGTTCGCCTTGCATGATCGCCAACTGAGAATACCCTTCAAAACTCATCAGGGTGGTTGCCTTGGAGATCGAGTCCGTGAGCAAGACGCTTACCACGCCGCGATTTGCCGAGGGAATGCTCGACACCCTGATGATTCCGTCCATCGGCGGAACGACCGGAACCTCAACAACCCCGGCGTTCCCCGCGGGTGAATTGAGAGCCTCTGCGACAGGGGCGGCCGCCTTATCGATAGGTGGCTCTCCTCCCGCTGAAAGAGCGATCGCGTCTTGGTCGGACGGGATTTCAGGAGACTCGGCGTCCTCTGACTCCTCAGTCAAGTGGATCTCTTCCTCTAGTTGCCCTTCCGCATTGCCGACCGCATCCAAAGGCCTGATGCTGACGAGAGCATCGATCCAGACGGATTGAAAGTCGGGAACGGTCCTCAGCCCATTGATCTCCAGTGTCTCAGTGATTCTTCTCATGATTGCCCAGCCGCGGCGTTCGGCACCGGCTAGTTCGAGAAGCCTACGCACCCTGACCCGATAGATCGGCTTGCCTTCTGTTAATCGTTGTTTCCAGTATTTGGCCGCTTGTTCCAAATTCATTGGTTCACCGTATCACAATCGAACCATCGGAGGTTCTAGTCGCATGGTTTGTCCGGTTCGATGTTGCCCTTTGCAATCTCGTCGCCGAAGAAGACGCGCGCCTTGAGGTGAATGTAGGTATCGAAAGCCATCTTGGCTCTGATCGCGTGTTCGAGCGTAACCGGTTCTTGAAGACTCCTTTGCTTCACGTCTCCCGCGATGCGACGAAGATCCATAACCATAGCAACGAATTCATCCCGTCCTTCCTTATCCGGAACCAGTCTCTTTATCACGCTCTCAAACGCGGATGGCGTGCCATCCCAGTCTCCGTAGGACTTGAGGGCCATTTCCAAGCACTCCATGAAGTCGTGAACGAGGTGATGCTCGAATTGAAAGAACAGATCGTTCTTAGCCATAAGGCCAAGGACGCCGAAATATTTGTGATATATGGCGATATGTTCCTCGCGAGNNGCGTATTTCAGGGCCTGCTGAGGCCACACGATTTTGAGCTCGGGTACGCGGTCAATCATGACTTCGCAACTGCTTTCGAGATCGATGATCGACTCATGGAACCGCGAAGTGAAGGTTGGTAGATACCACCAAAAGAAACCGAATGACGCAATGTTGAGTGATGACACGAAGATCACACAATTCTGCATGCCCGCGTTCCATATCCCGTGAATTGTTATGCTCTTCGGAATAATGAAGTCGACCGTTAGGTCGTTATGATCGCCTCCCTTGTATAGCTTGATGTTCTGGATGTTTTCGTTCCACTGCAGGAGTTGGTTTTGCCTTATCGAATGCGACCATGACTTCAGCTTGATTCGCAGCTTCCATTTGTCGTCATGCCGGTCTTCACCTTCCGACTGCTTGCGCTCCATTTCACGCTGCGCTATCTCATAGGCTGAACGCTGAGACTCCTCAACCGTATGTCGCAGCCACTTGATCCATGCTGCCCCCTGGTTGAACTCCGCCTGCTTCTCCATACTGCTCTTCGAAAAGATGAAGGGCCTAAACTGTGGATCTGCGGAGACAATAAAGAACCATTGAATATCGGACCGATCCTGCTCGCTCAAGTCCTTATATTTCTTTGCCTTCTCCATTTGAAGCCGAGCGTGGGCCGTATCGATGCAATTCGTTAGATACTCGTCACTGATCTCGGCTTGTGCATCCTGTTNNGGCTTGGTATCGTCCTCCAATCCAGGCTCGCATCTCCAAACCAGATTGCCCAAAATAGCTTGCGCTCATGGTCTTCGATCCAATCAAGCGGTCGCCGCATTTCCTCGCCATCGCGCGGTACCGATTTGACCTCAAGGGACTCCTGAAACAAGAGGATGGACTTGCCAATTTCTTCCAAGGCTAGGACGGCGAGATTGAAGGCGATGTGGTTGCAACCGGGAACTGACCGAACCGTCATTGCTGATTCGAGAAGACGCTCTGCGTTGGCGAGGCACGCGTCCAAAACTGGTTCGATCTTTAAAGGCATGACTTGATTCTAGCCCCGAATCAATGTTGCCATCCTGGCCAAAATCTAACTGCTCCACCCATCCAACCGCCGCCCTAAGAATTCAGGANNGCTGGCTCTAACGCTCCGAGCGGCAGGCCGAGTCAGAGCGGCGGACCGGCCTTGGTTTGGACCGCCTCCAGCAGATTCTCTGTTTCGGTGAGTGATAAAAATCAGCGAGTCAATTGTGAGAACGTGAGATTCAGGGCCGATGACCTCGGAGATCGGAGATTACGACGGAAAAGTACGACTTTCTCGTCAGTGATCTCTCCGGAACTGGTTGCCGAACAATGAGTTTCGTAACAGACTCTGTTCCTGACCCGCAACGCCCGGCGCTGACAATCGCAATGCGATTCGGATCAGGTCCTAAATTTCTTCTTTTATCA
>PLKU01000190.1 GCA_003140705.1 Acidobacteriaceae bacterium
GAGTCGAGAAGGCGCTGCATGTGCTCCGGCAACCTGAAAACGGCTGAACCGTGCGGTTGTCCATAGCAGCGGATTCCCTCAAAAACACTTGAGCCGTAGTGGATAACGTGGCTCATGACGTGGAGGGTGGCGTCCTCCCAGGGAATCAGGTTGCCGTTATGCCAGATCTTGGAGGTCGTTTGGATAGGCATCGTGGTTGAAATGCTCCTTAAGCCGCGCCGTGCGCGGATACAACAGGGTACCGCGATTCGACGCAGCATGTCACTGGGCTTTGTGTATAAGCAGGAGTACTTGGGTTACTAAATCGACACTTCGACTGTGTTCACGGCACTGCGAGGCCGGCAATTTATGGATCGATGGTTCAAAAGCTGGTGCGTGGGCTGTGGTAAGGTTCAAACCGTGAACTCAGACCGCCAGCAGAAAGCAAGCAAAGCAGTTTCAGGCACGAGGCGCCTGTTGCCGGGAATGAAGGTTGGAGAAGGGTTTACTCCGCACCCATTCGATTTGGAGTTTGGTGTCCGGACGAGCGGGTTGATTGCTGGGCGGCACCTGAAAAGCGGTCATCGGCACGACCGGCAAAGCACGGCTTATTACGGGGTGGCCCCGTCAGTGTTTCAGTCGATGGTTGTGCGCTGGAGGCGGACCAAGCCGGTGGGGCCTATCGATGTCTTCACGTTCGTCGATTTAGGGGCAGGGATGGGACGTGCGGTGCTGTTGGCGTCGGAGTTCCCGTTTCGTGAGGCGGTTGGAGTTGAATTGCACCAGACGCTGGCAGGGATTGCAAGGAAGAATGCCGCGCGCTGGCGGGCACAGGGACGAGCGAAAGCGCCGATGCGCGTGCTTTGCAAGGATGCGGTGGAGTTTGGGTTCCCTCGTGGACCTTGTGTGTTGTTCCTGTTCAACCCGTTTGGCGCGCCGGTTCTGCGGTTGTTGTTGAAGAAGCTCGCGAGTGGGCTTACGAAGCGCGCGGTTAAGGCAGGGGAAGTGGACATCCTTTATGTGAACAATGAGCATGAAGGTGTGCTGGAACGGCAGCCTGGGTTTATAAGGTTGTTTCAAGGGGAGGTTAGGCGGTCGCGGGCCGATGCGATTGCTGATCACAAGATCCTGGCGAACCAGCCGGACGGGGAGTATGCAACAACGAATTGGGAGGACTGCTCCATTTGGCGGTGGAGCGGACCAAACAAGGGATAGGGAAGTGGGCAAGCAAAATGGATGATCGATCGAGTTGGCATTCAAAGCAGCCGCGTCTCATTGTCGGGCTGGGCGAGTTGTTGTGGGATGTGTTGCCTTTCGGGCCCAGACTTGGCGGCGCGCCGGCCAATTTCAGCGTGATGGCGGGCCGATTGGGCAACCATGCGACGATTCTCAGCCGCATTGGATGCGACGATTTTGGACGGAAGGCCATGGAAGTTCTGGATCCGCTTCCAGTGGATGCCAGTCTGGTTCAGGTGGATCCGGCACATCATTCAGGCTTGGTGACTGTAGAACTTGACGATGGGCAGCCACGCTATACGGTTCACGAGCCCGCGGCCTGGGACTTTCTTGAACTTTCAGACGAATGGGTGCGCGTTGCAGAGCGAGCGGACGCGATTTGCTTCGGGTCGTTGGCGCAGCGTTGCCGGACTTCGCGGCAAACCATTCAGACGCTGGTGGCGGAAACTTCATCTGCCTGCATCCGCATTTTCGATGTCAACCTGCGAACGCCCTTCTACTCTGGCGAGGTGCTTGAGGAGTCGCTGGAGTTGGCGACGGTTGTGAAGATGAACGATGCAGAGGCTCCTTTGATACTCAATTTGCTGGGCTTGCCTTCTGACAGTGGGCCAGACCAAGAATGGCTGCGTGCGTCGGCTGAACGGCTGCTGGAAGCTTTCCCTGCGCTTCAAATGGTCGCTGTGACTCGAGGCGCAGCCGGCAGCCTGCTGGTGACGCGCGACGATTGACACGAGCATCCCGGTGTTGCTGTGAAGGTGGCTGACACGATTGGANNACACCGTCGGGGCCGGCGATGCTTTTACCGCGGCGCTCGCGCATTCCATGCTAGGCGGGGCAAATCTGGCGACGATCAATGAGACTGGGAACCGATGGGGTGCATGGGTGGCCTCGCAACCTGGCGCCATGCCGGAGTTGCCGGATGACGCGCGAGTCAAGGCCTAGCCAATTTTTAAGGATGCTCAATCGGACAGCTTGTTAAGGTAAATTGAGGTCACTGTGATTATTAACATCGCCAGGCGCGCGCACGATCATAACTGGGAACTGGATCCGATCACGCGTTCGCTGTTGGATACAGACTTCTACAAGCTGTTGATGCNNTTCAGTTCATCTGGAAGCATTTCCCCAAGACCGAGGCCACGTTCACGCTGCTCAACCGCGCGCGCTCAATCCGCCTGGGCGAGGTGGTGGACGTAGAACAACTGCGGGACCAACTGGAAGAAACCAGAAAACTGCGCTTCCACAAGTCGGAACTTATTTGGCTGGCGGGCAATACATTTTTCGGCAGACGCGGCATCTTTGAGCCAGCTTTTCTGGAGTGGCTGGACCGGGACTTCAGGTTGTCAGATTACGAGCTTTCCGTTCGCGATGGACAGCTCTCACTCACTTTCCACGGTCTTTGGACAGAGACGACGATGTGGGAGATCTATGCTCTGTCCGCCATCGATGAGTTGAAGACGCGCTCCAGCTTGAAGCGGCTGAGCGAGTTTGAACTCGACATACTCTACGCGCGGGCCAAGACCAGGCTCTGGGAGAAGATGGAGCGGCTGCGCGGTATTCCAAAACTGAGCGTCAGCGACTTTGGGACGCGGCGACGGCACAGCTTTCTGTGGCATGAGTATGTGGTGAAGGCCATGAGCGATGTATTGGGCGCGAGCTTTGCAGGAAGTTCGAATACCTACCTCGCATACAAGCACGATCTTGAGGCCATGGGCACCAACGGACATGAACTTCCCATGGCACTGGCCGCAATGGCGAACGACGACGAGGAATTGCACGGGTCGCAATACCGCTTGCTTGAGTTGTGGCAGCAGACCTATCAAGGCGAGCTACTTATTCTGTTGCCGGACACGTTTGGAACCACCCAGTTCCTCGACAATGCACCTGACTGGGTTGCGGATTGGACCGGCCAACGCATCGATAGCAAGGACCCCTATGCGGCGGGAGACGAGTATATTGTGTGGCTTGAACGGCGTGGGCGCGATCCAAGGAAGAAGCGGCTGATTGCATCCGATGCCCTGGACGTGGACCAAATTCTAGGGCTCCATGCGTATTTCGGTGGGGCGCTTCTCAACGGAGCTTCCCCGAGAGATTTCGAGCGCGCCAACGACTTTCTGGATGACAAGAGATGGATCCCTGACCGCAGAATCCGATTCAGCTCAGGGTGGGGCACCTACCTGACCAACGATTTTCGCAACTGCAATCCGCACGGTGATGAAGACTTTGATCCCGTCAGCCTGGTATGCAAACTTACCGAGGTCAACGGCAGGCCGACGGTAAAGCTCTCTGACAACTACTCCAAGGCATTGGGCCCTCCTGACGAAGTCGAGCGGTATCGGCGTGTGTTTGGCGCCGCCGGGGTCATGGATTCGCCAGTATTGACGTGATGCGAATATTGCTGCATGCGCACGCAGTCAAGTTGAGGAGTATGCTCAAGGGAGCCGCAGGAGTTGTTCTTCCGCTTCTTCCGCGCCAATGATTTGCTGCAGTTCCGCGACTAGCGCCCGCAGAAATCGAAGAGCAATCCGACATGCATACCGAAGTTCGTCCCTGGCCCAATTGGCTGCCCCGACCATTGCTCTTTAGGAGATCGTGCCCCTGCTGCGATTCAGTCAAATTCAAAGCCGCAGAGTTGCGTGCGGAGGATGGTCTGCTCAGCATGTTTGCTTTGCGGCCCGTTCGATGCATGTTTTGCTGGCGCCGCTACTATTCATTTGCCTTGCGGAGCGTGGAAGTCGAGTGATCGAATCGATCATCGAATTGCCGCGAGTTCGCCGGCGTTCGTTCGTCCCCATTGGCAGTTGGCAAAGCAATCTCAAGATCTTCAAGCAGGGGACAGCCCGTGCATTGTGCAGTGCGGCCACAGTGTGTCTTTCCCACTGCGACAGTCAGAGCATGAAATTCGTTGAACAGCCGGGCGTGAGTCATTTGTGCATCAGAAGCAAATGCCCTCCGAGTGAGATCTGCCAGTGCGTCATAGCTCTTCAGGCCGGGGCGATCCGCAAGAAGGTGGTGACGCTCAGCGATGCGGCGGAGATACTCGTCGGCTACTGGAACAGGAAGGCCGAGGGCATAGAGCAGGATGGCGTCGGCAGTCTCCGGGCCTACGCCCGGCAGGGCCAATAAACGAGGACGCAGAGCGCTTGTCGGCGCTGCGGCGAGGGATTCGAGCGAACCCGAAAATTCCTGGTCAAGCATGGCAACAAACGCTTTGAGAGCCGGCGCCTTGCGCGTGTGAAATCCTGATGGGCGAATGAGAGCCTGTAGATCGCTGAGCGCAATTGCCCGCAGGGCATCCAGTGTGAGAACTCCCGCTCCACGCAGGTTTGCGAGAGAGCGTTCGACAGCTTTCCATGCCGTGTTCTGAGTGAGGTATGCGCCAAGAATTATCTCAAAAGCAGATTCCGCCGGCCACCAGTACTGAGGCCCATATGCGGCAGCCAGGGAATCGTGCATGGAACGGAGTCGACTCGCAGCATTGGCCTGCCGGGCTGCCTTCACAGCAGGGAATCCTTCGTTGCCGGAGCCTGGAGCTGAATCTTCCACTCTAGAACACGAGCCCGGGCAGCGGCTGCCTCTGCTTGAGGTATGTGGCCTGCTGCTTGCAGTGAGATGGAGAGCGCGGTGTGAGCAAGAGGATCGTTGGGTGTCAGTGCGATGAGCGCCATGGCGGCCCCGACGGACTCATTGAGTTGACCAGCATCACGCAGGGCGCGAATCAGCCCATGATGCGCTTCGGTGTGCGCTTCATCTCCCTCATGTCCTGCGGCGATGGCCTCCCGAAAGGCCAGAGCCGCCTGAGCGGGAGAGCCAGCGGCAAGCAAATCGAGGCCCTGCTGGGAAAGCGCTTCGGCGGTCTGAGGTTTGGATGCTGTCACGACTGTTATTAGAATAGCGGAATCACCGGAGGCGGCGATCAGGGGGTTTGAGCATGGGGAGTGCAATGAAAAGCCACACGGAGTACCTGATTTTTGAAACTCGCAAACGGCGGGAGATGGTTCATATAACCGACCAAGTGCAGCAGATTGTGCAGCGCAGCGGCGTAAAAGATGGCCTGTGTTTTGTGTCACCGATGCACATTACCGCGGCGGTCTATGTGAACGATCATGAGAGCGGATTGATTGAGGACATCGGCAAGTGGCTGGAAGAGCTGGCACCGGCGCGGCCGGATTACAAACACCACCAGACGGGCGAAGACAATGGGGATGCGCATTTGAAATCATTGCTGCTCCATCATGAGACCACCTTGCCGGTCACTGCGGGGAAATTGGATTTAGGCACGTGGCAGCGAATCTTTTATGCAGAGTTTGATGGGCAGCGGCGGAAGAGGGTCATCGTGAAGGTGCTCGGTGTGGAGTAGAAGCTATGATCATTCGTCCGTGATCTTGCGCCAAGGTCCAGACAGGTTCGGGGAATTGAAGATCGCAGACAGATCGATTCTGGTTGGAGGCACAACGACGAGATCGATGCGGCGGTTCTGAGCCCGGCCCTCAGCAGTATCGTTGCTGGCAACAGGATGAAATTCTGCGTACCCGGCAGCGGAGAGCCGTTCCGGTGGCATTGCTTTCAGGTCGAGGAAGAGGCGGCCGATGTGGGTGGCTCGTGCCGATGAAAGCTCTCAGTTGGAATCGAATTCGGCAGTGTGGATGGGAATGTTATCGGTATGCCTCTCGACACGGAGATCGTATGGTGCACGACCCCGCTCCAGTCCAGGTGAGGTCGATGAACTTCAGGCGCAGGCAGAATGGCTTCGATGACGAATGCGGATCGGATGCCGCGGCCGGATCGAGCTGGAATGCTTGAGAAGGCTTACCCGGCCACGGTGAGCTCTTCTTCCAGTTGCTGTTTCTGGTAGAGCCCGGCGTAGTAGCCGTCCCGCGCAAGCAGGTCTGCATGTTTCCCCAGTTCGACGATTCTTCCATTGTCGAGCACCGCGATCTGATCGGCCTCGCGCACGGTGGAGACGCGGTGAGATATCAGAATCGTGGTGGAGGCAGACGTGTAGTTACGGAGCCCGCCAAGGATGCGCTCCTCAGTATAGGTGTCTACGCTAGCCAAGGCGTCGTCAAGGATCAGGATTGCCGGCCGCCTTAGCAATGCCCTCGCAATCGCCGCCCGCTGTTTCTGTCCGCCTGAGAGCGTGACGCCGCGTTCGCCAACCATGGTCTCAAGGCCTTGCGGGAATTCGTCGAACTCCTGACGAATGTGAGCGGCCTCGGTTGCCTGGCGCAATTCGTCGGCACTGGCATTGGGTGCACCGAACATGAGGTTTTCACGGATGGTCTCGCTGAAGAGGAAGGTTTCTTGTGGCACCATGCCGATGTTTCGGCGAAGCATGGCGAGCGGATAGTCGCGTACTGGCCTGCCATCGATGAGCAGCGAACCCTCCGGCGCTTCAAACAGCCGTGTGAGCAGGTTAACCAGCGTGGTTTTGCCGGAGCCGGTGGGGCCTACTATGGCCAGGCTTGACCCGGCAGGGACATGCAAGGAAATGTCGCGCAATATGCGCGTGTCGCCGTAACTGAAGTTCAGATGGCAGAACTCAATCTCGCCTTGAAGCAGCGCATTGACCGGGATTGCAGAGTCTGCCTTGGAGTCGTCGATGGCGGGTTCAGACTTGAGCAGTTCGTCAATGCGCACCATTGAAGCGGTTCCTCTCTGAAAGAGGTTGACCACCCATCCCACGGCGATGATGGGCCAGATGAGCATGATCATGTATGTGTTGAAAGCCACAAACTCGCCAGGCGTGATGCGATGCTCCAGCACAAGATGGCCGCCGGCCAGCAAAGTAATCACCATCGAAATGCCGAGGATGAATTCCAATGTGGGCCAGAGCATGCCCATGA
>PLKU01000329.1:0-3557 GCA_003140705.1 Acidobacteriaceae bacterium
TGTTGCAAAAACTTGCAACATTTGCCGCTCAAGAGCGGGACGAGTTCCCTGCCCTCGACCGAAGGTAGGTTGAATCGCGGTTGGTGCACTCCGGGCGATCAACAAGCCTGCTGTGATGCGGCTTCCGCTGCGCATTACATCGCTTTGCTACTATTGATCCGCAGTGCACGGTGTCGCCTTGGCGGTTTTGTACGGCGCTGCATGGGTGGATTTCAAGTGAGACTCTCTTCCAACTGGCGCCACATTCTGGTTCTTGGGCTGATCTCCGTACTTCTTCCGGGATGCTTTCTGAATTCGAATGCGCGCAAGCAGAAGTACTTTGAAAGCGGAAAACGCTTCTTCGACAATGGCCAATTTGAAGAGGCGGCCATCCAGTACGCCAACGCCATCAAGATCGATCCAGCCTACGCGGACGCGCACTTTCAGCTTGGGCAGAGCTACCTGCGGCTGCACCAGCCGGACCGGGCATTTCAAGAGATTTCGCGGACCATCGAACTGCGGCCCAGCGACTACAAGGCACGGATCGCCCTGGCCGATCTGCTGATCCTGGGGCATCGGCTCGACCAGGCGCAGCAACAAACAGATCTGCTGTTGAAGCAGCGGCCAGACGATCCGGCGGTTCACACTGCTGTTTCAAACCTTATGGCCGCCGAAAACAGGCTGCCCGATGCCATTGCTGAGATCCAGAAGACGATTGCACTCGATCCGGGTCACCCGGAGCTTTACCTGGACCTGGCCCTGCTCCAACTGCACAACACACAGCCGGACCTGGCCGAGGTTAATTTCAAGAAGGCCATTGAGCTCAACCCCAAGGCCACGCAGGCGCGGGTGGTGCTGGGCAATTTCTACGCGTCCCAGAAGCGCAACAGCGAAGCCGAGGAGCAGTTCCGCGCTGCGATCGCCGCCAACCCGAGCGCCCTTGAGCCGCGCGACGCTCTGGCCCGGCTGATGCTGTTCGAGGGCAGGAAGCCCGATGCGGAGGCAATTCTCAAGCAGGCAAACCAGGATCTTCCCCATGAGGCCGGGAGCTATCTTGCACTGAGCAACTTCTATTACTCGACAGGCGACCCGGACAAGTCCGTGGCTGAATACGGAGCCCTTTACAAGGAACGGCCCAAAGATCCACAGATCAAGAAGAGATACATTCAGCTGCTCATTCAGACAAATCGAATTGATGAAGCGCGGAAGCTGAACGATGAGATTCTGAGCAATGATGCGAACGACGGCGATGCCTTGGTCTACCGCAGCCAGATGCAGATCGGATGGGGCGACCTCGACCACTCCACGCAGACGCTGCAAACGGTAATCAAGAATGAACCGAAGAACAGCATGGCTCACTTCGCATTAGGCGTGGCTTACGAAAAGCAGGGGAACGTCGAGCACGCAGAGAGCGAATGGCGCGAAGCTCTGAAACTGAATCCCAATCTGGTCGAGGCCCAGCGCGCTCTTGCCGGGGCGGCGATTCGGCTGGGCGACATGAACACCCTCGCAGACGCTGCAACGCAGGTAATTCGGCTGCAACCCGGTTCTCCCGACGGCTACGCACTGCGCGCATTATCGAACATCAATCGCCAGCACTTCCCCGATGCGGAAACCGATGTACAGAAGGCGATCCAGGTAGCGCCGCAGAGTGCGATCGGTTACACCCATCTGGGGCACCTCAGGCTGGCACAGAAGCAGTTTTCTGACGCGGCCAAGGCTTATCAGGACGCTCTTGACCGCAACCCGAATTCGACCGATGCGCTGCGCGGCCTGATGAGCGCGGACATCGCGCAAAAGCAGTTGGATCAGGCCGTGGCCGCAGCAAAGACGCAGATTGCCAAGGAGCCCAGCAACGGCATGTTCTATGACATGCTGGGGAGCGCACTGTTTTTGGACAAGAAGGACCCTGGTGAGGTGGAGGCGGCGTTCGCCAAGTCCGTCGCTCTCGACAGCAAGAACTACGATGCCGTGATTCACCTGGTGCAGGCACGGGCCTCCCGAGGCGAAGTCGACCAGGCCATCGCGACTGGCGAGCAGTCGCTCAAGGATAACCCTCGCCAGCAGAGTCTATATATATTGATGGGAAACCTGTATCAGTCGAAGCGAGACATGAAGAAAGCGGAGGACGCCTACCAGAAAGCTTTGGCCATCAATGCGCAGGATCCGATTGCATCCAATGAACTTGCCCGCCTGGTGCTGAGCACCGGCGGCAACTTGGATATTGCTTTGGACCTGGCGCAGACGGCGTTCAAAGGACTGCCAAACTCTTCCATCGTTGCCGACACGCTGGGATGGACCTACTACCGCAAGGGAGTCTACCCGATGGCAGTGACATACCTGCAGCAGGCGCTTCAGCTACAGGAAAAGAACAAAGTGGCGGAGAACCCGGATATTCACTATCACCTCGGGTGGGCGTACGAAAAGACGCAGCAACCGGCGCTGGCCCGTCAGCAGTTTGAGCAGGTTCTGAAATTGGTGCCCAACTACCCCGCCAATGCAGAGATCAAAAAAGAGCTGGCGCATTTGAAGTCGTAGGAAACTGGGCCAGAAATCATGCTCTCTGGACCTGGCCCCAGACTTTAGCGTCTCGTTCCGGTTTTCTCAGCGAAGTCCTGCGGGCGGGTCGTGGGTGTAGCATGGGCCTGGGACGGGCCGATCCGCTGACCATCAGCCAGCCGGGCCGCTAAGTCGGGCTCCACATCTTCAGCGTCAATCTCTACGCAAACAGATTGTGCGAGCATCTCGACAGAAAGAACCAGACGGCAGAGGTTCTTCTTTCGAACCAGAATCCCTGTTAAGCCTTCGAGGCTACCCCGCTTCACGCGCACCTTCTCACCGCAGTGCAGAAACGGGTGAGGTTCAACGCGGAATGGACCTTCAATAGTTCTGCGAATCGCCTGAATTTCGGCTTCNNTCACGATCGGAGTCCGGGAGTGTGGCCGCCCACGTACAAACAGGTAGCAGGGAAAGAGCGGGAGCGAGAGTAACATGCGCCTATCTCGCCACTTGCGCAACGAGTCATAGAGTGGCAGAAAGACTTCAATGCCTTTCGCTGTCAGCATCTCTGCTACAAGCTTCTCGTGGTGGTAAAGAGTGTGAATCGCCCACCAGCCTGAGTCTTTATTGACCGTGGGGAGCGTGCCCTCTTCTGCTTGCGGCATCTTGCTTTGCCTCTTGCTTAAGATTTATTTCCAAACACCTGGTCAAAGGAGCTTGTATAACCCTGTCGGCAATGGATGCGTAGTACTCCTCTGCCGGAGTTCTAGTCGCCCTTGCAGAATCTGAACCTAAACCAGGACCAATGCTACACCAGGTTTTTGCGTGATGTTTCAAAACCACCTGTAGTTGAAATACTTCTCTGCGGTTTGCGACTCGCGTCCACGCTTCATCATTAATATGAAGTGCGCCGTTAATTTGATCGTCAATGTAATGTCAATCACTAAGATCCAGCAGTAAGTATCTCATTTCGGCGATCGGCCCCTTGTATGGGCGCTAGATACGAACGGCAATCATAAGCGAGGTTTTTGGCGGGGATTCCGGCGAGGATTCCTCACCGACAACTTTTACTTCCCACT
>PLKU01000329.1:3641-3791 GCA_003140705.1 Acidobacteriaceae bacterium
CGCGTTGGCGGCGCCTGCACCACCGAGGAGCCGTTTCCAGGAGTCCGGATGTCTCCCTGCGCCTATCTGGCCGGCTTGCTTCATCCATTAGTTCTCGAAGAACTCGACCTGCCCAGGCGAGGATACAAGTGGACCCCGGCCGTCAACGGG
>PLKU01000232.1 GCA_003140705.1 Acidobacteriaceae bacterium
CTCGGCTCATGCGAAGTGATTCGATCTGGAGAAGCCGAGTTGGTAAATTTGCAGCTGTGACCGACCTCCTCTATGCCGTCTTGGGCCGAAAGTACCAACCAAATGCAATCGTTCCAACCAAAATGACCCCGAGCATCCCGATCCACGTCAACGCCGCGAGGTTGCGCACTTGGTCTTCGCGAATTTCCACCTCGCGCATGTTCCGCCCGGCAAGTACGAAGCCTGGGTGCGGGCCGCCGACTCGCTGGACAACGGCCGCAATGCGGACTCCATATACGCTTCCGAGCACCGGCTGCCAACTGACGCGCTCCTCCCCATGCTGGCGGACGTAATCGAAGACGCCACTGGGCGGAGCTGGAGTCGTTCCGTTCAATTGTCCCTGCGATGCCAACGGGTGGCCTTCATCGTCATAGGCAATCACGAATGGCGCAAGGCTGCGTGCCATATCGACGGAGCCCGCGGGAACGGCCTCATTGGGAGCAACTCCTTGTTCGAGCCGCGCAACAGCGTCGCTAGCGAGCTGAATTTGCGGATCGTCGGCTCCCTGGCGGAGAACTTGTTGTGGAATTACTGCAAGAGCAAGTGCAAGACCGGTCGCGAGGGCCGCAAGCACGAGAGCGTTAAACAGCAGGGTCGGCCGAGACAACGTGTCGCGTATCATGGCGAGATGCTCCTTGGCGAGGGATGTGATGAGATCGTGGAAGACGAGCGAGGCCAGGGCCAGAATAGGTCGCTCGCGGTCATGCAAGGCATCGCGGAAGGCCTGGCGCATTGCCGGCGCATAAGTTTCACGAAAAGACGGCGGATACAGGCGCAGCACAAGCGCGTACAGCGCTTCCAAGCGATCTGCGTCGTCGCTTGCCGGCTTCATGATCGGCTTCCATGGGGGAGCAGGCCGAGCGCGCGCGCGGATGCCACAGCTGCGTCGAGCCTTTCCAGTTCCACGGCAAGTGCGCTATGCCCAAGGCTGGTCAGGCGATAGTAGCGTCGACGCTCGTCGTCGGAGACGCCGGACTCCTCGACGAACCCGTCACGCATCATTCGGTCAAGCGACCCGTAGAGGGTTCCAGGACCAAGCCTGACGCCGCCGCCTTCCGGTGTAATGGCGTCTTTCATAATGAGGTAACCGTGTTTGCCACCCCACAGGCCAAGGCCAGTCGGTGAAGACCCCGTTTTTTCCCCCTCTGCGAGGGAGAGAAGGATGGCAAACACAGCGGGAGACAGTGGCGCAGCTGGTATGGTTCCATTAGCCATAAGGGGAATATATATCCGTTACGGATATATCCGCAAGAGAATTCTTTCAGGGCTACAAAATGAAAAATACGGGAGTTAACTCCCTGGATTGACGGCAGGCTGCGGCCGCAGTGAAGCCACCTCGCGGGCGAGGGCGTCGATGCGCGAGAGCAATTCGGCGTGACGCTTATCGTCAACAGAGGGGTCGAATGCCTCCACATAAAACGTACCGTTGGGATCGAGCTGGCATTTGTGTACTTGGTGGAAGTCCTCAAAGCCCTGTCTGTGGATAACGGAGAGCAGCTCTTCGCGGGTAAGGGACTCGCGTTCGATGGCACGCTGGTCGAGCTGGCCGTTGAGGATCAGGATGGCGGAGCGGCCCTCCAGAGCGCGGGTGAGGCGTGGGGAGCGGAAGAGGACACGGACCACCAGCCAATTGATCGCCAACAGCCCAAATGCGCCAATGACGCCGCCGGTCACCGAGTTATCGTCGCCGATAATTGCGTTCTGCACCGTGTTCGAGAGTGAGAGTAGGACGACCAAGTCAAAGGGGTTCAGCTGGGCCAGTTCGCGCTTGCCGAAGATGCGCAGCAGGACAACAAGGACCAAGTAAACAATGACCGGGCGTGCCAGCTTCTCCAGGATCGGAAGCGGCAGATGGAACATGCTGTCGAAGATCTGAAAATGGAACATGTAATCGAGAATAATGCGGTTTTTCGAATTCGCGAAGGGGGCGGTGCAGTTCTAGGGAATCTGCTGCGACTTTTCAAACCGAATGACTCAATTTACCTCCTTCGAATCTGGATCGGCTTGAACGTCAAAAGAAAACTTGAGCCCAGCAAGCATTCGTTGCAGAGGCAAGCATTTCCTGGTCAGAATAGTCCGCGGCGCCTTAGAATTGAATGGTCTTGGGCTGAAAGCTCTGGGCGGCGCCATGCAAGGTGACAGAGAGAAGAAACGCCACGAGTAGTGGCAGAGTGGCCAAGTGGCATCGTAGGCAAGGTTCGCGAGGCCGGTGATCAGTTTTCGTCCATGATTGACCCCGGATCAATTACCCGCCGGGACCGACCGCCGGGTAACCGATCGTCGAGAAGAAGATGAGCCGATTTACTTGGTCGCAGCCCCGCCGCTATTGGCCAGGTGGTAGTTCTGGAAAGTCACGTTTTGCGCTTCATTGGTTCCACAGCGCCAGGGGAAGGCTGGGAACCCCGCATAGAACCCTACACCGGTTGATTCACGGGGTACAAATGCGTTCTGCAGCGGCGGGGGGCAAGGAAAGAGAAAACAGATTGGGGCCGGGCGGTCCTGGACGATGCCGACCATTTCAAGGGGAAGCTTTTTTGATTTTGGTTTACTGACCTGCTGCGGCTTTGGCGGTGAAGAAATCCAGGGATTTTTGCAGACCTTCCGTAAGCGATACATGCGGCTCCCACCCGAGCATGGTTCTGGCCTTCGTAATGTCGGGGCGGCGGCGGGTTGGGTCGTCCTGAGGCAGGGGCTCAAAGCGCAGTTCGCTCTTTGAGCCAGTGACATCAAGGACGGCTCGGGCACATTCAAGGATGGTGAACTCGATTGGACTGCCGATATTGACTGGCAGGTGTTCGTTGGACTTGGAAAGAAGCAGAATCCCTTCAAGGAGGTCGTCGACGTAACAGAAGCTCCGGGTTTGATTTCCGTCTCCATACACCGTGAGCGGCTCGCCGCGCAGAGCCTGCATGAGGAAGTTCGAGATGACCCGGCCGTCGCTGGGTTGGAGGCGAGGACCATAGGTGTTGAAGATACGGACCAAGTGGGTGTTCACACCTCGATACCGGTGATAAGCCATCACAAGCGCCTCGGCATAGCGTTTGGATTCGTCGTAAACCGACCGCGGACCCACGGGGTTCACATGGCCCCAGTACTCCTCAGTCTGGGGATGCTGGAGAGGATCGCCATAGCACTCCGAAGTTGAGGCATGAAGATAGCCGGCGCCATGCCTAGCTGCAAGTTCAAGCGTGTTTTCAGTGCCGACTGAGCCCACACGAAGGGTTTCAATGCCGAGTCGGAGATACTCTGGTGGACTTGCTGGTGAGGCCATGTTAAAGACGTAGTCGACCGGGCCTCGACTGAAGTCCGGTCCGAATGGTTCGCAAATGTCGTGCTGTTCAAAGTGGAAGCGGGGTTCGCGGGACAGGTGGCCGATGTTTTTGAGGTCGCCAGTCGAGAGGTTATCGACGCCGATCACGGAATGGCCCTCGCCTAAAAGGCGGTCCGTTAGGTGGGATCCCAGAAACCCGGCTGCGCCGGTAACGAGTACGCGCATGGCTAAACCTTCGTGCTCCCAAGCGCGGGGAATCAGGCCTACGCCCGGGAACCGTTCGAGTGACCGAATGAGCAGCAGAAATTGACTCTAAATCACCATGCTGCGTGGTTTGCCCTGGGCCGCCTGGTAGCTTGCGGGCCTGCCCACGCTGACATAGGTAAATCCACGTTCGACCATCTGTTGGGGCTTATAGAGGTTGCGACCGTCAATCACGATAGGAAAGCGCACTGTATCGTTCAGTCGGACGAGGTCGATTGAGGCAAATTCTTTCCAATCGGTCAGAATCAACACGGCGTCTGCGTCCTTTGCCGCTGCATACAGGTCGTTGGCATATTGGAGTTTGTCTGAAGGTGGTAACACTTCTTTGGCACGATCCATGGCGGCCGGATCGTATGCCGTCACCGTGGCGCCGGCTTCCACCAGCCTCTTGATGATGTCGATGGCGGGAGACTCTCGAATATCGTCAGTGTTGCCTTTGAAGGCGAGGCCCAACGCCGCCAATCGCTTGCCTCGTAGGGTCCACAGAGACGCGAGAACTTTGTTAAAGAAGATGTCTTTTTGCGTGTCGTTGATCTTGCGGATTTCCTGAAGTAAGTCAAAGTCCACGCCACGCTGTTGTGCGACCCAGTGGAACGCTGCCACGTCCTTGGGAAAGCAGGAGCCACCATAGCCGAGCCCGGCGTGGAGGAATTTGGGGCCAATGCGGCTGTCAAGGCCCATGCCGGCAGAAATGTCCTCAATGTCCGCGTCCACTGCTTCAGCCAGGTTGGCCACCGCGTTGATGAAGGAGATCTTCAGAGCGAGGAAGGCGTTCGAAGCGTGTTTGATGATTTCTGAACTTTGGGTAGAAGTCACCAGAAGCTTGGCGGGATTCGAAACGCTGCAAACTCCGGGGAAAGCGCCTGGCTGCTGGTAATAGCTACCACCAACCAGCGGCTCATAGACGCGGCGCAACAGGTTCGCGGAGCGCTCGTTGCCGGCGCCCACTACGATGCGATCCGGATGGAGGAAGTCGATGATGGCAGTGCCTTCGCGCAGGAACTCTGGGTTTGAAACCACGTCGAAATTCTCAGAGTCTACGCCGTGGCGATGCAACACGCGGCTGATCCACGCGTTGGTGTAGACCGGAACCGTGCTCTTTTCCACAATCACCTTGTAGGTCTTGATGTGGCGGGCAATCTCTGAGACCACGGCCTCGACGTAGGAAAGGTCCGCTGCGCCGGTGTCGCCCTGGGGAGTCCCAACGGCAATGAAGATCGCTTCGCTGCTTTCGACGGCGCTTCCCAAATTAGTAGTAAACGTGACGCCGTTGCCCAGGTGTTTAGCGAGCAACTGAGGCAGGTGTTCTTCGAAGATGGGTACGCCGCCTTCGCGCAAGGTCTTTACCCTGGCGTCATCGTTGTCCACGCAAAGGACACGATGGCCCATTTCAGCAAAACAGGCTGCAGCAACGAGACCCACATATCCTGACCCTATGACACAAATAGAAACTGGATTTTGCATACTCTTGCGCTTTCTCCTCAGCGGATTCCCAAGACAGGTATTGCATGGCGTTGAAATCTGATGGTATTTCCCTTTCAAACGAGCGGCCCTGTAAGCGGCCAGGAGATCGGCTACGGGAATCGCGTCAATGGTCATGCCCTCCGTATTGCTGTCGGCAATTCACGCACCGCTCAGGTTAGCATTGCTGATGCGGAGTTTGGAAAGGTTGGCGTTTTCAACGGTTGCCTCGGCGAGATTGACACCCTTGAATTCGGCTCCAGCAAGGCTGACATTCATGAATGTTGACCCGGACAGGTCCGCATCTGAGGCTTCCATCCGCTTCCGGACTCGTTCCAGCTGGATCGTCCGCCGGGTATCCATATCCATTCTCCTGCTGGGCAAAACCATTTTATCCCAGGGCTTTGGCACTTCACGGTTTGTGAATTCAATCTGCGCGGCTGCCTCCGTACTCAAAAGAGCTGAACCTTGAAGGGAGCTGAATCTTGAGTATTCTCACTTTGCATCTGAGTGATTGCGTTCGAGTCTGCCGTCGCACACCGGCTCTGAGTTGCCGGGCCTTACATCCCGTGACAGGAATGGGCGTCTGCTACAGTGAGATTGCGGCCGGAAAGCCAGCGTGCGAACGCTGGAAACCTGGCTCGCTCATGACCGATACTTGTTGAAGACGGAAAGATTCTCTTGGCTTCGCCTGGACAGTTTGCACAGCCCGCGATCGCTCCATTTCGCATCGACCCTACGTTTGTGCGGCGGGTGTGGGGCTACCCGGACCTTCGGCCTTGGTACGACAAACTTGCTCAGGTTGGAGAGCCCATTGGGGAAGTTTGGCTCACTGGGGACGAGTGCGTGATTGCTACCGGCACGCATGCGGGCCAAAAGCTGGGCGAACTATTCAAGAAAACTCCGGAAGCTCTACTGGGCGCCAATGGTTTGCTCCCGGAATCGCCGCTGCTGATCAAGGTGATCTTCGCCAAAGAAAAGCTGAGCGTACAGGTACATCCCGATGACAAAATGGCTCGGAAATACGGATACCCTCGTGGCAAGACCGAGTGCTGGTATGTGTTGGCGGCAGATCCTGGGGCGAAAGTAGCGGTTGGGCTCAATCGCGGCGTGACTTTGGAGAATATTCACGAAGGGATTCGTGAGGGCTCGCTTGAACAGTGTCTGAAAATGGTGCCGGTCTCTGCGGGCGAAACAATTCTGGTAGACGCGGGAACGGTTCATGCAATTTGGCCTGGATCGATACTGCTGGAAACGCAGCAGAACTGCGACGTGACTTATCGCATGTTCGATTATGGACGGCCGCGAGAGTTGCATATCGATAGATCGTTGGAGGCCATCAAACTGACAACCGACGGAGGCCAGGTTCAACCCAAGGTGCTAAAGGACCGAACCATTCTGATCGACGGGGAGTACTTTAGTTTGGAACGCTTGCGGGTGGATGGAAGCCGAGGGAGCCGGAGCCTGGTGCGAGAAGGCGTGCAGATACCAGGGCTGGCTTATCTGTTTGCCGCTGCGGGAGCAGGCCGGATTGCAGGAAAAGAATTTGCGCCAGTGGCGCTGCCGGCGCGCGGAATTGTGGCAGTTCCAGCAATCTCCCCAGATTTTATGGTCGAGGATCTGGACGGTTTGGACCTGATCCGGATCACGCATAAGCGGCCTTGATGACCGGCGATACCTCTGGTGCGGTCAGGGCTTCAAGACCTGGTTCCAGAATGCANNAGCCTTAATCACACGCGACTTTTAGGCTCGGTTGGTGTCAAACCCTTAGATGATGGATTTCCGTAATTCTCGGGGGAACGCTCTTCGGATCCATGCAATGAGGATTCAGTCGAAAAAGTCTCAAATAACGGAACCTTAACTGTTACCTTTTGCTGAACCTTGCCTTGAAATTCTGAATTGCGGATGTACACTTCCCGAAGGATGGGATGAGCCTCCTGGGGCGTCCTGCAGTTCTGATGGAGGCGCACAAATGTGTTCGAAGTTCGTCTTTGCGGCGCTTTTTCTTGTCGCAGCAGTCCCCGTCTTCCCGCAATCATCTCCGGCAGCGATCGAGAGCGTCTGGCAAGTTCAAATTGGTGGTGGTGTTTCCGGCTACCACGATGACTTCCATGGCACGGGTATCATGGAAGGCCCCACGGCCTGGATTGATGTATTTCCAAACCGAGGTCCGAGGCTTGTCCATGGATTCGGCTTGGAAATAGTTGGTCACGACATCAGCTTCGGCGGCCCCCAGCCCCAACCTGTGAGCCCCGGTAGCGGCTACACTTCCCGAGAGGACACCTTTGGGGGAGGGCCAATCTATCACTGGCGGCACTTCAACAAGTTTACGCCGTACGGGAAGTTTCTATGGGAGCAGGGCAGCATCGACTTTGACGTGAATGTACCCAACTACAAGCACGACAACCGGACTCTCTACGCCGTCGGCGGTGGATTTGATTACAAGCTTGTGCACCATATTTCGTTTCGTGCCGATTTTGAGAAGCAATGGTGGCAACGGCTATTTCAGGACCACGCGGTTTCCACCCCCACCGGGATTGCAATCGAGCCTCGAGGTTTGACCCTGGGTGCCGTCTACGAATTTGATCGCATCCATTTCCGGGGAGCCGTCAAAGAGGAATAATCGGCGGCCGCGATTCGTTGGTCCCAAGCACCTGGGCAATCCGTTTTCAGGCGATAGGGCTGCTTTCTCGGTCGGGTTTGCTGCCCTTTTCGACTCCGAGGCGCCATGGAGTTTCCACTTTTTGCGCGGGAACCTCCGATTGTCACTGAGATTTGTGCTCTGCATCCTATGCGAAGGCGAAGTTTTCAGGCAGAATCTTATCCATATGAGTTTCCGATTCGTTCTCCCTTCACTACTCCGCCCTGCCGTTGATTTAGCCGCCGCCGACTGGAAGGCCAACAACAAGATTGACCGATTCTGGCAAAAGGACCCCAGTCTTTGGACAAGCGATGGCGAAGAAAACTGGATGGGCTGGATCGACATTGTCGAGCGGCAGCAGAAAGAAGTGGGAAACCTCGCCGAGTTGGGCGGCGATATAAAGACTGGCGGTTTCAAGACCGTTCTCCTGTTGGGCATGGGCGGTTCCAGCCTTTGCCCCGAGGTGCTTGCAAAGACGTTTGGGCAGCAGCCGGGCTTTCCGGCGCTGCACATCGTTGACTCGACCAATCCCGCCCAGGTGAAGGCGGTCCGTGACAAGTTGAACCTGAAGGAGACGCTGGTGGTGGTGGCCAGCAAGTCAGGCTCAACTTTGGAACCGAACATTTTGAAGCAGTATTTCTTCGATCAAATGAAAGACGCCGTGGGGGCGGATCGAGCTGGCAGCCATTTTCTGGCAATCACCGATCCCGGCTCGAAGATGGAGCAGGTGGCCAAAGCCGACGGGTTTCGGTACATCTTCTATGGCGATCCAACAATTGGGGGTCGCTATTCGGCGCTTTCGAATTTCGGCGTGGTGGCTGCAACTGTGGCTGGCCTCCATATCGGCAAGCTCCTGGACGAGGCGAGCAAGGCTGTTGCAGCGGCGAAACAGGGTTTGTCGGACAACGCGGCGGTGCAACTGGGCCTGATTCTGGGCACGGCGGCGAATGCCGGCAAAGACAAGATCACGATCTTCACTTCGCCGGAGATCTACGATCTGGGCGCATGGATGGAGCAGCTGATTGCCGAATCGACCGGGAAACTTGGCAAAGGCATCACGCCTGTAGACCGCGAGGCGATCGGAGGACCTGAGGTCTACGGCAAAGACCGTGTGTTTGTCTACGTAAAACTGACAGGCACGTCCGACACAAGCCAGGATGCCAAAGTTGCCGCCCTTGAAGCTGCAGGCCAACTAGTGATTCGGGTCGAAGTTTCGGATCTCTACGAGATTTTTGGGCAGTTCTTCACCTGGGAGATTGCCACCGCAGTCGCAGGGTCGGTAATGGGGATCAATCCATTCAACCAGCCTGATGTGGAATCGGCAAAGATCGAAACTCGCGCTCTGACAACGGCGTATGAGCAGACGGGCAAACTGCCGGAACGGGAGCCGGTCCTGGTGGCGGGCGGGATTGGAATCTATGCGACGGAGACGTATGCGGCAACTCTGAAGGCTGCGGCACCCGAAGCGACATTGGCGGGATATCTAAAGGCCCACCTCGGCCAGATTCGTTCCGGCGATTACTTCGCTGCGTTGGCGTTCCTGCCGATGTTCCCCGAGCACGAGGAGGCGATTCAAGGTTCCCGGCACAAGGTGCGCGACGCCAAGAAGGTGGCTACTTGCCTTGGCTTTGGTCCGCGGTTCCTTCACTCAACGGGGCAGGACTACAAGGGCGGCCCGAATACCGGAGTGTTCCTGCAAATTACCTCAGAAGACGCGATTGACGTGGAGATTCCGGGACAGACCTACACCTTTGGGGTGGTGATTGCGGCCCAGGCAGCCGGAGACCTGGCGGTGCTGGAGTCTCGTGGACGGCGGGCAATGCGAGTTCATCTTGGTGCAGATGTGGCGGAGGGTTTAAAGGCGTTAGCAGCGGCTTTTGATCAGGCGCTGAAATAACGGAAGCAGATTGCTAGTACAGGCCTCCTGCTCTGGTGCGGCACGGTGAAGAGCAGTGCCGCATTTTCTGTTTTTACCTTTGAGTTTCAGGCGTTTGCGCGTACCTGGGCCTGATAGGTCCCCGCCTCTACCCTGAAACCAATGGAGATTCGATTCCAGGTATTGATCTGATTGATTGCGAGGGTGAGTTTCACAAGGTCCGATTCGTTAAATTCGCGGCGAACTTCCTCAAAGACGGCGTCATAGGCGTGTCCTTGCTGGATGTTGGTGATGGCTTCGGTCCATGCTAGGGCCGCTCGCTCGCGGGCTGTATAGAATGATGTTTCGCGCCACGCAGGCAGCAAGTAGAGACGCTGCTCGGTCTCCCCACCGGCCCTTGCATCCTTTTGTATGCATATCGAGGCAAAAGACGCATCCATTGAGTTGAGATGCCCTGGTCTTCACCAGTTCGAGCAACGACGGCTCTAACCCGCTGGCGCGGATCGCTTTTTCGATGTAGAGCAGGGCGTGAATGCCCTCGGGAAACCCCTTGGAATAGTTGAGCCTTTCAGCCATAATTCTCCTTCCAGGCGATTGGATGCGGCCTTGCACGAGCGGATGCAGCAAGCGGCCAAACTGTGGCTGTCAGGCAGGTTCCCCGTATTGTCTTGTCCGCCAATTTTGCGTCCGAAGCCGCGGAACTTTTTCCCGTGAGCGGGGTTACCACCGATGACGGCTTGCGCGGTTCCTCGTCTAACAAGTTGGGGCAGGAGCTTGAATGCGAAGCGTTTTTTCATCCGGTGCTGCATCTGAATAGTGATTGAGAGATGCAATCGGCAGAGGAGAATCATGAAGATGAATCGGACCTTGTTTAAGAAGGCCATCCCGAAGGTTTTGGCGTGGGGTGGGTTGGTGGTTCTGAGCGGCGTTCTTGCAGTTGCGCAGGCTCCGTCTTCAGACTCCAGCGCAGCGCCAGAGGCGGCGCAGGTCTCCGGCCAGCGGACAGACGGGCAGATTGAGATGGATGTGGTCCACGCCCTCGATGCCTCCAAAGCGCTCAAGAACGAGCTGATCACCGCCGCTACCATCGAAGGCGAGGTTACGCTTTCTGGGACAGTATCGAGCAACGCGTCGAGTGAGCTTGCCGAGTCGATCGCCAGCCGTGTGGCAGGCGTGACCAAAGTGAATAACAATCTCAAGATCGGCGATCCCCAGGCCGCGGCGCAGGCTCCCAAGAATACCGATCCAGGTGCACAGCAGATGGCGGATAGCCAGGGTGACGTGTCAATGGCGCCCGTAGCGCCACCGCCTGCCAACAACGGACCGGGACCGGCGCCGGGATCGCCTCAAGCTCAGGATCCATATCCCTCAGCACGGCCTCAATACGCGCCGCAACCCCCCTATGTGCCTGCGAATCCCCGTGTCTACCGGACTCAGCCCCAAGCGCAGTCGTATGCTGAGCCCAGGGGACCTGTGACCATCCCTCAGGGAACGCTTGTCCAGTTACGAACTAGCGAATCACTCTCCAGCAAGAGAGCCAAAGACGGTGAACCCGTGCAGTTCACTGTTATCCGCGACGTGGCGGTTGGTGGAGTACTGGCGCTTCCAAAGGGCGCAACTGTGCATGGCGTTGTGACCGAAGTCAAAAAGGCTGGCGACCTCGGGGGAAGCCCGGAATTGACGCTCAAACTCACTTCGCTGGACCTGGGGGGGCAGAGCTACCCACTCGATAGCGATCAATTCAAGGTGAAAGGCCCGAACAAGGCTGGCCAGACGGTGGGCAGTGCGGTTGGCGGTGGAATCATCGGCGCCATTATCGGCTGCGCGGTTGGCCGCGGCGCTGGCTGCGCCATCGGAGCAGGCGCGGGTTTGGCGGCAGGCACGGCGGCGTCAGCAGCTTCTCCGGGACCCGGGGTTTGGATTCCCGCGGAGGCCCTGGTGACCTTCCATCTGAATTCGCCCCTTACGGTAAACCCAGTTGACGCGCAAGAGGCAGCTCGTCTTGCCGAGGGACTTTACAGCGGTGGTCCGTCATTGTACCGACGTGGCTATTACCCCTATGGGTCCCCGTATATGGCTTACGGCTATCCCTATGCGTATCCGCCGGTCTTCTACCGGCCTTACTTTGTGAGTGGAGGATATTACTACTGGCGGTAACAAGCGCAGAGGTTGAACATCAAGAGGCGGGCATTCCTTGAATCGGAATGCCCGCTTTATTTCTGTTGCTCTGTGGCTTGAGCGCCACGGATGTCGAAGCGCTTGACGAGTCCGTTTTCAATTCGAAAGATGTGGCCGACCATTTGATCGTGCAGCGGTTCTCCGTTGAGATTGTGCACCGTTTGATGAACTTCAACGACAGTTTCACCTGTATCGGCAACGGAGAATTCCACGGGTTCGACGTGGGGATCGATGATTGCCCACTGGCGGGTCCAATAGCTGCGCACACCATCTCTCCCATGCACGTGGCCACCCTCCATCCCGTTTGCCCACAGAACGTCCTCATCCAGAGCCATGAGCACGGCTTCCATGTCACGGGCATTAAACCGTTCATAAAGATGCTCGAGAAGCTCAATCTCGCTGGGCATGCAGACCTCCGTTGGCCGCACTTCGCCTTAGACACGGTGCATCCAGGCCAGGCAGGTTGTCCGTCGTCTATAATGGCAGAGAATCGCGTAGAGCGAAAAAATTGTGCATTCGTGGCAGAATACTAGCCTTCCTGTCGGTCAATGGCAGGATCAGCGCAACCGCGCCACGCACGCACGTAGAGAGTTGAAGGTTCAAGTCCATCCATGATTCGATTCCTGCAGAGAGACAGCCGCGTCGTCAAGGCATTCTTCGTTGTCATCATCGGTATGGCCTCAGTGTCGATGGTGGTGTATCTGATCCCAGGTCTTACCGGGCAAGGCGCCACATCCGCCGATGTCTATGCCGTGATTTATCCCCATTGGTACAGCCGCTTTGTGTCCTCGGGCATGACGGTCAGCCAAGTCGAGGTTGACAAACTGGCACGGCAGCAGATGCAGCGCCAGCATTATCCTGACAGCCCGATGCTGTTGACACTGTTTGAGCAGCGGGTCGGTCCGCAACTGGTCCAGAAGCAGATTCTGCTGGCGGAAGCGGAGAAGCTGGGGATCCAGGCTAACGACGATGATGTGCGCAACTTCCTGCACAAGGGGCAGTTTGGCCAGTTTCTTTATCCCAACGGCCAGTTCATTGGCACCGACAGATATTCCGCCTTCATCGCTAATCAGTTCAACATGTCCGTGTCGGAATTCGAGGACGAAATTCGACAGGACATCATTATCCAGAGGCTGCAATCGTTAATTACGGCCGGTGTGACCGTGGGCGACCAGGAAGTCCGCGACGATTATCGCAAGGGCAACATCAAGATCAAATTCGACTACGCCGTCATTTCCGCTGACGATCTGGGCAAGACCATCAATCCCTCCGACAGTGAGCTGCAGGCGTTTTTCAAGACGAATGCTGCACGCTATGCAAATGCAATTCCTGAAGAACGGCAGATCACGTACTTCGCCTTTACTCCCGATCAGGTGCCGGGAGGTGTTCCTCAGGTAACGCAGCAAGAGATTCAGCAGTACTTCAACGCGCACCAGAGCGATTACGAGGTTCCGGAGCAAGCGCGGTCGCGGCACATTCTTATTAAGGTGCCCGCTGGGGCGGACGCCAAGACGGATGCGGCCGCCAAAGCGAAGGCAGAAGGGATCTTGAAGCAGCTTCAGGGCGGGGCAAACTTTGCCGACCTGGCCAAGAAGAACTCTGACGACGGCAGCAAGGACCAGGGCGGTGAACTGGGCTTTTACCGCAAGGGTGCGACTGTGCCGGAGTTCGAGAAGGCTCTTTTCAGCCAGAAGATTGGCGACGTCGAGATTGTCAAGAGCCAGTTCGGCTACCACATTCTGCAGGTGGAAGAGCGTCAGGCGGCGCACTCTGAGTCATTGAATGAGGTGTTGCCGACCATCCAAGCAACGCTGATTCGACAGAAGACCGCAGAGGCCGAAGCGAGCTATGCACAAGCTCTGACGTCGGAAGCGTCGAAGAACGGATTGGAAAAGACGGCGGCAGCCCACCATCTCCAGGTTGTAACCACCCCCATGGTCAGCAATGTTGGCGTGATTGCTTCGCTGCCTGACGGANNGGCAGGGCGACCCGCCACAGCCGGTATCAACGGGCGAGGGCTACGCAATCTTCCAGGTTGCAGGAATCGCTGCTGCGCATGCTCCGAATTTTGAGGACTGGAAGAGCCACGTATTAGATGACTACCGCGAGCAGCAGTTGCCGGTGTTGCTGGGCCAGAAGACTACAGAACTCGCGAACAAAGCCAAGGCAGAGAATGATCTGGCTAAGGCAGCGAAGGAAGTCGGCGCAACGGTTAAAACGAGTGACCTGGTGGGCGGCAGCGGGCAGGTGCCCGACCTGGGGCAGGTTGGACAAGTGGCGCCTCAACTGTTGGACATGTTGGTTGGCAACATCAGCGGGCCGATCAAGGCGCAGCGGACCGGGGTGGTGGCCAAGCTGGTGGACAAGCAGGAGCCGACAGCGGACGAGATCGCCAAGAACTTCGACCAGTACAAGGATCAGATTCTTGAAGAGCGCCGTTCAGAAGCCTTCAGCGTATTCATGAGCGGATTGATGGACGACTACAAGAAGAACAAGCGGATCAAGACGAACGCAAAGGCTCAGCAAGGGCCACAGGTTCCTGGCGCTTAGCTGGGAAAGGTACAAGACAGAGCGAATGGAAGCCCGCATCCTGGTAAAGGATGCGGGCTTTTTCGCGATTGCGGCTGGATTGGCGAGCAAGGTTCGGCTTTCCATGCTGAGGCGGAGATAATGGAGCCATGGATTTTCAACGTTCGTCTGGAGTTCTGCTGCATTTGAGCTCGCTGCCTTCGTACGGAGGGATCGGCGACATGGGGCCAGCGGCCCACGAGTTTGTGACGTTTCTGGCCGAGGCAAAACAGCATATTTGGCAGGTTTTGCCGCTCTGTCCGACGGGATATGGCAACTCGCCATATGCGGGCTCGTCCGCCTTTGCATGCAATCCTTACCTGATCAGCCTTGAATTCCTGTCAGATTGGGGATGGATTGAAGGTGAGCGGATCGCCGCGATGGCTGGCCGCGGCCTGCCCGTAGATTTCGACGATGTCGAAAGACGGAAACTGCCACTTCTTTACGAGGCAGCGGAGAGATTTCTCGACCGCGGAGCGCACGACCCGCAGCTTGCCGAACAGTGGGAAGAATTCGAGGAATATTGCCGGGCGGAGTCGGACTGGCTCGCTAACTATGCGATGTATGCAGTGTTGCGCCGCCAGTTCAATACCGGCGCATGGACGACATGGCCCGAACCTTTGCGACGCAGGTATCCGGAGGCTCTTGCGGAAGTTGCCGCGCAAAATGGAAAGGGTTTGGCAAAGGAACAGGTGCTGCAGTTTGCGTTTTCGAAACAATGGCGCAATCTCCGCGAGGCTGCAGCGCGCAACGAGATTCGGATTCTGGGCGATGTGGCAATCTTTGTGAATATGGATTCGGCCGATGTTTGGGTGAATCCTGATCTTTTCGAACTGGATGAAGAACTCAAGCCTGTTCGCATTGCCGGCGTTCCGCCCGACTATTTTTCACCCACTGGCCAGCGGTGGGGCAATCCGCTGTATCGCTGGGACGTTCTGGAGGAGCAAGGATTTGGCTGGTGGGTGGCTCGGATTCGCCGCGCATGCCAGCTTTACGATATTGTGCGGCTGGATCACTTCCGCGGCTTCGAGGCTTACTGGGCGATCCCCGCGGAGGAGGAGACAGCAGTCAACGGCGAGTGGGTCAAGGCGCCGGGACTCGATCTATTCAGTGCGCTGGAGGCGGCTTTGGGACCGCTGCCGCTGGTGGCGGAGGACCTGGGTCTCATTACGCCAGAGGTTGACGCGCTGCGGTTGGAACTGGGCATGCCAGGGATGAAGGTGCTTCAATTCGGGTACAACAGCAAAGGGGCCCACATTCACCTGCCCCACCGGTTTACTCCCGGAACCGTGGCCTACACGGGGACACATGACAACGACACAACGCAGGGCTGGTGGGATGCCGCTGGCAAGATTGAGCAGAGCGCTGTGGAGGCTTATGTGGGACCGGTACACAGACGCCCGGTTTGGCCGCTGATTCGAACGACGGAGGCTAGTGTGGCACAACTGGCGGTGGTTCCGGCGCAGGACCTTTTGGAATTGGGATCGGAAGCACGGATGAATACCCCGGCGGTGGCTTCGGGCAATTGGAGCTGGCGTGCGCCCGAAGGAAGCTGGAAGCCAGAGTTGGCGGCGCGGCTCGCAGGATTGGTGGAAGTGACGGATCGCGACAACGATCCGCTTGGTACAGCAAGCGAAGCGGACGAGGCCTAGCGGACCTTCATGCCGGATCGTCGACTTCCCCAGGAAGTTGCCTGTTGGGGAAGTTGTAAACCTCAAGCATCCGTCGGATCAGCGCATGCGCTTCTGTTTCAGTGACTCCCCGGGCAAAACTGTGCTTCGTGCTGCCTGCTCGGAACTGGATGTAGCTCGTTTTCGGATCTATATATCCGCTCAGGGCCCAAAACTTGGTCGGTGGAATATATCGCAAGTTGCGGACGTTGTGTGTTGGAAAGCGAGTTACCGCCACCTCGATGCCGATCACCCTGCGCTGAATCTTCATCTCGGATGGAACCAAGCTCAGGACGTTCTCGGCGGTGAATATCCAGATCATCCAGCAAAGGAAAAAGCAGGTTCCGACCGCGTAAACTCCCAATGCGATCAGTTGCAGGTTAAATTCAGTGATGTCGGGGTGAGGCGCTGCGAGGAGATGCCAGTAGTGGAAAGACGCAAAGACTAGCCAAATGATGACCAGCGGGCCATAAAGCGGGACCGTCAAACCCCGGGGGATAGGGATTGTGACGAGAATGCCCTGGGAGGTACGCTCCCACATGAGCCTGCCTTCGAGCCGTTCGAGCACAGTGCTCTCCTCTTCCATCCGAATATTACAGCGATTTGCCGGTTTGCGGCCAACGAAAAGGGCTTACCAAAGTGTGCCCCACCGAGAGCCTGCGTCACGGGGCCAATCGTGACTCGTTTTGTTCCGCCGGCAAACCTTGCTATGCTGGCGGCACATGGAAACTGCGGCGATTCAAACCCATGGACTCACCAGGCGCTTCGGCGCACTGACCGCCGTGGAGGAGGTCACGCTAAGCGTGGCCCAGGGTCAGTTCTTCGGCTTTCTGGGGCCGAACGGGGCGGGCAAATCCACCACAATCAAGATGCTGACCGGGCTTCTGGAGCCGAGCGCAGGGACTATTGAGATTCTCGGCCAGCCGTTCGGGGCCGGGGCGCTGGAGTTGAAGAGGCAAATCGGCGTTGTACCGGAGGGGATGGCGCTGATGGGACGGCTTACCGCGCCAGAGTATCTTCGCTTCGTTGGCCGCATGTACGGGCTGGACATGGCTACCACAAATGAGCGGACTGACGAACTCCTGGAGTTCATGCAACTGGCCAATGAAAGCCGAAAGCTCATTACGGACTTCTCGCATGGAATGCAGAAGAAGCTGGCGATGGCTGCGGCAGTGATTCATGGGCCCAAGGTTCTTTTTCTGGACGAGCCATTCGAGGGTGTGGACGCGATTGCAGCGGGCATGTTGAAGGCCATGTTGCAGGGGATGATCAACCGCGGGGCAACCATCTTTCTTACGACCCATGTCCTGGAGATCGTGGAGCGGCTGTGCAGCCACGTTGCAATCATCTCGCAGGGACGTCTTGTGGCCAATGGTTCGATCGAGCAGTTGCGTGTGGGAGTCGAATCTACGCTGCCGGGTGCCGAGCAGGAACAACGGCTGACGCTGGAAGAGATCTTTCTGTCCATTGTGGGTGCGGGCGGACAGCAGGAGCCGGCGCAGGAGCTTTCATGGTTGGCGTAGATGGGCCTCCGATGAACGGTGTTGCTGGGGTTGGGGCCGGCGGAGGAATGCTTGGCGCCCAGGCGCGCGCGCAATATGCTGCGCTGGCCCGGCTGCGCTGGCATATGTTCATCAATGGATTGCGGGTAAAGAAAGGCGCGTTGGAACTGGGCGCGCGGACGATCTCGTTTGTGTTCTATGCCGCCGGGGGCGTGGCGCTTGGCTCAGGTGCTGGTGCGGCAGCATACTTCTTAACAGCATTTGGGGGATGGCGGTTCTTGCCGTTGCTGTTGTGGGCAGTTTTCTTTGTTTGGCAGATGATTCCGATCATGCTGGCTTCGTTTCAAGATCAATTTGATCTGGGTATTCTGCTGCGCTTTCCCTTGCGGTTCGGATCCTATTTCCTGCTCTACGTTGTCTTTGGGCTGCTTGACGTCTCTACGATTCTCGGTGGGCTGTGCTGTGCGGGGATATTTGTAGGGATCACGTTGGCGCAGCCGGGGTTGTTCCTATGGACAGCGCTGGAGCTAGGAGTGTTTGCAGCTTTCAACATCCTGCTGGTCAGGGCGATCTTTGCCTGGATTGACCGTTGGCTGGCGCAGCGGAAGACTCGGGAGATTCTGGGCGCCGTTTTCATGGTGTTGATTTTGAGCTTGCAACTGCTGAACCCTGCGCTGCACAGGCAGAAGCACCAGGTTGTGGCAAATCCTCTGGGAAGCGCGAATACGGAGGAGCAAAACAGGTTGCGGGCCCAGGAATTCCAGCGAACAAAGGCCCTCTTCAAAGATAGGTATGGGCCGTGGCTGGAAAGGGTGAATGCAGTGCAGCAGTGGCTGCCACCCGGACTGGCAGCGCGTTCGCTGAGGCAGGCACACAGCCAGGAGCCAGGGTCCCGATCGGGATCGCTGGAATCGCTCGGTGTGCTTGGGCTGTTCGTGTTTGCCGCCGGAGGAGTGTTGGGGGCGCGCCTGAGGTCAGAGTATCGCGGCGAGAGTCTGGGAGTTGCTCCGAGCGTGCGGAGGGCTGCCGAAGTTCGGGCCAGAGAAGTGAAGAGTAGAGCAGGTAAAAGCGTCGGTGGCAGGCTGCTGGATGGCTCGGGGCCGATTGCCGCAGTGATCGAAAAGGAAGTGCGCACCTTGTTGCGGACGCTGCCTCTGATTTATGCGATCGGCGCGCCTCTGATTCTGGTCCTGGTATTCTCTGGAGTCTTTATCAGGAGTGGGTCTCAGGGCAATGCATTCCCACTGGCGCTGCCGTTGTGCATGGTTTACGCCCAGCTGGGTTTTACGCGATTGTTTTACAACAGCCTGGGCGCCGAGGGAGCGGGGATTCAGTTGTACTTTCTTTCGCCAACGCCGATGCGGACCGTGTTGCTGGCCAAGAATCTTTTTCATTCCGCACTGTTTGGATTGACGCTTTTGGTTGCCGGCATCCTTACTGCCTTGCGACTAGGCCAACCCGACCCCATGGTGGTGCTGGCTACGATTGCGTGGATTCTCTTTGCGCTTCCGTCAAACCTGGCAGCCGGCAATGTTTTTTCCCTCACCATGGCCTATCGTGTCAATCCTGGTCGGATTACGCGACAGGGCGGTTCGCAAGCGAATGCCCTTGGGGCTGTGCTTGTGCAGGTATTGGTGCTGGGAGTGGGAGCGGGGGTCTTTGGACTTTGCTGGTATTTGGACAAGATGTGGATGGCCGTCCCGATCTTTCTGGTGTTTGCCGGTGTTGCGGTTTATGTCTGGATGCGTGGGCTCGGGAATGCGGATCAATTGGCCAATAAGCGCAAGGATTCGTTGATGGCAACGCTCATGAAGGCGGGATGAAAAGAGGTGGAAGTGGGAGTTTGTCCCGACTCCCTGTCTTCAAAAGGGTATGTCGTCGTCGGAGATTTCAGCTTGTTGGGCGTAGTCGTCGGGTGCACCCGGGGATGGGCGCTGGTCAAAGCTGGCCGCAGAACTTGAAGAACTCGATCCCCGACTGTAGCCGCCTGCACCACTGCCTGAGCCTTCCTCACGTCCAGAGAGCAAGGAAAGATCGTTGACGATGATCTCCGTCTTATATCGCTTGGCCTTGGTGTCCTTGTCTTCCCAACTGCTGGTCTGGAGTCTGCCCTCAACAAAGAGCTTTGATCCCTTCTTGACGTAATCACGAATGATTTCGGCGGTGCGATTGAAGGCAACAATGTTGTGCCATTCGGTGCGGTCCTGCCAGTTGCCCTGCGNNTACAAGTGTGCCGCCGGGGGTGGAACGCATTTCGGGGTCCTTGCCTACGTTGCCTAACAGGATGACTTTGTTGACGCTCTTTGCCATGTTGGTGCACTCCGGTAAGTGAAAAGAATAGCAGACGGCCCGATGGCAAGACGGCAGATTCTTATCCTCTTCTTGAGTCCCGGGGAGTTGCTTTACCAGCCGATTAGAGTCAAAATTGCGTCGCTTAAAGTTTAGGAGGGATCAATGCGCCTAAACCGGTTTGCCTGTCATGTTGCCAGTTTCTCATTGATCACTATTTCGTCCAGTGCAATCTATGCTCAGGAACTTTCCGCGACGGCCCGCAGTGGGAGATGCACAGCTATTGTGCTTGGCGGAGCGACTGCCGCTGCGAATGGTTGTGCAGAGGCGGATTCGCAGGGGCGCAGCCGGACGATTGAGCCCTATACCGCCCACCAGAAAACGACAACCGTTCAAACTCTGGCCAACGGCACCACGATCACCCGTGAAACTAACTCCAGACAAGCTCGCGACTCAAGCGGCAGATCCTTTCGCGAGAATGCCATCGACTTCCCGATGGTCGATGGAGAAACTTACAAGCATTCCATGTTCAACGTCTTCGATCCGGTGAATCGAATCACGATCAACTGGAGCTCGCAATCAAAGGAAGCAGTCGTGTTCCATATGGCTGATCCCACACAGATTCGACACGTTCAGCTCCCACCCTCACAGCCAATTCCCGTACCTGTCCCTGTCACGGGCATTGTGGCCGCGGGAAGCAACGGCGGTCAGGTCCGTCCGACGCACGTAGACCTGGGCACAAGAACGATCAACGGCCTCGAGGCCAAGGGAACTCGAGTTACGACGACGTATCCGGTGGGCCGTGCCGGCAACGACCAACCGTTGACAGTGACTCATGAGACGTGGATGTCGACCGACCTGAGGATTCCTGTGCTCCAGATTGATAACAATCCGCGGACGGGCGTGCGATCGGTGGAGTTGACGGACATCGAACGCGGCAAGCCTAATTCATCCCTCTTCCGGCCTCCAGAGGGCTACACCGTCAGGGATCAGTATCCCAACCAGCAGAATTGATCCGCGATCGGCCTATGCCTCGGCAAGCGAGATTATCCTACCCTCGCAATACGGCGGTTGCGGAACCACTTGGCCACGCCGAGCGACAGCAGAAGGCCGCCGAAAGGGATGCAGCCTAAAGCGATGATGAGTGCAAACCAGCCGGTGTTGGTTTTTGCGCCGGTAGGCGAAAAGCCGCCAAGCATGGTGATCAGCAGCAAGCCCGCCAAGATGCCCGAGCCCAGGATGATGGCGCCCCAGTGCAGAAGCTGGCGAGTTCCGTCGTCTGGCTGTGTTGGACCTTGCGGAGAAGGCCGAGCTGGATTGACTTCGGGCATTTGAGCTCTAACCCTGCGCTAGGCGCAGCATGACGTAAGTGATTACGCCTGTAATCGATACGTACAGCCACAGGGGAAACGTCCATCGCGCGACCTTGCGGTGCTGGGGAATGCGTCCGGACAGGGAAAAGAAGAACGTGACTAATACCAAGGGCAGCGCTACCACTGCCAGAATAATGTGGCTGGCGAGCAGCGGCAGGTAGACCGATCGGAAAGCCGCGTGGAGAGGATAGCGAACGTCGCCATGCAATGCGTGGTGAGCGATGTAGCTGACCAGAAACAAAGTTGAAAAAGCGAAAGCGGTGATCATGGCCGCGCGGTGGGGCCTGATGCGGCGGGCGCGAATGAAGTTGTAGCCAACCAGCAGAGCAGTGGCGCTGAGGCCGTTGAGCACCGCATTGAGAGCGGGCAGGAATGCAAATTGTGTGCTGGAAGCAGCGGCGGGATGGACGTAAATAAGCCAGAAAAGAAATGCAGAGGCTGCGGCGCTGATGGCCAGAATCGCCGCGATGGCGGGACCGGCGCCGGCGGGGTTCATGCCTGATTTGGGAGCGACGGAGATGGTCATGGTTGCGCTGTCCTTAGTGCTTTGCGGTGGCGCAGAGCATGAGCGTGGTGAAGAGGAGGGGCAGAAAGAGGACGCTGACCTTGAGCAGATCGCGGGCTAACATAAGGCTCTCGGTTTCAGAGGTAACGCGCAGGATGCGGGCGAAGCGAACGGTGTAGGCCAGATAGAGGATGCCCAATGCGATCGCCAGCACGAGATAGGTGACGCCGGCCATTCCGAGCCACCATGGCGCTATGCTTACGGGAACCATAATCACAGCGAAAAAGAGCGCTTGCGCGACGGTGGACCGTCCATCCGGCTGGACGACGGGCAACATGCGGATTCCGGCCCGCGCGTAGTCATGACGATAGAGCCAGGCAATCGCATTGAAGTGAGGGAATTGCCAGACAAAGAGGATTGCGAATAGTGCCAGACCCTGCCACTCGATGCGTCCGCGGGCGGCGGTCCAGCCGAGCAGGGGGCCCATTGCGCCGGGGAATGCGCCAATGAAGGTGGCAATGGGCGTGAGGCGCTTGAGCGGAGTGTAAACGGCCACATAGGTGAAGGCCGTGAGCAGGGCGAGCGCCACTGTGAGCAGATTGGTGTGTAGAGCCAACCACACAGCTCCCAGGCCCAGCGCTCCCAGGCCGGCGATGATTCCCTGAGCAAGCGAGAAGCGGCCAGAAGCCAGGGGACGGTCCGCAGTACGTAGCATCAGTGCGTCGGTTTTGCGCTCGAGGGCCTCATTGAGGGCGCCAGCTCCAGCGGAGACCAGGCCAATGCCGAGCAGCGTATCAAGCAGGCCGCGCTGGAGGCTGGAGATACCAGACATCATGGATCCGAGGTAAAAGCCGCCCCAGCCGGTGACAAGTACCAGGCTGACGACCTTGACCTTGAAGAGTTCGCGGAGGTCGTGGATGAGCGAGGCGGTTGCGCCGGGCGTGGGGGCATGGATATGTGCCTGTATTTGACTGGCGCCGTACGGGGAACTGTCAGCGGCGGGCACTGCAATATCCGTTGAAACCGTGGCCTGGGAGATGAGAGTCATGGGCAGGTATGAAGACCTCAAAGAAAGCGGACGGACGCGTGGCGGCCGGGAGCCTGTATTGATGATAGCAAGCTGGGTAGTCGCGGAGTGAGACGGTCGGGTAAGGATGGAGAGCAGGTGAGGATTTGCAACGGCTTGCAGGGAAGCCGATCTGCCGGACCAATCAAACAGAATGGATGACAATGTTGCTCAATCCATTCACCAGCGAATCGTCATACTCGAAGGTAATTCTCTCTCGCCTTTTTCCGCCGGAATTTGGCGAGTGCGTGATGCTAGAAATGAAGCTGTTTTTCAATTCGATGGTGCGGACAGGGCCGGACGATACGCCGGTGCTGNNAAATTCACCACTGCCGAAGTGAATCGCTCCTGCGTGCTCAGGGCCTGGAAGAGCAGAGGCGAGGGCGAATCAACTTCTCTGACGATCTGGATCGGGTTGTGCCTGCGTTTGCCCACGGCCTGGCCGGATCCTGGATCGAAGGGCGTTTCAACACCAAAATTGAATGATTGAATTTCTATTCCATCTCTGGCCGATCCCTTCCTGCTTGGACCTTTGAATTTGCCCTGCGTTTGACCCTGGAGTGTCAGATAGGATTGCAATGCCATCGCTATCCTCCTGTTGAAATTCCAATCCTGCTCGCTTGCCGGGGAAGGCACGCACGGGAAAAGGAGTTCCAGGCACTGGATGATAAGGCAATATGCAACCGAATGTCGGGACGCTTGAGTGGATCCGCCTGATTTGCACTTATCGACGGTTGGGCTGCAGCGCGGGCTCCTGGCCAAAAAATCCCAATTCAGCTGCGCCCCGGCTTGGCCAGGCGAACGGCGTTGAGGATTGCATCTGCGACTTGATCTGGCGTAAGGGCGTCGACGGGGATCGAAAAATGGGCAGTCCTATAGTGCGGCAGGCGGCGCTGGTAACGGCTGGCAAGGTTGGTCCGGTCAGCGAGGATGGGTCGAATGCGCTCAGTGCCACTGCAGCGGGCGAGGGTGGTGGCAAGCTCGACTTCGAGATGGATGAGAATGGTGCCGGGGGTGGTGAGCAGCAGCGTGCGTGTGGCTGGGTGCTCGATGGCGCCACCGCCCAGAGCGAGAATCAGGTTGTCGCGGCCGGCGAGGTTTGCGATGGTGGCGTGTTCGCGATCACGGAAGGCGGCTTCGCCATGGCGGGCGAAGAGTTCGGCGATGGGAGCGCCAGCTTCAGACTCGATGACGTCGTCGACGTCGGTGAAGGTCCAGCCGAGGTGAGCGGCGACCAGCGGGCCGACCGTGCTNNCCCATGAAGCCGGTGAGGACGATGCAGCGAGGCGCCATTGATGGGGCGAGTTCGGGTTCGTGTTGGATTTGATCGGTCACTGAAGAGCTTTCGCAATTGGCAAAGCCACCTTGCTCTTTCCAGTATAGGGAAGCGGCAGCATTCGAGGGGAAGATCAGCCCAGTGCGATTACTGCCGCCCCCGCGGTTATGAGCAGGCCGCCTACGATGGCGGGTGGGGTGAGTTTTTCTCCGAGCAGGAGCCAGGCGAAGACAAGGACAAGCGGGACGCTGAGTTTATCCAGCGGGGCCACGCGCGAGGCGGGACCCAGCTGGAGGGCGCGGAAATAACATAGCCAGGAGAGGCCGGTGGCCAGGCCGCTGAGAGTGAGAAAGAGTACGGTGCGGCGGTCGAGAGCGCGAATCTCGCCGAGGAGGCTCATGCCGGGCTTGCTAAGCACGAGCGCAATGCCCCAGGCAAAGACGACCACGACGCTGGTGCGAAGGGCGGTAGCGAGGTTCGAGTCCACGTGCGCGACGCCCATCTTGGCCAGCAGCGCGGTTGCGGCAGCAAAGGCCGCAGAGAGCAGAGCCCATCCAATCCAACTCATGGAAGACATGGTACGCGGTGAACGGGCGATGTCAGTACTCTAAACTTGAATCCATGCAGACTGGCAAAGCCAGCAAAACAGCTCTGGGCGTGGCCATTCGACGGGCAGCGCACCAGTTGATGGACGTGCCACCGGTTCTGGATGACCGGATTGCGGTGCGGCTGGTGGGATCGGGATATCCGCGGCACATGGAGCGGGCGATGCACCCCGTGGCGCGGGACTTTCGCGCCTTCATGGCGGTGCGGAGCCGGTACGTGGAAGACCAACTTGCGCATGCTGTGGCGCAGGGGGTGAGGCAGTATGTGGTGCTAGGCGCGGGGCTGGATACGTTCGCCTATCGCAATCCATTTCCGGAGCTAAGGGTGTTTGAGGTGGATTTTCCGGCGACACAGGAGTGGAAGCGGGAGATGCTTAAGAATGCAGGGATTGCGTTGCCTCCGGCGCTGACATTTGTGCCGCTGGATTTTGAGCGTCATACTTTGGCCGAGGGGCTGGACGAGGTGGGCTTCGATCGGACGTTGCCGGCATTCTTTGGGTGGTTGGGGGTTGTGCCTTATCTGACGCTGGGGGCTTTTCGGTCTACGCTGCATGCTATTGGACAGCTGTCGGCGGGAAGCGCCGTGGCTTTTGATTATGCGCTGCCGCCAGAGACGTTGAGCCTGGTGGGGCGGATTGCATTTGAAGCGTTGGCGGGGCGGGTTGCAAGGGCCGGAGAGCCGTTCAAGCTTTTCTTTTCGCCGGATACTTTGGAGGCGGAGTTGCGGGTGGCGGGGTTTGAGCGGTTGGAGCAGTTGGATTATGGGCAGATCAACGAGCGGTACTTCAAAGACCGGGCGGACGGGCTGAAATTGTCGGCTGTGAAGCTGGCGATGTTGGTGACGGCTTGGGTGTCAGATGCAGCCTAGAGACCGTCCGCGCGATAAGATGAGTTATGCGTTTGGCCTACCATTCACTGTTCGTGTTCCTCCTGCTCGGACTAACCGGATGCGGGTACCACACGCTGGGCGCGGCTACACACCTGCCTCCGGATTTGCACACCCTCTCCGTACCGGTGTTTGCGACGCGGACTGAGTCTTATCACTCCGAGACGGTGATGACCGATGCGGTGATTCGCGAGTTTGCGACGCGGACCCGGTTTCGTGTCACGCCTGATTCGAATCCTGACGCCGACGCGGTGCTGCATGGGACGATTTTGAAGGAGACTGCGACGCCGTTGACTTACAACTCGTCGACGCAGCAGTCGTCCAGCTTCCTGATTACGATGGAAGTTTCCGTCACGCTTTCGGGCCGGGACGGCAAGGTCCTTTACGAAAACAAGGACTACGTCTTTCGCCAGCAATACCAGGCGACAACCGACCTGGCGGACTTCATCCAGGAGAACCCTGCTGCCATGCAGCGGCTGAGCCGTGACTTTGCGCGGGCTCTTGTGTCCGACGTGCTGGAAGGGTTCTAGAGTCGTCACGGTTGAAGCTCATTGTTATAGTTCCTGCCTGGTTTTGCACGTGTGCCGGTCTTTTTGGGCTGGCTTCTGACTTGGCGGGACCGGTATTCTGGAGCCGCATGGTCAACGCATTCCTATCCCGGGGTTTGGCCCGTTGAGCGCCTGGCGCTGGGGCGCGGGATTTGCAGCGGTTGGCCGCTTTGTGGCGGAGATTGAAGCTGCGGCGGCGGGCACAGGTCCGCTTCGGGCCGGCTATGTGCTGGCAGGAGACGAGGCGTTCCTGCTGGATCGCTGCCGGGCAGTCGTTCTGAAGAGTTTTGTTCCGCCGGATCTGAGAGATTTTTGTTTGTCTGAATTCGACCTGGTTGGGACTTCAATCTTCGAAGTGCTTGACCGGGCGCAGACGCCGTCGCTGATGTCTCCATTCCAGGTGATCTTTGTGCGCGGTGTGAAGCAGCTTTACACACGTGGTGCGAAGAAGGAAGAGTTTGCCGCGCTGGATCGCTACTTTCGCTCACCGAACCCGCAGGCGGTGCTTTTATTTGTGGCCGACTTTGTGCGCATTCCCTCCGACGCGCGGCGCATGGAGATGGACGACAAGAATCGCTTCGAGCGGCTGACCGAAACATTGGGCGAGCACTGCGGCATGGTGGAACTGGCGCGCGTGAACGAGGAAGACGCGATTCGCTGGATTGTCGGCACAGCACAGCAGGCCGCCGTCCGTGTAGAGCCCGACGCCGCACGCGAGCTTGTTGATGCACTGGGCGCGGATATGCTGCTCATCTCCTCAGAGCTGGAAAAACTGCTGCTCTACACGCTGGGCCGCGGACGCATTACGCTCGGCGATGTGGAGACGCAGGTGCTGGGTGCGAAACAACGCTCACTTTATGAGTTGACCGACGCCATCAGCGGGCACGACAGGGCCCGGGCGCTGGCGCTGCTGCATGGGCTGTTGAACAGTTCCGAGGCTGGCGAAGATGCGGCGATTGGTCATCTTTATATGCTGGCCCGAACTTTCAGGCAGATGCTGGTGATTCTGGAGAAGAATGTTCGCGATTCGCGCGCGATCTGGCAGGCGTTGTGGCAGGGTTTCCGGATGCCGCCTTTTGCTGCGGACGATTTAATCCGGCAGGCACGCCGCTACAAGAGCCGACGTGACCTTACGCGGGCGCTCAAGCTGATTGCCCGCGCCGATCTGGAGTTGCGATCGTCCCCGCCGGATAAGCGGCTGGTGCTGGAACGGCTTGTCTATGAGCTGGCTTCAGAACCAAAGCCTCCCGCCCCTGCATGGGCCTCGGCACAGTTGTCCCTCGAGAGCTAGTCAATGGGACTGTTGCACATTTGATGGTGATACGGGCATTTTTTTCGCCCCTCTTTCGCCAATTCTTGACTTAAATATTTAATATCATAGGTTTACGTAACAAACGGAGGGGTAAGGGGTCCCGGTGCCTTTTCATCGAAGTGTCGCAAATGCGAGCCCAGCAACTTAAAGGCCGGGCTCTGACATCCTTGGCGTTATTCTGTTCGTCCTCTATGAACTATTGCGCGCCGGGGGATGGATATATTCTGGAAAACACGGAAGAAAAATGATAGTTGAAGCCCTTACCTACAAGACCGCACGCGCCTCCGGATCCCTCAGACACTGCCTAATCAACGTCGTGGTCATTGAGCCAGGGGCCGTACTCACGATCCAAGCCTTCGATATGGTCGATGTAACCGCTTCGGAGGGCGCAGAGCAACGGGCGCATCGGTACTCCTTCTCCGTACTGCACGCGATGGGCGGCTTGAATCATTTGCGCCAACATGCTGTGGTGTTCGGCCCGGTGGTCGGCCAGGCCGGGAAAGCCACTCTGCTCCATCAGTTGCTCTTCGCTCCAGAAGTGCATGCGCGTGAACTCGATCAACCGGTCGAAGATGGCGCTGATCTCTTCCCGGCCGCGACCGCGTACAACAGCCTGGCGTAGTTCGTTCATCGTATCCATGAGAATGCCGTGCTGATCGTCCATGGCTCGGACGCCTACAGCGCACGCGTGGTTCCAGGTGAGAAGGGTCACAATCGGCTCCGTAAACCGCTGATCTAGATATCGGTTGGGACTAGTCGAGGACGATTGTGAATCTGGCTGTCGTTGTAACCAAAGTTCGGCTGGATGTGGGCGCACAATGTAGTGAGCTCCATGATGAATCCGGCAAATTCGATTGCGGCTCTGCTGACGCTTCTTCCCTTCCTGGGCGTGGCTTTCTTTCCGGAAGCTACGAGCGGGTGGGTGCGCAGACTTCCTGTGTGGACTCAAGTTCTGCTTCCCGCAGGGCTGAGTGTTCCCTATGCGCTTGTGGCATGTGGAGCGGGCGTGTTTCGGTGGGGTTGGTTCGCGTTGTATGCGGCTCTACCCGTGGCAATTGCGGCTCTGCTTAGAGAAGCGAGGCGGGCGGGCGCGGCGGCAGACACTGAGCGGCTGGAATCCATGGGTTCAGCAGAGCGAATGGGCATCCGAAAGTATCCCCGGATGGAATCCGCCCGCGCAGGTGGGGACGCGCATGAGAATCCGGGGAATTGGCGGGATTTCTTGGTTCTTGGCGCACTGGGTCTTGCGGTCGACCTGCGCTGGTTTGAGGGGGCTTGGCCAGCTCACCTGGCGATCTTCAACAAGATGCTGTTGCTGGATGCGGGGATCTACGGATTCATCGCGATGCGGCAACTGGATGGCGTTGGATTCGGCTTGCGCCTGCGCCTGCGCGATGCAGGCATCGGGTTGCGGGAGGTCTGCTTCTATATGCCGATTGCATTGGCGGTGGGACTGGGATTGGGCTTTCTGCATCTTCACTGGGGCTGGCCTGGACTGGGGCCGATTGCCGGAGCATGGGCTTTCACATTTTTCTTTATCGCTGTGCCCGAAGAGCTCTTCTTCCGCGGATGGATGCAGAATCTTCTGGAACGTCGGATGGGCCGCACTCCGGCGCTGCTGGTGACGGCAGTGTTGTTTGGACTGTCTCACTTCAACAAGCGGACGGTATTTTTCAATTGGCGCTACGTGTTGCTGGCCGCTATGGCCGGCGTTTTCTATGGACGGGCCTGGCGGGGGGACCGCCGGGTAGGCGCATCGGCAATTTCGCATGCGACTGTGGACACTATCTGGTCTCTATGGCTGCGGTAGCTTTGGCGGCTTATGCGTGTGTCCGTAGGTCAGGTACCCGCGGCCGACACGCATGTTGTGATCCACCGAGCCAGGAATCGTGATGGCAATGGTTATTCCAAATATGGCGTGGGAAATGGCCAGGGAATAGAGGTTGCGATAGCGGAGAAAAACGAGGCAAGCGGCAAGGCCCCAGATCAAGGTGACCAAGGTGAGAATCGGGCTGGGCAAGTGCGCGAGAGAGAAGATCACCGCTGCCATGAATGCCGCGAACTTGGCGTTTGGAATCAGCCGGAGCAGACGAGCCAGGAAAAAGCACTGGAGCAAAAACTGCTGCACAGCGGCCCAGAGCGCATAGGCCCAAAAGGTCTGGATGAAAAGGGGAGCGGTGCCGGGAACGCGCAATGTATGAAGCTGGAAGGCCATCAGAACTGCGAGCATTGCCAACAGAAGGGCCACTCCCGCCACCCAAAGTGAGCGGAAGAAGTTTGCCGGGCGCAGCCCCATTGCCTTGAGGCCGTCGAAAGAGGCGATTGTGAATATCACGATGGTGGCCGCTGCTACCCACCAGAGGAGTTTTTGCCAGGGACGAGGGGTCCAGCAAACGATTAGGATCAGCCAATAGGCAACGACCAACTCGAAAAAGACGCGGGCCCTGGTCCGGTTGTGTACGGAGACAATCGTTGCGTTTTCTTTGCCGTTGGTCGCATCCCTGCCTGCAGTCATGGAGCCGATGTTAAGGCAAGCTGCCATATCTATTCCAGGGCGGTCTATTCGAGGATGACCTCGGGACTGGCGGTGGTTCCAGCTTCGTGACCGCGCGTGGTGAGAGTTATGGCGGCGGTGAGAATGAGCGCGCCGCCCGCCCAGGCGTGGGGGCCCAGGTGCTCGCCCAGCAGCTGGACGCCGAGCCAGGAGCCGAGGGCCGGCTCAATGTTCAAGAAGACGCCGGCTCTGGAGGCTGGGACGTGATGGATTCCCCAGTTCCAGAGGAGCGTTGTGGTGGCTGTGCACAGCAGGCCGCTGATGGCCAGTGCCGCCCAGGCAGTGCCGGTGAGGTGAGAGAAGGGAAGAGGTTGGAAGCTGTGATGGGTGAACGGGATGAGGACCGGATTCAAAATCCAGGGCCCGAGGATCAAGGAGGCCAGCATTATGGTTCCTGAGAGGATGGTGTAGGCGGTGACGACAGGCGGGCTGTGCGTCTCCATGAGCTTTTTTGAGAGCAGAATCCAGGCAAGGGCAGTGATCAGGGAGGCGACAACAAGGAGATCACCCACCAGGGAGGGCTGGCCACGCGTGGCAGCTCCTCGGCTGCCCCCCAGCACAATGAGCGCAGCGCCGACAGTGGAACCGGTCANNAGTCAAGGCGCTCCCCTGCGAAGAGTGCAGCCGCGGCTGCCAGCAAAACCGGCATTGCCCCCACCATGAGCGAAGCGTGGCTGACGGTCGTCAGGTCCAGGCCATGGAATTGGAGGAGGAACTGGATTGGAATTCCGAGCGCGGCAGACATGAGCAGGAGGCGAAGCTCGGCACCGGTTAAGTGAAACCGGTGCCGGTTCAGTATGACTACCGGCAACATACCCAGAGAAGCGAACAGAAAGCGGTAGAGCACCATGTGCTCGACGCTCATCTCGTTCAGCGCCAGCCTGCCGAAGTAGAAGCCGGTACCCCATAGAGACCCTGCAAGCGCACATGCGCCATAGCCTAAGAACCTCATGCGGCTTTCGGTTTTGATCTTTGTTGGCATCCGATTCTTACTGTCGCACATGCACTGGCGATCTTTAAAAAACGGAATATTTGGCCGTTAAGGTCATACAATGGCGATCCATTTGCTGTGTTCTCAACAATATCCGATGTCTGCCTAGGGCCGGAATTCCCCGCCCAAGTCTTGCACGGCCATGTCAATCTTGCCTGCCCTCTTCGTCGGCGATGACGCAAGTCCGCGTCCTTGGAGACAATTGGTCAATGCGGGGAGCAACTCGTAAAACGGAAACCAATCCCGATGTTTGGCGACGGCAACTTCAGATGGATTCAGGGGTTATATAAAGAGGCCGCCCCGATCAAGGGCGGGCATCAAGGGCCAGTAAAGCAAAAAAATTGGACACCACCGGCGCTCAAAAACGAGTACCCTGATGGCAGATGTTCACCGAAGGCAGAGGGCCAGATGGAATCTCGGCGACATTGCGCATACAACCATACTAAGAAGTGCCTGATTTGCTCAGAAGTCGTTGCTGGCGACCTTGTGCGCGCTAGTGTTGATGAGCGCCTTCCAGGGCTTGCCTCCAACTCGTACGCGGGACTTTGGATGATACCGTTCAGAGAAATCCCCGACACGCGCAATCGCGTCCAACTTGATCTGATTTATCTGGATGCAGATTGCCGTGTAATCGACGTAGTGGAGTCTTTCCCGAGCCACAACGTCTCACCCTCCGCTCCGACAGCGAGCAGCCTGCTCGTTTTGCCAACCCTGTCGATCTCATTGTCGCAAACCCAGCCGGGAGATCAAGTTATCGTCTGCGCCGCAGAAGAGATGATGCGTCGCATTCAGCTGACCACCTTTGGGAGAGGCAATGTCAGAGGCGTGGCTGTGACCGAAGAAAGCTCCGGTCTCTTCAAAAAAGCGCCAGCCGTTCAACCTGATGGCCAGCTCCGACAGACGAATGACTTATTGCCCGAGGAGAGCATCGAGGATGACCAAACACCAGAAGATGCCGAGTTTGAAACGGAGGCTGAGAGCGCCACGCCTTCGAGGAATTGGTTGTCGCGCTTCCTTTTCCCAGATCCTCCCGATCCAAGGTTAGGTCAACGGGAGCCACCGCCAGGCCTGATTGTCCAAATCTGGACAGGTGAGGTTCTGCAGACCTACAAAATCAGGGATATCAGTAAGACCGGGTTGTTTGTAGAGACAGAACAGCGATGGTATCGGGGTACCGTTATCCGAGTGAGGCTTACGAAGGTAAGCACCGAGGAAGTACCCGAAGAGCGCTCGATTACCGTGCAAATGAAAGTGGCTCGCCTGGCAAGCGACGGCGTGGGTCTTCAATTTGTTCCGCCCACAGACAGAGATCTGCGTAGAGGGCGGGTCTCAACTTTTGAAGGCGCAAGCAGCAAACAACTCGAAGAATTCCTGGAGTGGCTCTTGATTCCCGATAGCTAGAGTAGAGGGACCACAGTCAATCTTGCATGCAAGGCTCTGATGCCTTCCAGCAGTGTTCAGCGCATGCAGACTTGAATATGCCGGATAGGTTGTGATGCGGGCGTATGGTCCAATAGACCGCTAGAGCACTGATCTCCCCAATTGGTCTGACTCTGATCCCTCATCCGTGCCATTGAGGGTTGCGCAGGCCAATGTCAGGATTTCGGTATGCGAGTCAACCTCATCACCCAGCCGTCCGATCGCCGCAAATCAGGCGCAGGCACGATTCCCCTCTCGCTGACTATCCGCCCAGCATGCGGTTTACCCGGCGACTACGAGTGCCCAACCGATAGCGCGGCGCTGCTGCAATTGCTTCGTCAACAAACGGATCTGCCCTCTCACGTCCTGCAGCGTTTTGAAAAGAGCCTGCACGCCTCAGTGAGTGCGAAGCTCCTGGGCGTGGAACTGAGTGACCGCGTCCTCACGAATATTGGCTACTTCATCGACTAAGCGCCAGTCCTTTTGTCCGTTCGGGCCGCCTGTGTGGTTGGAATTGCTCAGGGCAGGTTGGCGCTCTGACGAAGACCTATGTCCCTCTACCCGCCACCGTCGTGATTCCTGGCGCTATTGCGGAATACCCGCGCAATTCATGATTGCAGTGGTCTGGCGGGCACCCGCCATCGTTGCGCTATACTGCTCGTACAATTGCATAGGCTTTGAGGAATCATGGTGAGAGTTCCCTCGAAATCGCTCGGGCGCGGAGTCCTAATTGTCTGATATTCATGAACATTCCAACGGCCAGCATATTGGCCGCGATCATCAACTGCCTGCGCCTCTCCCCTGGTATCGCAACTGGGTCCTTTGGGCGGGCGCACTCCTGATTCTGGGCGTGGCCATAGCCATCTATGTGCTGAATCATGGAAGCGACACCAAAGCGACAACCTCGAAGTCCGGACAGGGTGCGGCAAAGGCAACTGTAACTGCCACGGTGGCCACTGCCAGCAAGGGAAACATCGGCATATACCTGAGCGCCATAGGCACGGTGACCCCGGTCTACACCGCGTCCATCACAGCACAGGCAAGTGGGGTGCTGACGGCAGTGCATTTCAGCGAAGGCCAGCTGGTGCACAAGGGGGACGCACTGATCGACATTGATCCGCGACCCTACCAGGCACAACTCTTGCAGGCCGAGGGCGTGCTGGAGCGCGATACCAATGTTCTGGCGCAAGCCCAGATGGACCTGGAGCGCTATCGGACAGCCTGGGCGCAAAACGCAATCCAGAAGCAGTTGCTGGATGACCAGGAAAAGATTGTTTTACAGGACCAGGGCACGGTGAAGAACGATCAAGGCACCGTGAATTACGACCAGACTCAGCTCAGTTATTGCCATATAACTGCGCCGATTGACGGCCGTGTGGGCCTCCGCCTCATGGATCCGGGAAACGTGGTGCAGGCGAATGGCTCCACGGTACTGGTAGTAATCACGCAGGTTGCGCCGATTACCGTGATTTTCACCGTCTCCGAAGACAGCCTGGCGCAAGTACAGGCACGGATGAGGAAAATGCATACGCTGCCTGTTGAGGCGATGGATCGAACGCAGACCACCAAGCTGGCCACGGGTAAGTTGTTCACCATTGATAACCAGATTGACACCACGACGGGAACTGTCAAATTACGGGCTCTCTTCGACAACAGGAATGGAGCGTTGTTCCCCAACCAGTTTGTGAACACNNATTGCGCAGGGCGTGGCAAGCGTACGCAACATCACCACCGGCGTTACGGACAACGGCATCACCGCCGTCACGGGAATCAATCCAGGGGAAGTGGTAGCAACCAGCAGTTTTGATAAGCTGCAGGCCGGAAGCAAGGTTGTCGTCTCGAAGCCAGCGAATTCGCAAAGCCC
>PLKU01000273.1:0-6900 GCA_003140705.1 Acidobacteriaceae bacterium
AGTCACCGACGGTATTTTCCCAGAATCGAAAGAATTTCTGGCCGGCTATTTGATGGTGGACGTCGAAACCACGGAACGGGCGTACGAGATTGCCGCAATCTGGTCGGCGGCGCCGGGGCCGGGCGGGTTGCCCTTGAATATGCCCATCGAAGTGCGGCAAGGGATGAGCGTGGGAGCCAACGAACTGCCGTGATAGAGACCCTGCCGAATGCGTTCGATGAGCACTTGCTGCGCGAACTCGCTCCACAAGTGCTCGGAGCCATCGTGCGCCGATTTCGCGATTTCGCGGCGGCCGAGGACGCTGTACAGGAGGCGCTGATCGCAGCGTTCATACAATGGCCGCGAAATGGTGTTCCCGAGAATCCACGCGGCTGGTTGATTCAGGTCGCATCTCGCCGGATGACAGATCAGGTGCGCAGTGAAATTGCTCGCCGCGAGAGGGAGACCTCGGTCGCGAGGGATGCCGAGACCATGGTGTTTGCCGACGAAATCGAGCCAGACATGGACATGGACCCAAATGACACGCTGATTTTGCTGTTTATGTGCTGCCACCCGGCCCTGAGTTCGTCCTCGGCGATTGCCCTGACGCTGCGGGCCGTCGGCGGTTTAACTACCGCAGAAATTGCCAATGCATTCCTGGTTCCTGAGGCGACCATGGCGCAGCGGATCAGCCGCGCGAAGCAGAGCATCAAGGCTTCCCGCGTACCATTCAGTCTACTTCCTCCCGAGGACCGCGCCGAACGGCTGCCTGCAGTTCTCCATGTGCTTTACCTGATCTTCAATGAAGGTTACGCCAGCAGCATCGGGGCACACTTGCAGCGACTCAATCTGGCACGTGAGGCGATCCGATTGACTCGCTGTGCGAAGAATCTGCTTCCCGACGATGCAGAAGTAGCAGGTCTGTTGGCGCTCATGTTGTTGACCGACGCTCGCCGTGCAGCACGAACAGGACCGGATGAGGGCTTGATCCCTCTGGACAAGCAGGACCGAAGTCTATGGGACCGGGCCGAGATCTCCGAAGGCATCGAGTTCCTGACCGCCGCGCTGTCGAAAGGATCCGTGGGTCCCTATCAGTTGCAGGCGGCGATCGCCGCAGTTCATGACGAAGCGGCACGAGCTGAAGACACGGATTGGCCGCAAATCCTGGCGTTGTACGAATTGCTGAAACGCGTGTCTCCCAGCCCCATGGTGACGCTCAGTCATGCAATTGCAACCGCCATGGTACACGGCCCGTCGAAAGGTCTCGAACTGCTCAAGCCCCTCGATAGCGACGATCGGCTTGCCGAGCATCATCGTCTAAACGCGGTTCGTGCCCATTTGCTCGAGATGGTGGGTGATCATGAAACCGCCGTCAGGCACTACCGGATTGCGGCGAGTCGCACGACAAGTATCCCCGAGCGGAATTATTTAATGGCACAGGCGGCTCGGCTTGAAGAGAGTCCGAATTGCCCAGAGGAGAAAACCACCACTCCTTGATCATGTGCACGAACCCATCCAATCGAAGAGGACCTAGCGAACGGACAGCCGCGAAAGGAAGATTGCTTTTATCGGAGGATTCTGCGAAGCAGAATTGATATCCAGGGCCTAACGATCTGACGCCCGAGTGACGGGCGATACGGAACGCCCGTGTCACCGGGGAGTTTCTTGCTTCACGCTAAATTGTCGAGGCGCGAACTGGGCCTCTGAGAGGCATGCTCCGGGGTTCTGGATGTGTTACCGGCTATNNAACCCTATTCCCGGCCGTTTCTGCGTTTCGGGGTACTAATCTCAAATGTGCACGATCTCTATAATCGGCCTATGACCAATCATCGCCCAAAATACTTCTGGCTCACGGTGATAGCTCTCCTCGTAATTCAAGCAACACTGGCGCTGACGATGGTGCATCGAGAGTCGCTTACCTTTGATGAAGGCGATCACATGTTCGCAGGCTACATGATGTGGAAAGCGGCAGATTATGGACTAAACCCTGAACACCCGCCTCTAGCCAAGCTTCTCGCGANNACGACGGAGACCGACAGCATCTCGTCTTCGAGATGAGGGTGAGCGCGGAGCTGCTTGCTCTCGGATTGTGCCTCTTCGTGTTTTTGGCGGCACGGGATTGGTTTGGCGACGCGGCCGGTCTAATTGCTCTTGCTCTCGTGGTCTTTGATCCCAACGTTCTTGCACACTCTGCCCTTGTAACAACCGATATCGGAGTGTCATGCTTCTTTGTCGCAGCAATTTGGACGTTTTACCGCTTCGCTACCCGACCAACGCTCATCCGCCTGCTCCTCGTCGGCCTGGCAACAGGTCTGCTGCTCGCAACCAAGCATTCGGGCATTCTGATCGGCCCCATGTTCGTCCCTCTGATCGCATGGGAGGTGCTGACGGCTCCAGGTGCCGAGCGCAAACGAATAGCACTTCGACTCACCGGCGGATTTTTCGCTATCGTCGTCCTTAGCGTCTTCGTGCTTTGGGCTTTTTACGGATTTCGATACACCGCGCGTCCTGCCGGTATGGTGTTCAGCACTTCGGTCGCAGGATACGCGCGGCCTCTGCCGCATTTCGAATCTGCCGTAGTTGTTGCGGTGGGTCGCCTCCACCTTTTGCCCGAATCGTATCTGGTCGGACTCGTCGACGTGAAACTAATGTCGCTAGCCTATCCCACCTTCCTCCTGGGTAAGGTTTATCCGCACGGCCTGTGGTATTACTTCCCTTTGGTGATTCTCATCAAGACGACGCTGGGGCTGCTTCTGCTCCTTGTTCTCGCCACGTTCGCCACCATCACAGGCAAGCTAACTAGACACCGCGAGTTGTTTTATTCTCTTGCTCCGCCCGTCATTTATCTTGCTGTGGCGATGATGTCCGGCATGAATATCGGTGCGCGGCACCTGCTGCCCATGTATGCCTTTGTTATCATCTTCGCCGCTGCCGCAGCGGCGACGCTCGCAGGTATGAATCGCCGCTGGACGATCCTCTGTTCTGTCCTTATTCTGGCCCACGTCGTTTCTAGCCTTCTCGTATTTCCGAATGAGATTGCTTATGCCAACGAAGCCTCGGGAGGGCCCAGGAATGCACACAATCTGCTGAGTGACGCAAGCGTCGATTGGGCGCAACAGCTGCCGCAAGTCAAGCAGTGGCAGGATCGTCATCCTGATCAGGAGTGCTGGTTCGCGTACTTCGCACGGCCCGTGATTGATCCGGGCGTATACGGTATTCGCTGTCACGCACTCCCCACCTTCGACACGCAGTGGGGCGGCGTGGGACTCGTTCCTCCCTCTGTTACAGGAACCGTTCTGATCAGCGCAGGAGATCTCAGTGGGTGCGAATGGCCCAGCGGCCAACTCAATCCCTACAGATCGTTTCAGTCGCTGCATCCCAATCTGGTGATTGACGACTCCGTATTCGTCTACCAGGGAACCCTCGCCATCCCTGAGATCTCCGCTCTCGCAAGTGCGCAGCAGAGTCAAGCGCTACTCGCGAAGGGGCAATCAGGACCAGCGCTCGCCGTGGCACGTGAAGCTGTCGTCACATCACCCGACAACCTCATTACCCAGACAGCGCTTGGTGACGCCGCCGAAGCTGCAGGTGACAAACAGATGGCCGTGACAGCATGGCAGGCAGCCCTAAAGATCGCTCAGCGTCTGGAGCCTGGTGCACAGTCAAGCTACATTCCGGATCTCGAATCCAAAATCAAGCGTCTATCTGCCGGCAATGAGTAAATCGCGAACCGACCCGGATTGAAAACCACTTGAGGTCAGATCAGCGCGACCCGAGCTGACAGTGACGCTACCGACGTTTCCTCTGGCTGTCAATCCGATTCTCCGTGACGACACGGCTTCGGAGCGTGGATCAGTGACAGCCGGTCGCTGTCAGCTACTCCCGCGCAATGCTTGATTATGGGTGATTTGCAGCAGCTGTTTGCGGATTGTGCCTGAATAACCGGCAAGCCGTCAGTTACTGCTAGATAAACATCCCGCAGGTCTCCGGCGTGGATGATGCTGCTCATTCTCTCGGACAGCCCATGGCAGGATTCCTGTGTGTCAGGTGGCAGCATAAAGTTCTACTGAGTGGCAGAATCGATTCTATTCACCAGGAACGCCCAGTTATCAACATTTGACCGCCCAATGTCCGGTTTGGCGGTTAACCGCTCTGAATTCGATTTTGGGTTCGGTAAGTGAGGTGGCGATTAGTTCGGATTTGCCAGTTGGACTGCTTGTGGCGTGGGGTTGTCCGCTTTGCCGGTTGCCTTGGGTGTGCCTATATGGTCCGCTAATTCCGCGCCACTAAAGCTATGCGTGAAGCTTTCGTCGATCTCCGGCAACATGGTTGCATTCCATGCAAACCACGCTGATTCCAGACCCTCGTATACATCCTTGTGCCGATCTTTCAGATTGGCCCGCTCCATCGGATCTTCCACTACGTTGAAGAGAAATGTATTGCCTAAGATCTTAAGGAACTTGTAGTCTCCGCTTCTTGCGGCTCGCTGAGCATTCGCCTTGTAGCGCCAGAACAGCTTGCGCTCAATCGGTTCTGCATTTGTGGCCAGCACTGGCAGAAGGTTGATGCCGTCCGGTGGAGATGCAGGATCGGGTAAGGAGCCCGCCGCCGCAAGCAGCGTCGGAAGCCAATCCATGCTGATCCCCACTTGATTCGTCGTCGTTCCCTGCGGGATCCGCGCCGGCCATGAGACGATCGCCGGAATTCGAAGTCCGCCTTCCAGTAGCTCGGTCTTTCTTCCGGTAAAGGGCCAGGTGTCCGCAAAGCGCTCTCCGCCGTTATCGCTGGTGAAGATGACGATCGTGTTTTCGGCTAGGCCATCGGCATGAATGGCTTCCAGCACGCGGCCCACCTGCAGATCCAGGTCTTCGATCATGCGCTGGTATGTCTTTTGCGTTCCACCATCGAAGTCCATCAAGCTGCGCCCGGCAAGGCGCTTCGACTCCGAGTCATCTCCCGGTACTTCCCAGGGCCAATGCGGCGCAGTAAAGTGTAGGCTCAGCAGAAACGGGCGGCCGGATCGCGCATAGGAGTTCACTGCATTGACCGCATGGCTCCCGAGCAAGTCCGTCAGATAGCCCACCTGGTCAACGCGCACATCATCATCCCATAGGTCGTTCGAATGCGTGTAATAGTCTGCTGCCCCCTGGCGAATCCCATAGAAATGCTCATATCCGCTCTGGAGGGGGCCGTATTTTGGCAACAGGCCCAGATGCCACTTGCCGACCAGCGTCGTGCCATAGCCTGCCTTCTTCAACAAAGACGGCAGAGTGGGAGTATTGGGAGGCAGTCCGACATCGCGCCCGGCCAACGGTTCGTCCAACCCGACGGAGAGACGGTCCTGGTACCGACCAGTGATGAGGGCAGTGCGGGTTGCCGAACAGACTGCGGAGTTCGCATAGGCCTGCAGGAACCGCACACCTTTTGCAGCCAAGTTATCAATGTTCAGAGTGCGGAGATCCGGGCGCCCGTAGCAACCTACATCTGCATATCCCAGGTCGTCTGCCATGATGAAAACAATATTGGGAGGCGCAGACTCTGGCTTACCAAAAACAGGGTCTACGCCCGAAGCCAGAGCTGCCACTCCCAGCGCTGCTCCACGAAGTACAGAACGGCGGGTGAAGTTTCCCGTCAAGCCGGTCTCGGTCTTCAGCTCGTTGGGAAGCAAAGTTGTTGATTCACATGCGACGACGATCCCGGGTACCACAGTCCCATTTGACATGGGTAAACCTTATCAAAGATTCACCGCCGTGCCCATCAGTGTAGTTGAAGGTCAAACTAATAACTGTGCGTCTGCTTGCACCTTCCGGGCATGACCCCCATTTTCGAATTCTGTCCGGTTGGCCAGTCGACCAGGCGCTACTCTGCAAGGCAATTCACTGCATGCTGGCGGTAAATCCGGCAGGAGGGTTCTTCGAGATCGAACCGAGCCTGTCGCTTGATCAATCGCCTACGCCACGTTAGAAGAGAACTTCGGGTGTGATATGTTTGGCGCTATGAAAAAAGTCCGCGTCCTTATGTTGCTCCTCGCATGCGTTTCCTTGATCTCCGCAGAGCCGCGGCAAGACAGCGTTGCCCAGAAGTTGGTAGGAGCCTGGCGATTGGTTTCGGTGGAGGGCACCGATCCCACTTTTCACTTTGCTTACGATCACCCGACGGGCGTCATCATCTATGACCGGTCCGGCTGGATGTCCGTCCAAATCGACATTAAGGGTACTCGCAAGCCCTTCGTGAACGGGGCCGCCGGCGGAACGGGCGAAGAGAAGGTGGCCGCCTTCGACAATTACATCGCGTATTACGGCACCTACACGCTGGACTTGAAAGCGCAAACTGTCACTCACCACTTGCAAGACGCAAGCCCGCCAAATTGGCGCGGCGTCAATAATGTCCGATGGTTCGAATTTCAAGGTGACGATCGCCTACTCCTTATCCCCCGCGAGGACGGAAAAGGAGGAGTGATTGACCGAAAGAATGCGACTTTCAAGCTTCTGTGGGAGCGCATCAAATAGTGACTTACCCGGAAGTCCGGTTTCCGGACAGATGGTGGGCAAACCGTCCTCAACCCTCGCTGGCGCCCACCAGAGGCCCCTGGGATGGCCACAAAGTCGGATTCCGTTGCCGACTAAAATTGGCCTCAAAGAGTGCTAAGCCCAGTTATCGCCAAGTGGCACCTGGCGTTCCGGATCCTTGCTTTTCGATAGGACGGATGCCAACCCTCGAGGAATCCTTGTCACCTCGGCGATTACGCGCTAGTCCGCGGAAACTGCTGTCTTTACTTTGAACGACACGGTCCACACGGCGAACGGCAGACTCTCAATTCAAGGCGAGCATCGACTTGCTGAATTCCGAATAGATTGCTTCCGCAAACGGTCCCGACGTCGTCCATTGAACCCGGCCGGTTGGTCCCAGCAGCATCACGCA
>PLKU01000273.1:6942-7361 GCA_003140705.1 Acidobacteriaceae bacterium
GGGGTCGCCGCCGAAGACCGATGCAATATCGAGCCACTTTCCAGTAAGGGCCTGACCGGCGAGCGGCGGCAGGAAGTCGCCGGGCTTCAAAGAGGATTGGCCTGCCTGCGCGGCGAAGTGCGCAGAGAGCAGGAATGACGATATTGAGAGACTGGCGAAGAAAAGAGAACGGCAAAGCATAATCCATCTCCCGAGGACACAGAACTTGATGTTCCCCGCACGCGATGCTTAAGGCAGCCTTTCCGCTTTGCTTGACAAGTGCTGGATAATCATCCAGAACACAGCCAATCCGTTCAAGGTGATCAAAGTCGCGCGTAACCAGTGGGTGCTCATGGCGCGCACATACATAGGGTCGAGCGACCCGTCCGGTAGCTTTGCGTAATGGGTTTGTGCCTGCCAGCGTGCCCAGAAGGCAGCCG
>PLKU01000247.1 GCA_003140705.1 Acidobacteriaceae bacterium
CCGGCTGCAGCCTCCGGAGGATGCAACAAACAATGGGAAGCTCGCCAGGTCTTAAGTGATCGAGTCGGCGCTCGGTTTGCTTATTGGCAATGCTCCTTGCAGAATGCTGTTGCGGCTCCTAGTTTCTGCTCCGCAATTTGGAAAGCAATCTGAGTATCTCAATGTAGAGCCAGACCAGCGTGACCATAATCCCGAAGGCGCCGTACCACTCCATGTATTTGGGGGCGCCAACCTGCACACCTTGCTCGATGAAGTCGAAATCGAGCACAAGGTTCAAAGCGGCAATGGCGACAACGATCAGGCTGAATCCGATTCCAATGAGCCCTGATCCATTGATGGAATTGAATTGGATCCCAAAGAATCCCAGCACCATCTCGAGCATATAAAAGACAAAGATGCCACCCGTGGCCGCGACGATTCCGAGGCGAAACTTCTGTGTCACCTTAATGAGCCCTGAGCTATAGGCGATGAGCAGAACGAAGAGAGTACCAAATGTCAGGCTCACAGCTTGGATTCCGATGCCTGGATATCGGACGTCAAAGACAGCCGACAAGCCGCCGAGCACCAGACCTTCCAGCAGGGCATAAATCGGCGCTGTGATCGGCGACCACTCCTTCTTGAAGATCGTCACCATCGAGAAAATGAGTCCGCCGATCAATCCGACAATCATCAATGGCGCTACCTCTGCCATGTCTCGCGATTGCAGGAACATGCGCCAGGTCCAGGCGGCGGTCGCCATCGCGCAGACCAGCAGAATGCCGGTCTTGTTTACGGTCCCACTCAGCGTCATCCGGTTGGCGGCGTCAATTGTGACGCCGTACTGTGCGTCGGCAAGGTTGGTAAAGGTCTTATTGCTCAACGCTGGATTGGATGTCTTGATCAACGCCATTTTCATTTCTCCATTTTGCCGATCTGGACTGTCGACTCCTCTACTATTGTACGACTGGATGGAGTTATGGCGAAGCAGAAGCTATTTGGCCTCCAACTTGATTACCTGCACTGAAAAGGGTGGTACGGTATGCGCGAATTTCGCCGCTGTGTTCGGCAGGGTTGACTTTACCGGCACGATACGCGTTGGAGTGGAGATGGTGTTCGTCTCCGCATCATTGGTACCTGATAGCGACACCAGGGTCCCCGTGGATGAGACGCTGCTCGCGCCTTCCATGTCGATCTCGACTGGTTGCGCAAATGAAGAAGCATTCACCAGTTTGAGGAAAACTTCACCCTTAGCCGGATCGCGCGTCACGGAGTAGAAGAAGCGGCCGCCGCCTCCGGTTTGCGAAGATGTCGGCACTTCTGTCCCAAGATATTCGCCAAACATGGCCTGGGCATAATAGCTTGGGGAGCCGTAGCTGGACATCGCGTTGTATCCGATCAGGTCCGACTCCCACTGCATTCCACCTGGGTTCACATTGACGAACAGTGGGGCATAGGAGGCCATGACGATGAGGTCGCTGTTCCGCTCCATACCGGTCATCCAGGCCGCATCGCCAAGGGCCGCGCCCATGTTGGTGGTAGGGGATCCCTCGCGGGTAGCCCATTCGCCTACAAAGATCTTCGGTCCGTTCCGGTCGACGGTATCGTAATGCTTCACATCGTCGAAGAACTCATCCGCACGCCTGTAGTAGTGATCGTCCACAACATCCGGCCTTGTCCTATGCACTGGTGTCGTCGCAATCAACTGCAGTTGCGGATACTTCGCTTTGATCGCTTTGTAGAACTGGGCGAAACGGCCCTCATAGCTGCCGGAGTGATCGAACTGGTCCTCGTTGCCTATCTCGACGTACGAAATTGAAAACGGCACCGGATGACCCAGACCAGCTCGAACCGCGCCCCATTTTGTTGAGGGATCGCCGGTGGCGAACTCGATTTCGTCAAGCGCATCCTGCACAAACGGAGTCAACTCCGGCCCCGGATGAATGTGGTCACCCTTCAGTGAGTAGCCTGCATAAACTGCCAGTACGGTTTGCATGTGCAGATCCTCAGACCACTCGAGGAATTCAAGCAAACCCAATCCATCTGAAGACTGGTAGTTCCNNATCGGCCCGATGGTGTTCTTCCAGTCAAATCGCTCGTCGATCTGATCGCCCTCAAGATAGTTGCCGCCTGGAAGGCGCAGGAACTTGGGATGCATGGCCGCCATCATTTCCATCAGGTCTGGGCGATTGCCATTCACGCGGTCTTTGTAGGTGGGAGGAAATAGCGAAACCAGATCGATCCAAAGCTTGCCAGCATGACCGACAGTAAGCAGGAGGTGATTGTCTGCCGAGGGTTGAACCGGACCAGTCGTCAGCGTGAACTCATACCGCTTCCACTCGGTTGAGAGGCCCTGAACCGAAGTGGTTGCCGCAGGTATGCCGGTGTTGTCGTTGACCAGCGCCACGCTGATGGGACCGATGTCGGCAGAATCAGTTTTGGCATAGAGGGACCCTTTGTAAGTAGTGTTTGGGCGTACGGCCATACCCCAGTAGCCTTCGTTGCGAACGCCTGCAGGATTCAGCGGATCAGCTTGCTTGACGGTAATCGCTAGGCTTATTTCGAGAGCTGCGCTGGGTCCATCGGCCTGATCAACCGTCATAGTCGCGACGGAATTTCCGGCGTGTTCAATGTTCCATCGCCCTACGCCGGCCCAACCATGATCCTCGAAGGTCCGATTGCGGACCATCTCGGCATAAAGGCCGCCGTCGTATGAATAGTTGATCTCCTCGGTCATCANNGAGTAGTTGATCTCCTCGGTCATCAATCCGTAGAGCGTCGGGCTCACTGCTTGCGCCGGCTTATCCAACTGAATGGTCAAGTTTGCCGTGGGCGCCTGGGCAGCGCAAAAGCGAGCTATTGTGGATGCAGCAAGGACTAGCAGTGCAATTCTTTGGGTTCTCATCCGTTTGCTCGAAGTAACAGGAACAGAAACTCTTGAAGTCATCTTCATGGTCTAACTCTCCAGTCGCCAACGTTTGCGAAAGCGTTTACTGAACAATCCATATTGGCACAACTTGCGTGGATTCGTCACGGCGATTCCTTCGTTTGCGGAAGTGAATTGATTCCTCTACCCTCGGGTCCAATTGCCATCGATCCGGCGCCACATTGCAGGGTTTGGCGACTTGTTCTGCAAGACGGCGGGGAGGCGGTCGGGGCGCACGTTATCGTAACAGTGCAAGGCGCCGAAGCGCAGCAGCGACGCGGGGATGCCGACCGCAGTGAAGCCCGGATGACCGGTTGCGGGGTAAGGTCCGCCATGGTTCATTGCCGGACTAAGCGCAACCCCGGTGGGCATCTTGTCGTTGAGAAGGCGGCCCACCTTGAAGCGAAGCTCAGAGGCAATTTCCACATAGACTGTATCGTCGTCGCCTGCCTTGCTCGAGTAGATGCTGCCGGTCAAGTTTCCCTCAAGAGCCCCGATCACTTGTCGCAACTGATCGATGTCCTGAGCCGTCACCACCATCGTGGCGTTGCCGAATGCTTCACGCTGCAGTCCCTCAGGGTTGGCGAGAAATTGTGTTGCCGTTGCGCGCAAGAGCGTGTTCTTGTAGCGGCAGCCGCAGCCGACGATCGGCTCCGCGCCGGTAACCACGGTTGCTCCGGAAGCTATCAGCGCGTGCACATTCTCATCCAGTCCTTTGAGGCTGCCCGCGGAGAGCAGCGGAGCAGGTGGACGCTGATCGAGAATCGCCGCTAAATCAGCGGCAAGGCGCTCGGCCTCATCTCCAGCAATCATCAGAATCAGATTCGGGCTGGTGCAGAATTGGCCGCTTGCGGCGAGGCAGCTGTCTGCCAATTCGGTGGCGAGTTGCTGGCCTCGTTCGCGAAGGGCGCCTGGTAGCAGAATGACGGGATTGAGGCTCGACATTTCAAGATATATTGGCTTGCCCGCACTTTCTGCCGCGGCCTTCAGGCGCAGGCCGGCTTCGCGGCTTCCGGTGAAGCTCACTGCACCGATGCGGGGGTCGCTCACAAGGCGAAGTCCATCCTCCTTGCTGGTTCGATAGATCATCTGAAGTGTTGAAGGGGGCAGCCCAGCTTCAGCCAGAGCGGCCACAGCACACTCAGCAAGCAGCTTGCTGGTGCCTGGATGCAGAGGATTGGCCTTCGCGATAACCGGATTGCCTGTAGCGATGGCCGCAGTCAGGTCACCGCCTGAGATTCCGTTGAACGCGAAAGGAAAATTGTTTGGCCCGAAGACCACGACCGGCCCAATCGGCGCGTAGTGAGAACGGATATTGGCCATGGTGTCGATGACCGCCTGCGTCCACGATCCTTCACGCGCGGCTGCCGCACCTTGGCGCAACTGCGTCGTGGTTCGCGGCAACTCGACGTCTCTCAGCCTAGGAACGGCAGCCAGCCCAGTTTCTGCGTTTGCTTTGCTAACCAGGGCGGTCATGTTCTCCTCAATCTTTTTTGCAAATAGATCCAGAAAGTCCGCGAGCCTCTCGGCAGGTGCTGTGCGCAACTCTCCGGCCACAGTTACAGCAGCGTTCAGAGCGTCATCGCAGTCGTGCCACTCGCTTATTGGAAACACCCCTTCGAGCGTCTCCCCAGTCGTGGGATCTTCAGCGTGGAACGTGGATTTCGCCTTTGCATCGCGCCATCCTCCTGCCACCAATACCTGTTCAAGTGCCATGATTCGCTTCTCCCTATCAGGAATTCTTGTCGCGTCTGCACTGCGCGGATTTAATCGATCACCAGGTCAATCGCATCATGGAGGTGGCTTGTCGGGGAAGAACAGTGCTGATGATTACTTTGCCTGCGCTTACTTCCAGCCACTGGGGCGAGTTCAGCAGCTCCAATTGCCCCGCCTCCTTCAATTGAGCATACTGCCTCGCAGTTGGAGTCTGCGGAGAACCCATCGCCTTCCACACGCTGTATGAATTGCTGTGGGTGTCGTCAATCCGATAGTGCTGAAGCAACACTTTCTTAACTTCCGGCGAAATCCCCAAAACCGTCACTTGCACTTCTGTGGCAGGCGTGGGCAGGTCGTCGTCGTGGCAGTTCCACAGCATGATTGCCGCTCCGTCTTCGGCCTTCGTTGCGAGTACATCTACGTCCGGGGTTCGCTTCACCCCCATGCTGAGAATGTCATCGAGCGGAACCTGGCCTGTACTGCTGGTCATCACACGCTCTCCGGACATCGGGCCTGCCATCCGGAAGACGTTCAGCGCTGGCTTATCCACGCCATTTGTGGCCAGTGTGCGAAAGCCCTCGAAATACTCTTTGCCTTCAAACTCGAAGGACCAGGACAGCATGGCCAAAAGGTTCACATTTGACCTGTCCTGCAGGTCGAACAGTGCCTTGATCGCGGCCGCAGTGCAGGTGGCGTAGAGAGGACCGTTCCGGTAAGCATTCGCTGGGTTGGCTTTCATCGAGCAAGCCGCGCACCCCTCCGGGTCAGCCTCACTGAGAACGATGGGCAGACGAATGTACTTGGGAAACTTGGCAACAATGCGAAAGCCGGCGTCGGTTGCCTTCAGCTCATTCGACAGCCCCATCCGCACATGTCCGTCCACAACGGTCTGGCGCCCCTTGGGATGAAACGAGATGAAATCGATCGGGATCGGCTTGCCGTTGGCCGCGCTCTTATCGTTCAAGCAATGCTGAAGGAAGGTATCAAGGAAGGCGGCGGCTTTGTCTGAAGTTGGCCCAGTGGTGGCTGGTCCACCAACCAATGCATTGGGGAGAGCTGCGCGAACGCCAGCGACCGCGTAGTCATACAACTTGAAGTACTCCGCGGGTGTGCCGTGCCAGTAGGAAATGTCCGGCTCATTCCAAACTTCGAAGTACCAGGTGCTTACTTCCGCCTTTCCATAACGCTCGACAAAATGCTCGGTGTAGCGGCGGATGAGTTTGCCCCACATCGCATAGTCTTTGGGCGGATTGTTTGAGGCGCCGGAAGTTGTGTTGGCGGGGTAATGGACCTGGTAAGCGTCGACCCCTGGAACCGTAGCGGCCAGATCCCTGGGCATGAAGCCAAGCTCGACCATCGGCCGCACGCCTGCTCTTTGGAATTCGTCGAAGGTCTGGTCGGTGATTGTGAAGTCGTATGCAGGCTTCCCATTGTCGTCCAAGGCGAATACATTGGATGAGCTCCACTTGAGCTCGGCTACGCCATTGCCCGAAGTCAGCAGATGATGCGCGCGGATGTAAACCGGAACAGGGCTTAGATCATGCAGTTCCCGGAGCAGTTGCTTGCCGTATTTTATTGTGGTGTAGTTTGACTCGTCGTAGCCAAACCAGCTGTAGATAGGCTTGAACGGTCCTTGCGGCCTGGCAAGGTCAACCTGAATCGAAACAGGAGCGGACGCAGGAATCTGCGCCGCCCCGTGCATGATGGCTGCGCAGATCAAGGCAATGGCAAGCTTGCGCATGGAGCGAGTTCCTTGTCGGTCACTGGAAGGGCGTCAGTGCAGCTAAATGGGTGTATTCAATCTCTGTGTCTAGGACGGCGGCTTCGCAGGCATGTCCTTGTTCGGACTCCAGTTGATCACATGGTAGGTTGCCGGTGTGGTGCCGATGTTGCGGAATCCATGGAGGCTGTTCGACGCATTGAAGACCACCGATCCTGGCCCGGCCTTTACCCAATTGCCGTTGGAGAGAGTTTCGCAGTCACCTTCGCGGATGATTATCAGTTCCTCATTCACATGCCTGTGCGGCGGGTGTGAAGTTTCGCCGGGGTTCAGCGTGGTGACATGCATTTCCAACTGATCAAGGGTCGCTGTCGGACTTTTGCAGAGCGACCTGACCTCGCCGGTCTTTGTCTTGACGGCCTTCATATCGTTCCAATTGAAGACCGTGGGCCCAAGGATCGGCTGCTCGTTTGCCGCCATCGCAACAGCATTTAGAGCGCTCGGCATCGCCAGCAATCCAACCAAAGCATCGCGTCGTGTCATCATCGTTTTCTCTCCAGAGTTAAGAGCAGCGCCACGACAGCAAGTAGGGTGAGCGATGCGGGCGCGACAGCATGCTGTTCGCCTCATCGTCGTTCTTGAAGCGCTCCAATACCGGATCCCAGTAGAGCTTGCGCTTCAACACCATCGCCATGTCGTGAATGAGGCAAGTGGAACATGCCCGATGCCCAAGCTCGACCGGAGAAATCGGCGCCTTGCGACTGATGATGCAATCGAGCCAATTGCCATGCTGTTCCTTGCTTTCATACAAATGAATTTCGTCCGGACCGATCTCTGACTTGATAATCGCCGGATCGCTGGCCGCCAGCGCAGTCGCGTCGTTCAACTTGGCAACCGGATCGCTCTTCGTGACCTGTTCGTTGCCGCGTGAAACAAAGATCCATCCCTTGGTTCCATAGAACTTGATTCCATTCGGGTAGTCGCCGCTGACACTCATCTGAATGCCGTTTGCATACAGCCCTTCGGTCTTGAACGATCCGTGCACATCCCAAAGGCCATGATCGGGGAATTCGGCGTGGCCCCAGACTTCAATCGGGCCTGTGTATTCAGTGTTCATGCCCCAATGTGCGCTGTCGATGTGGTGCGCTCCCCACCCGGTGATCATGCCTGCGCCAAACTGCCTGCAGCGCAGCCACCCTGGACGGCCGTAGCCCGATTGCGGATGCACGCGGTCTACCGTGTAGTACACGTAGGGCGTTTCGCCCAGCCACATTTCATAGTTGAACGATTCGGGCACGGGCATGGGTGTCTTGTCGCCGCCGGCAGGGTCGCCCGGCAGGCCCACCTCAACGCGCTGCACGTCTCCTATGCGGCCGTTGCGCACCAACTCGGCGGCATAACGAAACTGCACGGTCGAGCGTTGCTGACTGCCGATTTGCAGAATTCGTCCCGAGGCCTGAACCGCATTGCTCAGAGCGCGCCCCTCGGCAATCGTCAAGGAGGCTGGCTTTTGCAGGTAAACGTCTTTGCCGGCCCGCACCGCATCAATGCCTATTAGTGCGTGCCAATGGTCCGGAGTGCTGACGACGACTGCGTCGATATCTTTGTTGGCGAGCAGGTCGTGGTAGTTCCCGCATCCGGTGACGCCGTCATAGGGTTTGCCTGTTTTGGCTGCATAGAAGTCGTTGACTAACTTCTTCCCGTCTACAACGCGGTTCGCATCCAGATCACAGACGGCCATAATCCTGGCGCGGTCGTAGGGCAAAATCAGCGCCATGTCATGCCCGCGCGAGATGCGACCCGCACCGATGGCGCCGATATTGATGCGCTTGCTTGGCGCAAATTGGCCCAGAACCACTGAAGGCACAATCGTCGGGAATCCGATTGCTGCCGCCGCACCCACGCCGGTCTTCAAGAACCTGCGCCTTGAAACCCCACTCTTCTTCGCGTCCGCCATCGCGATCTCCTTGTGCTAGTCCTTAATGGTTACAAACTTGGCGTTCTTCTGCGCCTTTATGACGAGCTCAGCCGCCAGCAGGCACTGATCCTGATCCTGCGCAACGTGGGTGCGATTCACCATGTCCGCGACAAACTGCGAACCAAAGGGAAGCGGCATGTTGTTGCAGTCGATGTAGCGTGCCTCTTTGTTGTCCACGATGAACAGATTGTTTCCCTGGTGCTTGACGGCCACGTTGGTATATTTCCGTACCTCGATGTAGCCGTTAGTGCCGAGAATGAAGAGGCGCCCATCGCCCCAGGTTCCAAGGCCGTCTGGAGTGAACCAGTCAAGCCGCACATACCCAAAGCCGCGATCTCCGCGCAGCACCATGTCGCCAAAATCCTGGAACCGCGGACGATCAGGATGACGGACATTGGCAATTTGCGACTCCGCTACCTCGGCTTGCGTTGAACCTGTGTAATAGAGGAACTGGTCTACCTGATGCGAGCCGATGTCGCAGAGGATGCCACCGTACTGGTCAGGATTCCAGAACCATTCAGGGCGCCCAGTTCCGCCGCCCGCATCGCCATGGCCCTGGACGATCTGATGCGGCGCAATATTGATTGTCTGAATGACCTTGCCGATCGCCCCTTGGTGGATCAGCTCTCCGGCATAGACGGCTGCTTTTACCTCTAGCCGCTCGCTGTACATGATGCCGTAGATCCGCTTCGTTTCGGCGATGGTCTTTCGCACTTCGGCGAGTTGCTCGAGCGTCGTGATGCCCGGCTTGTCCGCTAAGAAATCTTTGCCATGTTTCATCGCACGCACACCAAGCGGAGCACGTTCATTCGCAATCTGTGAGCTGAGTACAAGCTGCACCGAAGGGTCGTTCAGGATCTCATCCTGGGTCTTGACGACCTTCACGTCCGGAAATCGTTTCTTGAAATTGGCGAGCTTGTCCTCTTCGCCGATCCAGGCCGCGACCATTTCACCGCCGCCGCGCTGTACGGCGCCAATCATGCCGTAGATGTGGTCGTGGCTCACGCCGCACACCGCGAACTTGATGTGATACTTTGGCGCTTCTTCCTGCGGTTTTGGCGCCACCGCATCTTGAATCACGCGGCCTTGCTCTCCGCCCAACGCCATCGCACCGTTTGGCAACGCGGCCATCATAGCCATGGAACCCATCAATCCGGTCTGCTTTAGAAAGTCGCGCCGGCCCGTAGACTTCGTGTTCATTTCTCTCTGTCCTTCCAATCAAGGTTGTCAATCGGGGATGTGGTGGTCCGTCAAGAGCCGGGCGGTCGATCCTTTATTGCTTCCCGACCTTGCCCACCCAGCCGTTCGATTCGCCGTGCAGTCAACTCACCGCCATGCTCAAGCCTGTGGGGTTTTCATTGCCGAGACGAACCAGTGCCCCTATTGGTTGCGAATGGGCCGGAATGCCGTCAGTCAAAATGTCTTTGGCACGACCTCAACCCCCCGGGCCTCAGCACAAGCAGTATAGATACTTCGGACAAGTTGGAGCGCCTTGAATCCATCCTGGCCCGAGTAAGCCGGAGGCCTGCCTGCCTTGCATGCCTCTCCAAAGTCAAACAGTTGCCGCTCGAAAGGTGCGACTGAGATGGCCATCGGAACTGACGCACCGGAGGCGGTCTGGTGCCCGACCGGTGCTGGGGGGCCGAAGTCATTCTGAATATCCCAGGTTGTGAGCTGGTCGCCCGTAACGATGGCGGTTCCCTTGGTTCCATGAATCTCAAGCCTTTCTGGGTATCCGGGCCACAGCGATGTTGAAGCCTGAAGAACGCCATGTGCTCCCGACGAAAAATGGAGCAGAGCACTCAACAAGTCTTCAGACTCGATCGCATGCAAGCTGGCCAGCTTCCAAAACCCATAGACCTTGTCTACAGATCCCACGAGGTGTAAAAGCAGGTCAACTTGATGGATGGCTTGGCTGATAAGTGCTCCGCCACCCTCTCCGGCCCAGCTCCCCTTGATTGGGCGCGCGTAGTACTGGTCGGAACGAAACCATTTGACGTACGCGTCTCCTTGCAGGATCTCTCCCAATCGGCCTGCATCGATTGCCTCCTTGAGAAAAAGGATAGAGTCGTCGAAGCGATGCTGGCTGACCACGCCCAGTTGAATGCCAGCTTTCTGTGCCAGAACGATCATCCGCTCCGCGGTCTCAAGGTCAACGGCCATCGGCTTTTGTACAAGCACGTGCTTCCCGCTTTTCGCACAAAGTTCTACGGCGGGAAGACGATAAGCAGGAAACGTGCAGACGTCGACGAAATCGATCTCCGAATGACTGCAAAGTTGTTCGACAGTTTCAAGCAATTCCGCACCAGTGGCATCGGCAAACTTGCGACCACGTTCTGGCGTAGCGTTTGTGCAGGCTCTCAACTGGTAGCCAATATTCTTGTAGGCCTCAGCATGCTTCCATGCGACTGCGCCCGTTCCAACAATTCCAACTCTCATCTGTTCCCTCGCCGTACCTGTCTTTTGCCCGGTTGAAGCAGATTCGTCCTGCATCGTTGGCGTAATACTTGATCGATTGTAAGGGCAGAAGGGCACTCCGCATCCAAGCGCCAAACATGGCTCATGGCGAAGTGGTTATTCCTCCAGGCTGACCTCGAAACCCTTCAGTCTGAAGCTCTTGGTGATGGTTACACGGCAACTGGTGAAGATTGAATGCGGGTCCTGCACAGTCGCGATGAGAGCAACTATTCAGCTTGAATTCGCGTTATTCAGATTACGGTGTCTGGCAAGAGCGAGCAGAGGGCCAGTCGGCTGACAGTTTGCGACCTGCCTTTCATATGGAGGACAATTGTCCACGAGATTGTAAACTTGCATCCGAAGGGGGCGTCTACCTGAGTGATGGCATCAGGCACGGCAGTGAAACCGATGACCATGGCGACAGCAGCGGAGATTGCGGCTGAAGAGTTCACGTGTGTCGTGGAGCGGCACAGGCCACAGATCTTCCGTTTTCTGCTGGCGTCGACAAGGGATGTGGATCTTGCGGAGACTCTGACGCAGGAGTGCTTCCTGAAGGCGCACCGGAATTGGGGCAGCTTTCGCGGGGAATCGAGCGCGATGACGTGGCTGATGCGGATCGCGATCAATCTGCAAAAGGACCATTGGCGGAATCGGCGGATGCAGTTCTGGCGGCATACGCAGACGAATGCGGTGGATCTGGACGAAGCCAGCGAGTGGCTGGCAAGCAGCGAGGGCTCCGCGGAGAAGCATTTGTTAGCTCGGGAGCAGGTCGAGCGGGTTTGGACTTCAGTCAAGGGGCTCAGCGAGCGACAGCGGACCGTATTTCTGCTCCGATTCGTCGAAGAGCAGGAGTTGAGCGAGATTGCGCAGGCAACCGGGCTGAGCGAGGGCACGGTAAAGGCGCACCTTTCGCGGGCACTGGTGAGAGTGCGCGCGGAACTGGGGGGTAGACGATGAGTTTGACAGATAAGTCGACAGAGGATTCGGGACCGCGGTTGGAGCGGATCAATCTGAACGAAAGCCCGGCTGGGGATTTGGCGATGGAAGAGGCGCTGAAGAACTTCAAGATGAGCGTGCATGCATGGAGTGATGCGGTGTATAACCGGCCACGGCTCGCAGCACAGGCGCGTGCGGAGGTCGTTCGGCATTGGAGTTGGCGGTTGGCCTCAGGATGGGCCTTGGCGGGTTTGCTAGTGGTAGGGGCCGTTTCCGGTGAGGTCTACGCAAGGCATCAGAGGCTGGAGCAGGCGAGGATTGCGGCAGCTGCGCGGTTAGCCGAACAGCAGAAAGCGCTTCTCGAGCAGCAGGCAAAGGAAGAGGAAGAGGATTTACTTGCGAAGGTTGACAGCGATGTGTCGCGAGAAGTGCCGAGCGCCATGGAGCCTCTGGCGCAGTTGATGGACGACGAGGCGAAGTAAGGGAACTGGAACGGCCTGGCGCAAACAGGGGAATAAGACGAGATTGAGCGAAAGCTTGGAGGAAAGATTCATGCAAGTTGGCATTGCAGTTCGGTTGGGATTGGCGATTGGGGGAGTATTGTTGGCGGGCGCGGCGGCTGGCGCACAGGCACCAGGCGGCGGGCGGGGAATGGGGCTAGGTCTGGGATTTGGAGATCATCGGCCGCCGTTTGAGAAGGCGTTCGGGGGGCAGGGCGACCATGGACGCTGGTGGAACAACCCGAGGATTGTGGAGCGGCTCAAGTTGACCGACGCACAGCGGAAGTCGATGGACGATATCCTGCTTTCGCATCGGGAGACACTTGTGGATCTGAGGGGCAGTCTGGAGAAGGCTGAGTTAGCGCTTGAACCGCTGATGAAGGACGATCAGCCGAACGAGGCGAAGATTCTGGCCGGGATCGACAGAGTGGCGGGAGCCCGCGCGGAATTGGAAAAGGCAAATGCGAGATTCCTGCTGGCGATTCGCGGAAAGCTGACACCTGAGCAATGGAAGCAAGTGCAGGACTTCCGCAATCATGCAGGGCAGGAAGGGCACGGCATGGGACGAGATGGTCATGGCCGGGGCCAAGGCGGGCCAGGGCAGGAGGGCTGGAAGCCGGGTGGTCAGGAGCCAAATGGCCAGGGACCGGGCGGGATGTATCGTCATCGCCAGCCAACGCCTCCCGCTGGGGCGGCACCGTCGCCGGCTCCGGCGGCAACTCCGGGACCTCAGACAATGGATGGCGGTGCCGGTCAGGATGGTGCATCTCAACCCGGACAAGGCGGGGCTCAGCAGTAAGGAAGCTTCAAGGCACAGGTTTACAGGCAGAGAGCAATTGCGGTGTTTCAGATCGTTGGCGGCAAGAGAATCATCCCTTGCCGCCCATTTTTTTTAGAATCAGCTTTCAGCCGCTAGCTACAGACCTCGCTTTCCCACACGCCAGTTGTGAGGTAGTCGTGAATGGAAAGGGCAGCCTTTCGACCGGCACCCATGGCGAGGATTACAGTCGCACCTCCGGTGACGATGTCACCCCCGGCAAACACTCCGCGCTTAGAGGTTCGGGTTGTTATAGGATCGGCCACGATGTAATTGTGCGAGGTGGTCTTCAAGTCGGGTGTGGAACTCTGGACAAGAGGGTTGGCCGTAGTGCCGACACCGATGATGGCCACATTCGCGGGCAGCAGGTACGCAGACCCTTCGATCTCGATTGGAGAACGGCGTCCACCGGGATCTGGCTCGCCAAGTTCCATTTTCATGCAGCGCGCGGCGATGAGCCAACCTTTCGAGTCGCCGACGAACTCGATGGGGTTGGTCAACATGCGAAACTTGACGCCCTCCTGACGGGCATGTTCGATCTCTTCGCGGCGGGCTGGCATCTCGGTTTCTGAACGGCGGTAGACCAGCGTAGCCGTGCGCGCTCCAAGGCGTCGAGCGGTACGCACCGCGTCCATGGCGGTGTTCCCGCCTCCGACAACAATTACGTCGCGATCGTGGCAGTCATAGACCGGTGCATCGTAATCGGTAGCGTTGTAGGCGCGCATCAGATTGACGCGTGTCAGGAATTCATTGGCGGAGTAAACGCCGTTCAGGTGCTCCCCGGGCACTCCGAGAAAGCGCGGCAAGCCCGCGCCAGTGGCCACGAAGACCGCGTCGTAGCACTCGCTTTGCATCAGCTCGTCGATTGTCACGCTTTTTCCAGCCACGACGTTGGTCTCAAATTCGACGCCCATCCTACGCAGGTTGTCCACTTCAGTCTTCACAATCGATTTGGGCAGTCGGAACTCGGGAATGCCGTAGATGAGGACGCCACCGAGCTCATGGAGGGCCTCAAAAACTCGTACGCGATGGCCCTTTTGGACGAGGTCGCCAGCGGCACTGAGGCCTGTAGGGCCGCTGCCAATGATTGCCACACTCTTGCCCGTGGGCGGTGCGATGGCTGGGAGGCCAAGGAGTCCGCTTTCGCTCTCGAAATCGGCGACGAATCGCTCCAGGTTGCCAATGGCGACGGGTGCGCCCTTCTTGCCGAGAACACATCCTCCTTCGCACTGATTTTCCTGGGGGCAGACGCGGCCGGTGATAGCGGGCAAGGCGTTGTCCTCGCGAAGCTTGGCTGCGGCCGCAAGGAAATCGCCGGCATAAATGAGTGCCACGACATCCTTGATCTTCACGCCGACCGGACAATCGATGACGCAACTCGGCTTGGCGCACGCGATGCAACGGGTGGCCTCAGTGAGAGCGGCGGACTGTTTGAGGCCCAGGGTTACTTCCTGAAAGTTGCGGCTGCGCACTTCGGGATCAAGCTCCGGCATTGGCATGCGGGCTATCTTCATTCGGTCCTTCAGCGGAAGAGGGTTGCTGTCATGCATGGTGCGCGTCCTGCGAGGCTAGATCTGCGCGAAGTTGCGCCAGTTCCCCCTGCTTGTGTTCCTCAAACTGCCTGAGCGACTGGCACTCTTTGTCTCGATACATGGCGTTCCGCTGCATGAGAACCTCAAAGTTGACGAGCGAGGCATCGAACTCAGGTCCATCGACGCAAGCGAACTTGCTTTGGTTCCCAAGCAGCACCCGGCAGCCACCGCACATGCCGGTGCCATCGATCATGATGGAGTTGAGGCTGACCTTGGTCTTGATCCCGAGAGCGGTAGTGATCTGGGCGACTGCGCGCATCATGGGCACCGGGCCAACTGCAAGTACGAAGTCGATTCTTAGCCCCGCGTCGAGCAGGTCCTTGAGCTTTTTGGTGACCAGTCCGTGCTCGCCGTAGCTTCCATCGTCAGTCATAAAGTAAGTCTCGGTGCTGGCCTGACGTACTTCATCTTCAAAGACGACCAGGTCGGTGTTTCGTGCGCCTTCAATGAAGATGACATGATTGCCGGCGCGCTTGAGAGCATTGGCTGTTGGAAGGGCCATGGCCGTGCCGACGCTGCCGGCGAGAATTACGCATGTGCCGTAGCTCTCAATTTCAGAAGGCTGACCCAGGGGGCCGACGATGTCCAGAATCGAGTCGCCCGCTTCAAGACAACTGAGAAGAGATGTGGTTTTGCCGATGGCCTGCACGACGATTGTGACGGTACCTGCGTCAGGATCGGAGCACTTGATGGTGAGTGGGATGCGCTCGCCCTTCTCATGCAGTCGGAGAATGAGGAACTGGCCAGGCCTCTGCTTCCGGGCGATTCGAGGCGCCTCAACTACAAATTGCTTAATATTGAGGCCGACGTTACGGGCTTCGACAATCCTGTACATAACGTAAGACTCCGATTTAACCAAGCCGATGGCCATCATCAATGGCCCTCATAAAGGATTATTCAGGAACAGGCAAGGACGGCCGTGTGATGCGGGTCACGGGGGCTATTCCATGAACGGTGGGATAGGCTCTACCTTGAGGTTTAATACGGTGGGCGTTAGAATTTGGCCGAAAACGTAATCTATGAGGGAACCCAGATGAAACCTGACCGCTTCGTCATCGCCTCGGTCCTATTTCTATCAACGGGCCTTGGGCTGATTTTTGGATACTGTAACGGCACCGCAGGCATGAGTGCCTCATTCCCGCTTTCGGGAGCTTCGCTGAGCATTTGCACAACGACCACCGGGCCGGGCGCGCTAGGCGGTGTTGCCCTGACGGCGACGGGAGTTCTTTTGCTGCTGTGTGCACTGCTCTTGTCGATCGTCGGACAGTTCCGGAAGAAGGCGCCGCCAGGTAAGGCAACCTTGCTACCAAAAGACTAACATTCAATCGGATTCACCGCAGTAGCGAAGGGTGCGGCGTGATTTGGTCAGGCTGGCGACTCTTGCTTTTGGACGGCGGCTTCCATTTGGGTCAGGATAGATTGCATCTCGATGAATTCCGGATGGCCGTGAAGCGGCTTTAGGCGGGGATCCGCGAGCATTTGAAAAAACCACGGACATTTAATGGTATTGGCTGTGCGCAACTCGGCGATTGCTGCATCGAGGTCGCCAAGGGCAACATGGACAGCCGCATTGAACGAGTTAAGGACAAATCGTTCCCGGCTCATCCATTGCAGTCGCTCGAGATCGGCATTTGCTTCTGACTTTCTGCCAGAGCAAGCCAGCGCATAGGCGTGGCCGGCAGATGCAAGATCGAAGTAAGGAGAGAGCTTGACCAGGCTTTGCGCCAACTCAGCCGCGCGCCCCGTGTCCCCGTTGAAAGCAAGAATCATCGATCCATATAGCGCGGCGCTTTCATGTTCTGGGAACAGGGAGAGAGCATGATGAATCTGACGGACACTCTCATCGGCTTGGCCGTCAAGGTGCAATGCCCATGCCAGACGGGCGTGAAGCCAAGGCGCATAGGGATCCTGCTGGAGAGCGGCGCGCAGCAGCGCAATGGCCTCGGAGAAGCGGTGGCGGCTAAGCGCAAACATTGCGCGCACTCGTGTAATCCATTGATCGTGAGGCAGGTGTGAAGAGCGGCTGAAGGCCCAGAGGGCCGCGGGCAGATTTCGGTCTACATGGAAGTTGATCCAGGCTAGCGCAGGGAGGATGGCTTCAGAAGGATGGGGAGTATTGGACTCAGGCTCATCAACGCGGCGACGGTGGACCCTTGCAGGCGATCCGGAATTGTGGCTCCAGCTACCTAGAACTGTTGCTGCGGGCACCTTGTCATCACGCCGGCGACGGCGAACGGGAACTTGGGAACTGGAGTCGGCGGTGCGGCGCACAATATCCGCTGCAACATTCGGAGCCATAAAGCCGAAAAAAGCCTGAGTGACACAGAGATTGACGAGGTCCACTTTAGCGGCGATGAGCGAAGGATCCAGTTCGGCAGCGCGATTGAGATGGCTCAGGCCGTCCTGCATCCGGTGGCGCTGCAGTGACTGCCATTCATAGCGCCCCTGTTGATAAATTTCGTAGGCTTCCCGGTTAGAGGGTGGACTTTCGATTTCGGCTGCGGGAGTGCTGGCGGCAATCGATAGACCTGCTGTGTCTCGCCCATTCGATGACGCCAACTCATTGCGATTCGACTCAGCGCGGACGGGTTCCTGGCGGCGCCGGACAGCAGGTACGCTGTTGCCGAGGCGAATGACTAGGCGGTCGACTAACTCGGATTCGAGCCCGGCGACGCGGCTTCGATCCACGAGCAAGTCCTCAACATAAATCTGCGCGCCGTCTTCGACGCGAATGATCTCTGCCCGAAGGCGGAATTGCGAAGGCAGGGCGCGGAGGGTTCCGGTGAGGACTAGATCTGCTTTGAGTGTTTCGCCGATCTGCTGCGCGGTGAGGCGGCGAAGTGCCAGCGTGAAGACGGAGTCCCGTGCAAGGACAATGACGGCGGGATTGACTGCGTTGCTCAGACGAGCAATGGCTTCCTCTGCGACGGAAGGCCCAAGGTATTCGGGGATGCCGAATTCAGTGGCGAAAGGCAGAATCGCCAGCTTGGGGAGGGCCCCGACAGGAACCCCGCTTTGTGCTTGCTGTGCTGGGTGCACTTCGGCAGCCAAGCGGTATCCGCGCTTATAAATGGTCTGGATGCACTCTTCCGGTTCAAGTCGAGCCCGAAGCGAAGAAACACACTTGGGAACGCTGTCAGCGGTGACATGAACATCGCCCCATATTGCTTCACGAAGTTGGACTGGCGTAACAATTTGACCGGGATGGGCAAGGAGGAAACGGAGCGCTGCCAACTCCTTGGGCGGGAGATGAACCATATCTTTGCCACGCAGCAGCGTGCCATCGGCTTCAAGGCGGAAACCTGCAAATGAGAATTCCGGCTCACGATTTTTAGAACCAAGAGCGATCGCCGCGGGCGTCAGAAATCTGGAGCCAGGCGATTGAGACGAGGACGAATCTATCCGATCCAATACGGCTCCTTACGCCTCCTGGTTAACCAAAATGCCGGGTTTTTGCCCCGCTTGTTGAGCGGCTGGCAATTACCGACGGTGACCGCGCGGGCATCTGCGGGTTGGACAATCCAGGGGATGGAATGTTCAGCAGTCCCGACGAAATCCTCTTATAGTGCGGGCCCTGTGTTCCTTGAACACTGGCTGATTATGCACCTGCAAATGGGCAGTTGGGAGGGTTTCTTTGGGACTGGATCGGGTTTGTAGTAACTCCGAAAGTGGTTACTAGATTACTATTTAGTAAATAAACATCATCGAGTGTATCTCTATCAATCTTTGGTATTTGGGGACGAATATCGCCAGAAATCTCGAGAGAGGATTACAAAATGCGAAACGACATCAGCGCACCTGGCCCGGAGAGGGAAGGAAAACAGTGGTTTAGGAGAATGAGACAAGAGAGAGGATGGACAAATAGCCGATGTGAGTGGGGAGTAACCAGCATCCGTCCATTGGTAATCAGGAATTCTAAGCAAAACGAGATTTGGCGCTCGGGGGGAATCTAATTATGCACATGTTTTCCACAGCTGATTGAGCCGGGAGCAAACAAAGATTCACGTTGAATTGGTTTCAAGTACAGAAAAACTCAGTGTGAATTGGTTCTTACCTGACAATTTGTGTCTGGCTGTCGGTCTTGATGGTGAAGTCACTATCGGGCAGGGTGGAGTTGAGCTTGATGTTGAAGTAGAAACAGGTCCGGCTTTGTCCTTGGCCCTCGTCAAAGATCTGCTTGAGACTTACCGCGCGTGCTGGGTCGACCCAAATTGTGACCTTGGGAAACATTTTCTTCACATCGGGGTCTTTTGCCACAAGTTCGAGCTTGTCGGTGGTGATGCTGGTGTTGCCATCGTTGAGATTCTCAGAGCCCAGGTATTTGATGTCCCATTTGTCGGCGAGTTCCTTGCCGCCTGCACCGAAGCCGAGCAACAGGTAGCCCTCAAACTTTGAGGCATCTTTAATGTGGGCCTGGTTCGTCAGCTTCTCATAGAACGTGACCTTGCCGTCGGCGTAGATCAGGTCCTTGGGAACGGGCTTGTCTTTTCCGTCTCCTTCAGCTTCGAAGCGAATGTGCGCGGCCATCTGAAAGCTCTTGCCGCTGCGCTTGTAATAGACGACACCCTTCTGTGCGAGCTTGTCAGGGATCGGGTCAGTTTGCACGGTGATGAATATGAAGTCTGCTGAGGTGGAATGGAAGTTGGCGGAGGCAGCGTCAAGTTGTTGCAGGACCTCCTTCAGGTCTTTTTGTGCGGGGGGTGCGGCAAGGGCGGTTGGGCCCGGCACGAGGACGAAAGCGATGGTGCACGCGGCAAATAGGGTTATTCCCTTACGCATGAGTGCCCTCGAGACGTTGGATGCATCAAGCGGGCCCGATGAAGCAACAAAAGTGAGTTAGCGATGGGCCCAGACCTTCCAGGCTGAGTTGCCCTGGGCATCTGTGACGGTTTCCCAATGTTCGACAAAGACGGCGTCGCCGGTCACAGGTTCGATGGCCACGCGGAGCGCCTTCTTGACGACCGCGTCGGATGCGCCGACTGGGACGTTCGCGTCCGCGGCTAACACGGTGACGACCAGGCCGTGACCGTCATTGCCGACAACCTGGATCGGATGCACAGGGCCGACGAGAGAGGTCGGCTTATCGCTGTAGTTCCAGAAGAAGGGCGTGACGAAGATGAACAGGAGGATGAGCGTAACCATGACGTCGTAGTGGAAGCAGCCGCGGGGGTAGGTCCAATAGAAATAACTGAGGAGGATCTCCTTGACGGAGCGCCGGGATTCGGTAATGGGTGTGACAGTGCTCAAAGGTTTCATCAGACTTCCTTCACAATGCGGTCGAGGCCACCCATGTAAGGGCGGAGTGCTTCTGGGATCAATACTGAGCCATCGGGTTGTTGGTAGTTCTCAAGGATGGCGAGCCAGGTGCGGCCGACGGCGAGGCCACTGCCATTGATGGTGTGGACAAATTCTGGCTTTGCCTTGGCGCCTTGCGCACTGGGGCGAAAACGGATGTTGGCGCGGCGCGCTTGGAAGCCTTCGAAGTTCGAGCAGGACGAGATTTCTCGGTAGAGTTGCTGGCCGGGCAGCCAGACTTCGAGGTCGTATGTCTTTGCCGAAGAGAAACCCGTATCGCCCGTGCAGAGGAGGACGCGGCGATAAGGCAATCCGAGAGCCTCGAGAATTTCTTCGGCATCGCGAGTGAGGCGCTCGTGCTCCGCGTCTGAGTCTTCAGGGCGCGTGAACTTAACTAGCTCGACTTTTTGGAACTGGTGCTGGCGGATGATGCCGCGTGTATCTTTGCCGGCGGCGCCGGCTTCGGCGCGGAAACACGGGGTGTAGGCGGTAAGGCGAATAGGGAGGCGTGTCTCGTCGAGGATTTCGTCGCGATAAAGGTTGGTGACGGGGACCTCGGCGGTGGGGATGAGCCAGTGGTCGCTATCTTTGAAGTCGCCGCGGGCGACAGCTTCTGCGTCGGCATCGGAACATCTGAAGAGGTCTTCAGCAAACTTGGGCAACTGGCCGGTGCCATAGAGCGACTTTGAGTTGACTATGAAGGGAGGAAGGACTTCGGTGTAGCCGTGTTTTGATGTGTGCAGGTCGAGCATGAAGCTGATGAGGGCACGCTCAAGGCGCGCGCCCGCGCCCATATACACGGCGAAGCGAGCGCCGGAGAGTTTGGCGGCGCGTTCGAGGTCTAGGATGCCGAGTTGTTCGCCAATCTCCCAGTGCGGCTTGGGCGTGAAGGCGAAGGTGGGAATTTCGCCCCAGGTTTTTACCGTGACGTTGTCGGCATCAGAGCGGCCAGCGGGGACCTCATCGCGGGTCAGGTTAGGGATGCGGGCGAGAGAGAGACGAAGCTGCTCGTCAAGCTGGGCAGCGGTCTGGTCGAGCTGGTCCAACTTTTCCTTGAGGAGGCGGGTCTCTTCCATCAGCGCCGATGCATCTTGCCCGGATTTCTTCAGAGCGCCGACTTGCTGGCTCAACTCATTGCGACGAGCTTTGGATTGCTCGGCAAGGGTGATCGCATCTCGACGAGATTGGTCCAGGGCGCGGAAATCACCGAGGAGCGCGGAGGGGTCGGCACCGCGGGCGCGAAGTTTTTCTTCTACAAGTTCAAGGTTGGCGCGAACGAGTCCCAATTCGAGCATTGCTCTACCAGTTTACTCGACGGGAGTGCAACCTTTAGCTCCTAGCTTCTAGCTGCCAGCTCCGAGCTCCATGTTTGTCCTGGCAGCTGGAAGCTAGGAGCTGAAAGCTAAAGAACTCGTTCTTTCTGTCTCGCGTCGGCTGCGGGGTCTGCGGCGGGTTGGGTGGGCCAGCCGGGGAGGCGCTGGTCGCCGGTGATCAGGCGGGCGCCGCGGGTGAAGGTGAGGTAGTTCCAGATCCAGGCAGCGAAGACGGAGAGGCGGTTGCGAAAGCCGATGAGAAAGAAGATGTGGACGGTGAGCCAGGTGATCCATGCGGGAAAGCCGCTCATGTGGGCCTTGAATGGCCATTCGACTTTGGCGACGGCGGCCATGCGACCGATGGTAGCCATATCCCCCTTGTCGAAGTAGCGGAAGGCGGGCCGCTGAGCTCCCTTGAGGTCGGCGGCGATGATTCTGGCAACGTGGTCGCCCATCTGCATGGCGGGCTGGGCGACGCCTGGAACCTGATGGCCGTTCTGTTCAAAGTGGGCCAGATCGCCAAGGACGAAGATGTTGGGCAGGCCAGCGGGGTTGAGCGTTCGGTCGACGGGGACACAGCCTCGGCGATCGAGAGTCGCGCCGAGGAGCTTGCCGAGAGGTGAGGCCTGCACCCCGGCCGCCCAGAGGGTTACGATTGCATCGATGCGGCTGCCTGCGGCTTCAACCCAGCCGGGACCGATTCCAGTGACTTGAGTTTTTGTGTGCACTTCAACGCCGAGGCGGGTGAGCGCGGCTTCAGCTTTGGCGGAGAGATCGGGAGGGTAAGCGGCGAGAACACGCGGGGAACCTTCCAGCAACATGACGCGCGACTTGGATGGGTCGATGTGGCGGAAGTCGTGGCGCATGTAGAGCTGGGCGATGTCGCTGATGGCGCCAGCGAGCTCGACTCCGGTGGGCCCGCCGCCAATGACGACGAAATTGAGGGGCGGATGCGAGCCCTGCTCGACCATCTGGCGCTCTGCCAATTCAAAAGCCAGCAGCACTTGGCGGCGGATTTCAGTAGCGTCTTCGATGGTCTTCAGGCCGGGGGCGAGCGGAGCCCACTCGTCCTTGCCGAAGTACGAATGGGTTGCACCGGTGGCGAGGACGAGATAGTCGTACGCGAGTTGAGCGCCGGAGCGGAGTGAGACTCGGCGGGATGGAGTGTCGATGGCTACAACTTCGTCCATGAGGACCTGGGTGTTGGCCTGCTTGCGCAGAATGGAGCGGATGGGTTGAGCGATGTCTGCCGGGGAAAGGACGGCCAGGGCGACCTGGTAAAGCAGCGGCTGAAAGGTGTGGTGATTGCTGCGATCAACGACGGTGACGTCGACGGGAAGATGGGCAAGACCCAATGCAGCGCGAAGGCCAGCAAAGCCGGCACCAACGATGACGACCCGGGGGCGTGTAGTTTGGCGGGGAAGTTCGGCCAAGGGGTACTCCTCTCTAATCAAGATGCTTGAGAAGGGAGATTGGTGACAGAACCGACGAGGAAAATCCGTCCGATGCCTTTGCCAGGGGTGCTGCTCGACGGTGATGTTGACGGCGGAGGTATTGCCGGATGCGGAGTCGGCCTGAATGTTGGTGGCAATGCCAGGGAGCGAGGCGGGGGTGAAGGCGACGGCGCCGTCAAGGACGGAGGTGGCAGTGGCGGACCGGGCGGCGAGGAGATTGAAGGGTGGTCAGACGGCGTGGACCAAGCAGGGCGGGGCTGTGGCGGTGAATTGATGGAGGGCTCTCCCTCAAAAGGCCAGGATCGGGAAACCCGGGGAGCGAGCCTCAGATTTCAGGGTAGAAGTCAAAGAAGGCGTCGAGGCTGCGCTTGAGCTGGGTCTCGATTTCTTCGCGGGTGCCGTCGATGACGTGCATGGTGACGTGGGCTTCGTGTCCGGTGGCCAGCTTAAGGGTGGCGTCGCGGATTTCAGTGACTTCGCCTTCAGGGAGGAGCCGGAGACCGTAGATTAGAGTCAGATTCGCCATATGGCTCATCATAATGAACGCACCCTGCGAGGAACAGAGCGGAGGGCTGGCGGCTGCATCTAGAATCGACATGGGAAACCTTATGACAGAGATTCGCGATACTGTTATTCTCGGTTCCGGCTGCGCCGGACTGACGGCGGCTATTTATACCGGCCGGGCTGGACTGAAACCGCTGGTTCTTGAGGGCCACGAGCCCGGAGGACAGCTCTCGATCACGACGCTGGTGGAGAATTTTCCCGGCTGGCCAGATGGGATCCAGGGACCGGAACTGATCGACAACATGAAGAAGCAAGCGGAGCGGTTTGGGGCGACGTTTCAGCTGGCTCACCTGACTCGGGTGGAACTTGGCTCGCATCCGATCAGACTACATACTTCCGCGGGAGAGATTTTGACGCGGACGCTGATTGTGGCGTCGGGCGCGAGCGCGCGGTGGCTGGGATTGCCGAGCGAGCAGGCGTTGATTGGGCACGGGGTTTCAAGCTGTGCGACGTGCGATGGGTTTTTCTTCCGCGGCAAAGAGATCGCGGTGGTGGGCGGCGGAGACTCGGCGATGGAGGAGGCGCTGTTTTTAACGCGCTTCGCGAGCAAGGTGACGCTCATCCATCGTCGCGAGCAGTTTCGCGCTTCGAAAATCATGCTCGATCGTGCGCGGGCGAATCCAAAGATCGCGTTTCTCACCGACACCGTGGTGGATGACGTTCTCGATGTCAGCAAGAAAGAAGTCACCGCGTTGCGTCTGCGCAATCTGAAGACCGGCGAGAGCTGGGAATTTCCCACCAGCGCGATGTTTCTCGGCATCGGGCACGTGCCCAACGCGAAGATGTTCGCCGGCC
>PLKU01000417.1 GCA_003140705.1 Acidobacteriaceae bacterium
CGATCCAGGTTATTTCAGCGCTCTCGGAATCCCGCTTGTGAACGGCCGATTCTTTACCAACGACGAACGCGTTGCTCGATCATACAAGGTGATTGTGAGCCATCAACTTGTGCGGCAATACTTCCCCGGTGACAATCCCATAGGCAAGCACCTGCACGTTCCGGCGCATGCCCATGCTGGAGCGCCTGGCGACGTCGATTACGAAATCGTNNGTCGGCAAAGAGCAGAAGGCGACCATGTACTTCCCGATCCTTGAAGGCGTCACAGGAGGCGGCAATATGCTTGCTGTGCACACGGCGTCGGACCCGTTGCAGTTCTCGGTGCCGGTGCAAAAGCAGATCGCATCTCTCGATCCTGGGCTTCCGGTCTCGGATGTGCGCACACTGAACCAGGTGATCGGCGAGTCATTGGTCAATGCGAGCCTGAGCGCGACCCTCGTTCTCGCCTTCGCAATTTTATCGCTGCTTCTTGCCTCGGTGGGATTGTACGGCGTGCTGTCGTACCTGACGACTCAGCGGACTTCGGAGCTGGGAATCCGCATGGCGCTCGGCGCGCAACGGGATCAGCTATTGCAGTTGATGCTGGTCGATGGCCTGCGGCCAGCGCTGTTCGGGCTCGGGCTTGGCTTGGTGTTGAGCTTCGCGGCGACACGCATCTTCCAGTCGATGCTTTTCGGAACGAAGCCTCTCGATCCTGTGGTTCTCTCTGGCGTGATTGCGACGCTGTTGGCGGTCGCGGTTCTGGCCTGCCTCGCTCCCGCATGGCGTGCTTCTCGGTTAGATCCAGCGCAAGCGCTCCGAACCGAGTAGCACCGGGTATACGGTGATTGACGCGTAATCGCCAATGCGCTCTCTGAGCTTCGGCCAAGCCTGGAGCCCGACAGTGAGTCTACTGCTTGATTACGTCGAATTCGCTGGTTCTATTCTGCAGCTTGTCTTCAGAGCTGCCTTTGGCAGTCTTACCGTCGTCCGCGACCGTCATCTTCCAGACGGAGATCACCTTGCCATCGCGTTTATCCGTTTCCTCAATCGTGTTCTTGCCGATGATCTTCACGGACACACTGGTGGTGCCCGGATCGCCCGTAACCGGTGCGTCGGGGCCATTGAGCTTGGCAGTGTAGGATTGGCCGGTCGGAGCGGTCATGGTGATCTCGCCCCCTGTGACCTTGTATGTCCATTCGACGCCATTGTCCGATATGCCGTCAAACTTGCTGATTCGCCAGGAACCGGAGACTGCATGCGATCCCGCCGGGCCTTTTGCCACGCGTGTCGATTCGCCTTTGCCGGTGACAGGAGGGCCGCCGTTGGAATTGCTGCTATCGGTGAATTCGAAGGTCAAGGTGTTGCCGTCTGACGACAGCTTCGAGGTCGAGGTCGAAACAGCCCTACCATTCTTCTTGTCTGTCTCTTGGATCTGGTGATCATTCACGACTGTGATCGCGACGGTGTCAAAGTAGGGATGCCCGCTGACGGGTTGATCCGTTCCGTCCGCTTTGATGGTGTACGGTGGGGCGCATGTCTTGCATTCAAACATGCCGCCCTGAAGCAAAAGCACGTCAGGCTTCTTGGAAAAATTGGCCTTGCTCATGTCAATTTTCCAAGTGCCGTCAAAAGCGCTTTGAGCCGCTGCCAGGATTGGCAAACACAAGGCCGCAAAAGCTACGGGAAAGAACAGCTTATTCATCGCAAACCTCCATCGATTTGGATAGCGAACAACAAATATATCAGAATCGGTGATGACAATTGGGACAATGATTGTGGCTATGCGCGTCCGGTGGGGTCCATTTGAGATTTCGGCCGGAAATCCGCCGTCCCAATACCTGTTAACCGGAATTTCCATTTTGCCTCAAGTAGAAATTTTCATCGTCGTTTGGCTAAGTTTCTCGGGGAGGATCACTCAACCAGTTTGTCTCATGCCCACTGATACAGAATTTGCCTGGGCACTCCAATTCCAAAATTGAACAGAGATTGCTAGGAATGTATGACGCCTTGCTTTGCCTTCACCCCAGCGAGTGTAGCGCGCCGCATGTGCACGAGTTGCAAAATGACCTCAGTGATCATCAGAGGGATCGCCCAGCACACCCTGATATAGGTGTTGGAACGATCAGCTTCGGGCAGCCAGTTCATCATCGGGAGGAAGTCATTGAGGGCGCAAAACGTGACGAATGCAAACGTGACCACGTAGCTGCTAATCATCCACTCCTTGTGGATGGAAATCTGCCTTTTGCGCACTGCGTAGTAAGCCATCAACGTGGTGGTAGCCCATGCAAATGCCAGGCAAGCCAAGCCAAAACCCCAGGCCTTCCCAAAGGTCGTCCCAACGGCGTGCCGGAATGCAGCCGAGCAGCCGCACAGGACTGCGATAACGTAGACGCGTCCGGACACCCGTTGCAGTTGAAGGTACCGCTGGCGGAGGCGCCGCGAAAACTGCCAGGGTCCGGTCAGAAGCGCCACCATCCCACTGGTGATATGGAGAAGCAGCCAGCAGCGCATCTGCCAGTAGTTGGCGGCCCCGCGTGTCGGGTCTGTGAAAGAAGCTTCGTTGTAGTGCAGGTAGTAGCGGAACACCTACCGGAGCACGAACCAGGCGGCGACGAGCAGGACGATGGCAATCGCCAGCGCTTTCGGCCATCGAGTCGAACTGGATGAAGAAGGGGATGCAACAGTTTGGGCTGAACTGGACAAGTGAACCTCTTTGGGAACTGGAAATCCGAACCGAGGGGGCAACTCGAATCGCAGCAAGTCTTCAGCCGGGTTTTGAGCTTTTCAGGGAGTGTACAAAACCCCAGCGATGGTTGGCACTCTTTTTAAGGTCTAAAGCACCAAGGCTCACGGAACGTAGTTCAGAAGACTGACCACCGGTCCAACAGCCTCTGGCGAGTAAGCGTCAAATAGGACATTGGGCGCTCAGTTGGCGATAACATGGGTATTGCACCAGTTAAGCGGTCAAGGAAAGGCTCTCGGAAAAGCGGCGGATTGCGAACTTAGAAGGAACGCAATTACCACTTGCAGCGCAAGTTCCTGCGCACGGACGCG
>PLKU01000380.1 GCA_003140705.1 Acidobacteriaceae bacterium
ACGGAATCCTGACCGCGCAGTTTGATGATCTGTAATTTCCGAACAATTGAATTTCGCTCTGCCGCTTGGCGCAGCCAGAACAGACCATCGGCAACGGTAAAGATGGGGTTGTCGCGTAGTTCCTCTTCGGCATATTCACCGATCAGGAAGGTTGTAGCTTGCCAACTAGCAAGAAACAAGGCTAACCGTTGAATAAAAGATTGCAGCTCCAGGTCGCTTTCTGGTTCCCGAACCATGGTGCGGAAAGAGTCAACAACGACGACGGCTGGGTTGGTCTTTTCAACCTCATTGGAAATCTGCTCGAAAACCGCGCCCAGATCCTTCTCCAAGACAACCTGGCTCAGATTGATAAAGCGAATGGAGCCGGGCAGCTTGGCCGGATCGAAGAATGCGTACTGCTGCTGGTATCTCAGCATTTTGATGGCTGACTCGCCCAAGACCGTGAAGTAGAGCGCAGGACGCTCCGGGGTAGCATTGGCAAACACAAACTGATGTGCCAGCGTCGTCTTCCCGCTTCCGGGTGCACCCGCGATGATATTGAATGAAAATTCCGGGAGACCGCCGCCCACAATCTCGTCGAGTCCCGGAACTCCGGTGGGTAGTTTGTTTATCTTGACTTTGTCTTCGGTGCTCACGCTTTTCTCCCGTTCTCGGAATTGCAATCGTCGAGGGCTGCACCTGGCCACGTAACCCGCAGCAGGCTTAACGTTAAAGCTTCGCCAAGGAAGGTAAGAAGCAGGCCGAGTAAGCGCGCAATTAGGATGATGCCTCCCTCGCCAGCCGGAAACTTGCCAGCCAGATCCTTGTCAATGTCAATTTGAGGTTCAAACTCGCCCAGGCCGTGTAAAGATCCATCCTCTGTGACCTGCACAGCCCAGAGACTGGGAGCTTCCGACTTGGCTTGCGTCAACGCGCGGAAAGCGAGGGCCTCAAAAGCCGCTACTCCCGCAAATGCACTTAGGCTCTGGCGCAACTTCTCATAGACGCTGAGGGTCACAGACTCCATTGACTCGGAGGACTTGGCCGACACGGCTTCGTAATTCAGAAGCCACCGGGCCAAATCTCGCGTCTTTGGAGAAGTTGTCATGTTCAACCCTGCACTGTTCCAGGTTTCGAAATCCGATAATCGTTACGCGCTTTGTGGGAGGGTCAGGGCAATGATTCCGTATTTTCCTAAGCGACCCCGCGGTTGATGCGTTCGACATCCGGAGCCGCTCTCGATCGAGCGCTGGCGGAACTCAATTCATGTAGAGATTCGTTTCTAGGTCTGGTGCCTCTTCTTGCGGGCCGCCAGCCTTGCTCCGGATAAGTATGAAAACGTCCAGAACGGTTGCAATACTGCGAATGTTTCCCGCAACACTCACGAGTCCATCTTCCATGCCGGGATGTTTGTCCGCCAGGGTTTCAATACGTTCGCTCACCTTCCGCAGCCGGTCAATTTCCAGCAGAAGGTCCTCGAAAGCCGCGGCCATGACCTGTCCGTCGGCCACCGAGTCTACAGTGTCCGCTGGGGTCGTCGCGGACTCTTCCCCGATGTCAACCTGAAGGCGCAAATCTTCGATCAAACTCAGCGTTGTTGCCTCGCCAAGCAAGGTAAGAAACAGCCCGAGCAGCTGCGCAATCAGAATGATCCCGGCCTCGCCGTCCTCATCTGCTTCTGTGTGGGATTCACCTTCGCCGAGCCCGCGCAACCCTCCATTTGCCGTTACCTGCACAGCGTTAAGTCGGTGGGATTCCGACTTGGCCAGAGCCAGGGCACGGGAAGCCAGCGCCTGAAAACCATCAACTCCCACGGGTGCGCCGAGTTGTCGGCGCAGCCGCTCGTAGACGCGCACAGTTGCAGCTTCAGTGTGCAGGGAGGTCGTACTTGCATCGGCCTCGCTGGCAACGAGGCTGCGGGCCAAATCACGCGTCTTTTGTGGAGGAAACATCGGTTACGGTCTCGCTTTGCACGTTACGCCTGGCCTTGAGCGTAAGAGATTTATCGCAATGAGTATCTCTAGGCGATTGCTTCTGTGGTGAGATTCCCGACGGGATTGGTCATAGTCAATTTGGGAACATGCGATCTAAAAGTACTTGAAACATTCCTGGAATGATGAGCAAAGTTGAACAGATACTCCGCTGCCCGAGTAATCCCATGGTGAAGTTTGATTGAGATGCACAGCCGCTCAGGCTGCAACTGATGCTTAGTCGAATGGAAAAGATCTGGCATCCCCGGGCCATGCCTGGAGCAGATGATTGTTTGCTTTTAGCGCAGCAGCTTTGTTAAACTGATGGCTATTCTTATGTGCACAGCTCCCGCGGTCACGCTGCCGTGGCCGCATCCGTAAGTAGGCCCTTCGATGGTTGAACTTGAAAAGCCCCGATTCGATACCGCCGCCTTCCTTGCGAGCGCCGGCCTAGGAAAGAGAATCATCCAATTGGCGCCGAAGGAAGCCTTCTTTTCGCAGGGAGATCCCGCGGACTCGGTCTTTTATCTTCAGAAGGGCCGCGCAAAGGTTACGGTGGTCTCCCCAGCGGGGAAGGAAGCTACAATCGCGCTTCTCTCGGCGGGCGACTTTGTAGGCGAAGAGGCTCTCGCAGCAATGGTTGGGCTGCGTTTGGCCACTGCCACTGCCGTCACCTCCTGCACCACCCTCAAAATCAGCCGGGAAGAGATGATCCACGTGATGCATTTGGAGCATAGCTTCTCAGATCTCTTTTTGAAGGTCATTCTGGAACGAAGCATGCGCATTCAGGCCGATCTGGTCGATCAGCTTTTCAACTCCAGTGAAAAGCGCCTTGCGCGGATACTCCTGCTAATGGCGGAATTTGGCAAGCCTGGCGAAGCGGAACAATTCATTCCCAAAATCTCGCAGGAGACTCTGGCGGAGATGGTCGGCACCACCCGCTCCCGCGTGAGCTTCTTCATGAATCGATTTCGCAAACTCGGGTTCATCGAATACAACGGGCGCATCAAGGTTCACAAGTCGCTGTTGAATGCAGTCCTGCTTGATCGATTACCCGAGGTCAAGCCCGAGAGACCTCTTTCTTCAGCCACTACACGAACTCGATCGAAGCCTGCCAGGCCCGCCTAGAATCGGCAGATTGAGCAAATTGGAGTTGAGTGTGGCGCGCGCTGAAAGGACCAGGCCTCACGCTCACGCAGAATGGGCAGCAGGCTTCTCCATGGACGGTGCGGCTTGGGCGCTGAAACCTTTGCGGACCGACTCGGTCAGTCGCGGCTGATCCATCTCCCTTTTTAAGCGGGAGCCAATCTTTCTTTCGTTCTCGATCCGGCTTTTCTTGGTCATGAAGCGGCCCTTCTTTGAACGATGCGCAGTGAATTACCGTATCGAGTCCGGAGCTGATCTTCCTCAAGGCATCCCGCAAAAGGGTCAGAACGCAGGTGTGCGTGTTTATCCGGAAGCCGCGTCAGCGCCGCCATCGCGAATATCCCCAGCCCCCGCCTCCGAGAAGAAAAAGCACCAATAGAACGATCAAGATTGTTTCCATGCTGTAACCTCACTCGCTAGACGAAGCGGACCTGCCCTTGTAACGACTGTCCCAC